>QKCD01000022.1 GCA_003245815.1 Sulfuricurvum sp.
CGCCGCCTACGGTCTCACCATCGAGCAGGTCGCCGCAGCGGTACAGGCGGAGAACCGCGACACCTCCGCGGGTACCGTGGACATCGACCGCCGCACCTACCGCGTCCGTACGACGGCCCGCTTCACCTCCCCGGAACAGCTGGAGCAGATGATCCTCTTCCACGACGGCACACGCACCGTCCGCCTCGGCGACGTCGCGATCGTGAAGAAGGGGTACGAAAAGGTAAAGGCAAATATCCTCGTCGCCACGAAGGCGCAGGGGATCAACAAGGCCCTCATCTACGGCATCCGCGTCGATCCCGCCGCCAACGTCGTCGACACGACCAACCGCGTCGAGGATGTCGTCAAAACCCTCAATGCCGAAGTGCTCCCTGCCAAGAAGATCCGGCTGGAGTGGTTCTACGACCAGCGCGACTACATCCAGGGGGCCATCGACCTCGTCAAACAGAACATCGCCGTCGGGGGCGTGCTGGCGGTCATCATCCTGCTGCTCTTCCTCCGCTCCCTCTCGGCGACGGCGGTCGTCGCCCTGGCGATCCCGATCAGCATCATCTCCACCTTTATCGTGCTCAGCGCGATGGACCGCAGCCTCAACACCATCTCCCTGGCGGGGATCTCCTTCGCCGTGGGGATGCTGCTCGACAGCGCCATCGTCGTGCTCGAAAACATCGACCGCCACCGCAAGATGGGCAAGCGCTTCTTCCAGGCGGCCCACGACGGGGCCATGGAGGTGTGGGGGGCGCTGATCGCCTCGGCCCTGACGACCATCGCCGTCTTCCTGCCGGTCATCTTCCTCGAATCCGAGGCGGGGCAGCTCTTCAAGGATATCGCCATCGCCGTCACCGCGGCGATCACCTTCTCGCTCTTCGTCTCCATCTCCGTCATCCCGATGCTCTGGACCCAGCTGATGAAGTTCACCTCCAGGGAGCACACGCTGACCGACGAGGAACTCGCGCAAAAGCAGCGGCACGAAAGCCTGCTGGTGCGCTTCGGGGGGGCGGTCAATGCCCTCATCATGGCCGGCGTACGCTGGAGCCTGAAGCGCCCCCTCAACCAGCTGCTCACCGTCACCTCCCTCGGTGCGGCGGCGCTCGTCACCATCTGGCTTCTCTTCCCGAAGATGGAGTACCTCCCCCAGGGGAACCAGAACCTCGTACTCAACATCCTCATCCCGCCCCCGGGCCTCTCCGAGGCGGAGTCAAAAGCCGTGGGCTACGGTCTCTACGACTACATGAAGCCCCACTACGGCGAGGAGATGGGCGGCGTACCGCCGATCAAGCGCACCTTCTTCGTCTCCAGCGGGGACTTCATCATCCAGGGGATGATCTCCGACGCCGAACAGCGCGCGGCGGAGTACATCCCCTTTATGATGCCCGCGGTCAACAGCTTCCCGGGGATCTTCGGCATCACCCTGCAGCGCGGCGTCTTCGAACAGGGGATCGGCGAGGGGCGCAACATCGACATCGACATCAGCGGCGAGGATATGACCACCCTCGCCAACATCGGCGGCATGCTCTTCGGTACGATCTCCCAGCAGATGCCCGGGGCCCAGGTACGCCCGGTCCCCTCCATCGAGGTGCTCTTTCCCGAGGCGCGGCTGCTGCCCGACCGCAACGCCCTGGCCTCGGTGGGAATGAACAGCAGCGGCTTCGGCTTCGCGGCGGACGTTTTACTTGACGGCCGCAAGATCAGCGAATACGTCGAGGAGGGGAAAAAGTCGATCGACCTGATCCTCAAGGCCGACGACGAAACGATCAACTCCCCCGAGGCCCTCTACCGCACCCAGGTGGCGACCCCCAAGGCGGGGCTGGTACCGATCTCGGAGCTTTCGCGCCTGGTCCATACGACGGGCATCACGAAGATCCGCCACGTCGCCGGCAAGCGGACCATCACCCTGCAGGTGACCCCGCCGATGACGATGACCCTCGAGGAGGCGGTGGAGACCCTGGACAGGGGGATCCTTGAGGGCATGCGCGCGAAGGGGATGTTCAAGGGGGCCGAGGTGAAGCTCGCCGGCAAGGCGGACAAGCTCGCCCAGACGGTGGGCTCGATGAAATGGAACCTCCTCTTCGCCCTGGCCATCGTCTACCTGCTGATGAGCGCACTCTTCGGCAACTTCGTCTACCCGCTCGTGATCATGTTCACCGTCCCGATGGCGGCGGCGGGGGGCTTTGTCGGGCTGAGCCTGACCAACGCCTTCGTAGCCCCGCAGCCCCTGGACATCCTGACGATGCTCGGCTTTATCATCCTTATCGGGATCGTCGTCAACAACGCGATCCTCATCGTCCACCAGTCGCTCAACAACGTCCGCTACCACGAAATGGAATACAAAGAGGCGATCATCGAGGCGACCTACAGCCGTCTGCGCCCGATCTTCATGAGTTCGATGACCTCCATCTTCGGGATGCTGCCGCTGGTCCTCGTCCCCGGTCCGGGTTCGGAGTTCTACCGCGGGCTCGGCTCCGTCATCACCGGCGGTCTGGGCATCTCGATGATCTTCACCCTCTTCGTCACCCCGGCGCTGATGCAGTTCGCCATCGGTATGGAGAAACGGCGCACCCAAAAGGAGGAAGCCGCATGAAAACCCTGATTCTCACCCTCACCGCCACCGCGTCGCTCTGGTCGTTGACCCTCGACGAGGCGATCGGCCGGGCGACGGAACATGCCCCGGCGCTGCTCAAGGCCCAGAGCCAGGTCCGCTACGCCCAGAGCAATGAAATGGGCGCCCAGGCGGCCTTCCACCCGACCCTCGACGCCGGCTTCAACTGGCGCGACGTCGACAAGACGACGGCGTTTAGCTACTCCCCCGCCTACCACTACAGCCTCACGGCGAAGTACAACCTCTTCAACGGCCTGGCGGACAAAGCGACCCTCGACGCCAGCGCCGCAACCACCGATGCGCAGCTGCTGCTGCTTACGGCGACGGAGGCCGACCTGAAGCTCGCCGTCGTCAACGCCTACACCGCCTACCTCAAGGCCCAGAAGGCGGTGCAGACCCGGGAGGAGAGCCTGCAGTCGCTGGAGCGTTCCTACCACGACACCAAGGTGCGCTACGAACAGGGGATCGTCGCCAAGAACGAGCTGCTGCTCATCGACGTGCAGCGCCTCGCCGCCGAACAGGCCCTCGTGGCGGCGAAAAGCGCCCTGGTGCGTACGCGCAGCGACCTGGGCAGCGTCCTCGGCGGCGGCCTCGCCCCCGAAGAGACGGTGGAGGACTTCTCCACGGCCATTTCCGAACCGCTCCCCTTCGACGCCCTGCTCGCATCGACCTACGCCAACCGCAGCGAGCTGCAGGCCCTCTACCGCCTGCGCGACGCCCTCGATGCCCAGTACACGGCGGCGACGGCGGGCTTCTACCCCCGCGTCGACCTGCAGGCGGACTACACGATCAACGACAAGTCCCTGCAGTTCAACGGCAGCACCGTCCAGCACGAGAAGCTCTTCACCACGACCCTCAACGCCAGCTGGAACCTCTACCGCGGCCGCGCCGACGAGGCCCGTCGCAGGGGGGTCCTGGAGCTGATCGCTTCCCAGAACGCCGATATCGCGGCGATGAAGCTCGACCTCTCCACCCAGCTCACCAACGTCTACGAAGCCTACCGCGTCGCCAAGAGCGCGCGCAGCGTCGCCGAACGGGCGAAGGAGAGCGCCGAGGAGAACTACCGCATCACCAAAGACCGCTACGACTACGGCGAGGTGGACACCCTCACCCTGCTTACCGCCCAGTCCGACCTCACCGCCGCGCGCAACGCCTACAATGACGCCTACTACGACCTCTATGCCGCCTCCAGGGCGATCGATCGGGTCAGCGGGAAATAACCTCCCCTTCCCGCGGCCGGCCGCATCCTTGCCAACCTCCCCGACGCAGCGAGGGGTCCGTCATCAGCGGCATCGCCGGCCGCACAGGTATCCGGTGCACGGTTTGAACATCGGTATAAATTCGCGTTATAATGCCCTATATCCCCCCGACCAAAGGAGCCATCATGTCACAAGCCATATTCAACGCCATCGAATCGGGTGACCTGGCTGCCCTGGAGCAGATCCTCGAGATGGGCGCATCGGCCGTCGCCGCGAACGACGCGGGCGTGCACCCCCTGACGGCGGTCGCCGCGCTGATCAAACGGAGCTACGAGGACGGCGATTTTGAAAAAGAGGAGCACTACAAACGGATGGCCGCGATGCTGATCGCTCACGGCGCCCCCGAGGAGGACCTCGAACACGCCTTCGGCGAGGTAAGCAATCTCGCCCGACACATCTGCCGCTACGTCATCGACCTCTCCCTGATGAAACGGGACGTCCGCAGGGTCACGGAGCTGATCGCGAACAAGCGGCTCTGGTTTGAAAAGGAGAGCAAAACCCTCGAGGCGGACTTTCTCGATGCCATCGCCCGGGGCGACAAGGCCCGTATCGACGCAATGTTCGACAGCGAGCAGGTCCACTACGCCTACGAACAGTAGCTCCCGGCGGCGCGTAGCGCTTTCACCACAGAGTAACGCGCCTCCTCCCCGCCTCCGTCTGGGGGCGCATCTCCAATTCCCACTTTTTTGCTCGGCTTAACGACGAAACGGCACGTTGATGCAGTAGACTGATGGTACCACCATATCCGGAAGCGTGCACGCGCCCTGCGATAGCGCTGCGAAGGTGCACCGAAAACGCAGCGGCCAAGGCGGCCGCCGCTTCCGAACACTCCGGTATCCGTCAACATGCGGCTGCCTAAATGAGCGCAAGGAGCACTCCATGGACCGAAGATACGTCGTTACGGCACTAACCTATGCCATCGCCGGGCTAATGCTGGGCATCTACATGGCCGCGTCGAAAGACCACGGCCAGCTCGTGACCCACGCCCATATCATGCTGGTGGGCTTCGTCGTCTCCTTTGTCTACGCCCTCTGCCACAAGCTGTGGCTCAACGCGATCGCGACGCCGCTGGCCCGCGTCCAGTTCTACCTCCACCAGGCGGGCACCTTCGTGCTGACCGTTGCGCTCTTTCTGCTCTACGGGGAGTTCATGACGCTGGAGACGCTCGACCCGATCCTGGGGATCGCTTCGCTGACTGTTTTCGTTGCGCTGGTGCTAATGACGATCCTCTTCGTCAAAACGCCCCCGCACACCCCCTGAGAGGGCGGGAACGCCCGGGGAGCGTTTCGCCGATAGCGGTGAAGCGCAGCCCGGACAACCAGAATCCATAACTTTATTTTATATCACTTCAACTTTTCTGACAGGGGAGAACTATCCCCGAAACCTCCGGTCTATCCAGTTTCATGGGACTACAATGGAAAAAAGGAGGTGCATCATGCTACACGAACCCTTCAAGGTAGCCTCCGTCCAGGCGGCCCCGGTATTCATGGACCGGGAGGCAACCGTGGAGAAGGCGTGCCGTCTTATCGCCGAGGCGGCGGACAACGGGGCGCGGCTGGTCGTCCTTCCCGAAGTCTTCATCCCCGCCTATCCCGACTGGATCTGGAACCTTCCCGCCGGAAGGATCACCGAGAACCGCGCACTCTACGGCAAGCTGCTCGAAGCCGCCGTCGCCATCCCCTCCGAGGCGACGCAGCGGCTCTGCGCCGCGGCAAAAGCGGCCGGGGCCTACGTGGTCGTCGGGATCAACGAGCGCAACGACGCCGAGAGCGGCCGGAGCCTCTACAACAGCCGCCTCTACATCGACGACGCAGGCACCATCCTCGGCTGCCACCGCAAGCTCGTCCCCACCCTCTCCGAACGGACCGTCTGGGGGTACGGAGGTACGGGAAGCATGGAGCTCTTCGATACGCCGCTGGGAAAACTCGGCGGCCTCACCTGCTGGGAGAACTACATGCCCCTCGCCCGCTACAGCCTCTACGCCCAGGGGATATCCCTCTACGTCGCCCCCACCTACGACGAGAGCAAAACCTGGCAGGCGTCGCTGCAGCATATCGGGCGGGAGGGGGGCACCTACGTCATCGGCTGCTGCATGGCCTACAAAAAAGCCGACCTCCTCGCCGCGCTTCCGGAGCTGGAGCCCTACTACGAGACGGCCGGCGAATGGATCAACAGCGGCCACAGCATGATCGTCGATCCCGACGGCACCGTCCTCGCCGGCCCCCTCCACCAACAGGAGGGTATCCTCTACGCCGAGGTGGATCCCGAGAAGCTCCGCGGCACCCGCTGGAACCTCGACGTCGCCGGCCACTACGCGCGCCCCGACATCTTTTCCCTCACCGTCAGGCGGACCCCCACCCCGATGATACGCTGGGAAACGCCTTCCGAAACGGAACCCGATGAAACGCCGCCCCCTCCCGAAGCGGAGTAGGCGCGGCGAACCTGTGACCTCGCATCTAATATGCATCCATCATCGAAACCAAATCCAAAAGCGTCTAAAAATCTACCCATGAAACTGACTGACCTGCGCGTGCGCAACGACTACCTGAACCTCGACGAGGAGTTCTACCACAGGGTAAAACCCCGTCCTTTGAAAAACCCGCGGCTGCTGAGCCACAGTCCCGACGCGGCGGCGCTGCTGGGGCTCGACCCCTCCGCCCTCGACCGCGGCCACCTGCAGGCCCTGCTCAACGGCGAGACCTTCTGCGAGGGGAGCGACCCCTACGCCATGTGCTACGCCGGCCACCAGTTCGGCTTTTACGTCCCCCGCCTCGGGGACGGGCGCGCCATCAACATCGGCACCGCCAACGGCTGGCACATGCAGCTCAAAGGCGCCGGGCAGACCCGCTACTCCCGCCAGGGGGACGGGCGCGCGGTGCTGCGTTCCTCGGTGCGCGAATACCTCCTCAGCGAGGCGATGGACGGCCTCGGCATTCCCACCAGCCGCGCCCTCGCCCTGATCGGCAGCGACGAGGAGATCGCCCGGGAGCGGTGGGAGACGGGGGCGATCGTGCTGCGTCTCTCGCCGAGCTGGATCCGTTTCGGCAGCTTCGAGTACTTCTATCACAAGCGCAAGTACGCCAAGCTCGAGGCCCTCGCCGATTTCGTCATCGCCGAGTCCTACCCCGAACTGCAGGACGAGGAGGACCGCTACTTCCTGATGGCCGAAAAGATCACCGAACGCACGGCGGCGCTGATGGCCGACTGGCAGGCGGTGGGCTTCAACCACGGGGTGATGAACACCGACAACATGTCCATCGCCGGGCTGACGATCGACTACGGCCCCTACGCCTTCTTGGACCACTACGACATCGACTACGTCTGCAACCATACCGACACGGAGGGGCGCTACAGCTTCGGCAACCAGCCCTACATCGGGCAGTGGAACCTCTCGCGGCTGATGGTGGCGCTGAGCCCGCTGGTGCAGCAGGAGCGGATGGAAGCGCTGCTGGAGCGTTTCCGCAGCCTCTACACCGACGCCTACGCCCGAAAAATGGGGGCGAAGCTGGGGCTGGAGCGGGAGCTTCCCGAAGACCGCATGCTGCTGCGCTCCCTGCTGAAGCTGATGCAGGAGCAGGCCGTCGACTACACCCCCTTCTTCCGCGCGCTGAGCCGCTATGACGGGGACCCCACACCGCTGGAGGGACTTTTCCTCCTGCCCAGCGCCCTGCACACGTGGCTCGAGACCTACGACGCCCGTCTCAAGGAGGAGACCCGCAGCACCCAGACGCGCCACGCGGCGATGCTTGCAACGAATCCGAAGTATGTCCTGAAGAACTACATGCTCCAGGAGGCGATCGACCGGGCGGAAGCCGGCGACCCGTCGGGCATCGAAACCCTGCTGCGGCTGGCCCGTGATCCCTACGGCGAACACCCCGACTGCGAACGCTACGCCGGAGCGACGCCGCAGCAGTTCCGCAGCATCCAGCTCAGCTGCTCCTCCTAACCCGCTTTTCTTAAAAAGCGGGGCTAAATGTCATGGAACGCTTCGTGCAAATGCAAGATGCCTATAATGTGACACCCTACTTTGAATCAAGGAGATCAAGATGGAGTACCTGCTGCTGACTTTCGCCATTCTCGTCGGTATGGCCGGCTTTGTCGAACTGATCGCCTCGCGCAGAAAACGACGCTGGGGCGAAAACCGCTGAGCGCGACCGCTTAGCGCATCATCGTCGTGTTGAAGGAGTTGGCCACGGCCAGCTCCCAGCACTCCTGCAGATTTTCCTTCACCACTTCCACCACTTCGGCATCGAGACTTCCCTGATCCACCTTCCCTGCCAGGATCTGGTAGATATCCATCGGTTTCATTCCCTTGCGGTAGGGACGGTGCTGGGCCAGGGCCTGGAAGATGTCCGCGACGGCGATGATCCGTGAGGGCAGCGGCATCTCGACGCCGACGGCATGGTAGGGATACCCCTTGCCGTTGAGCTGTTCGTGGTGCTGCGACGCCCAGAGCGCGATATCCTCCAGCCCCTTGATCTGGGAGAGAATCTGGTTCGTCTCGTAGGCATGCACCTTGATCGTGTCAAACTCGCCCGGCGTCAGCGCCGCCTCCTTATCGAGCAGCTCATCGGGAATCCGCAGTTTCCCAAGGTCGTGCAGCAGCCCGGCGACCTCGATCTTGCTGCAGATGTCGGGACTCAGTTCCATCCGTTTGGCAATAAACCGCGACAACTTGGCGACATCGTAGGAGTGGTCCGCCGTGTAGGGGCTCTTGGCGTCGACGAAAAGGGCGAACATCTCCGCGACCTCGTGCAGTTCCGACATGTCGACGTTCTCCGCGACCAGCCCTTCGAGGTAGGCGATCAGGTAGCGGTGCAGCGGTTCCTGGTCGAGGGTGAACCAGAACCCCTCCTTCGACGACGCCTCCAGGTAGACCTCCACCAGCCGCGGGTCGAAGAAGGTTCCCGCGCAGGAGGAGACCTCTTCACGAACCTTCTCACCGATGGAGAGCGGCGAGATGTCGGGTTCGGCTTTGCGGAACTGGGCATTCAACGCATCGACCCGGTCCACCATGAAGATCAGATTGGCCAGCAGAGCCGTCTCCGCGTCGACCCCCAGCGCTTCGAGCATCTCGTAGTGGGTGTGGTGGTAGAGAATGATATTGCTCAGGTGGCGGAGCTTGTGGGAACGGTTGAGCATCTGGTATCCCCGGATGCAGTGGTCTTCGGCCCCTTCCCAGTCAAAGGTGAAAACCAGTTTGTCGTGGATCCGCGTCGAGGAGACGCCGCAGTCGTGCAGGAGCGATGCGTGGAAAAGATCCACTCTGCGCTTCGGCTCCATCCGCAGTACCTTGGCGCACTCGAGCGCCATATAGGCGACCCGTTTGCCGTGGTTGACGTCATCGACCCCGACCAGGTCGAGAGCGTCGGAAAGTGCGTAGATCAGTTGGTGAAGATTGGACATCGGATTCCTTCAAGAGGGCGCATCCCACGGTCGGCGGCAGGCGCGGTTTTCCATATTGTTTCTCACCTCCGCTCCATTTCCGCTTAAAAAGAGACGGGGGTCGCTCTCTTTCAGTACCTCCGTATGCTTTGCTGTACCGAAGATTACGTTTGGCCTCTAGATTGCAGGGTTTACGGAGGCGGAGCGGGGAGGATGTATAATGTATACTTATCCGATTCCACACCGAGGAGTTCCCATGCCGCTGAACGTCACACAGAAACTGATCGCGGCGCATCTGCTGGAGGGAGAGATGCGCGAAGGGAGCGAAATCGCCCTGAAGATCGACCAGACCCTCACCCAGGACGCCACCGGTACGATGGTGATGCTCGAGCTCGAGGCGATGGGGCTCGAGCGCGCCGCGACCGAGGTCTCCGTGCAGTATGTCGACCACAACCTCCTGCAGACCGATTTCAAGAACGCCGACGACCACCTCTTCCTGCAGAGCGCCTGCCGCCGCTTCGGCATCTGGTACAGCCGTCCCGGCAACGGGGTGAGCCACCCGGTCCACATGGAGTACTTCGGCCGGCCGGGGCGCACCCTGCTCGGCTCCGACAGCCACACCTGCGCCGCGGGCTCGATGGGGATGCTCGCCGTCGGCGCGGGCGGGCTGGAGGTGGCGATGGCGATCGCCGGCGAGCCCTTCTACGTCAAGATGCCCCGCATCGTCGGGGTGAAGCTGACGGGAAGCCTCCCCGACTGGGTCAGCGCGAAGGACGTCATCCTGGAGATGCTGCGCCGCTACGACGTCACCGGCGGGGTCGGGAAGATCTTCGAGTACTACGGTCCCGGCCTGGCGTCGCTGAGCGCGATGGACCGCCACGTCATCGCCAACATGGGGGCGGAGCTCGGCGCGACGACAAGCGTTTTCCCCTCCGACGGCGCCGTCAAAGCCTTCCTCGAATCGCGGGGGCGGGGCGCGGAATGGGAGCCGCTTGAAGCGGACGCGGGAGCGGCCTACGACGAAGAGATCGCCATCGACCTTTCCACCCTCGTGCCGCTGATCGCCTGCCCGAGCAGCCCCGGCAACGTCGTCCCCGTCAGCGAGGTCGCCGGCCGCAAAGTCTACCAGTGCGTCGTCGGCTCCTCCGCCAACCCCGGGCTGCGGGACTTCGCCATCGTGGCGATGATGCTGAGGGAGCGGCGGATCCACGACGACGTCTCCCTGGACATCAACCCCACCTCCCGACAGATCCTCGAGAACCTGAGTACCCTGGGGTATCTCGGCATCCTCATCCACAAAGGCGCCCGCATCCACCAGGCGGGATGCGGCGGCTGCATCGGCATGGGCGAAGCGCCGGCGACGCAGAAGATCAGCCTCCGCACCGTGCCGCGCAACTTCCCCGGCCGCTCCGGCACGAAGGAGGATATGGTCTACCTCTGCAGCCCCGAAACGGCGGCGGCCTCCGCCATCACAGGAGTCATCACCGATCCCCGCACCCTGGGATTCCCCTACCCGGAATTTGAAGAGCCCGATACCTACCTGCTCAACAGCGAGGCCCTGGCGCCGCCGTCCGGGGGAGATTCGCGGGAACCCCTCGTCAAGGGGCCGAACATCGCCCCCCTTCCCGAGTTCGATCCCCTCCCCCCCGCCGTCGAGGGGGTCGTTCTGATCAAGGTCGGCGACAACATCTCCACCGACGAAATTATGCCTGCCGGCACCAAAGTGCTTCCGCTGCGCAGCAACATCCCCGAAATCGCCAAGTTCACCTTCTTTCCCGTCGACGAGGGGTACTATGCCCGGGCGATGAAACAGCGCGAAACCGGCTCCTTCATCGTCGGCGGCCTCAACTACGGCCAGGGTTCCAGCCGCGAGCACGCGGCCCTGGCACCCCGCTACCTCGGCGTCCGGGCGGTGCTTGCCAGGAGCTTCGCCCGAATCCACTGGCAGAACCTCTGCAACTTCGGCATCGTGCCGCTCACCTTCGCCTCGGAGAGCGACTACGACGCCGTCGCCGAGGGGGACGTTCTGACACTCCCCGATTTGCGCCGAGAGATCACCGAGGGGAGCCGCGTCACCGTGCACAACCGCAGCCGCAACACGACCTTTGTCGCCGAGCATACGATGACGCCCCGGCAGGTGCAGATGATCCTGGAGGGGAGCGTGATCCGGATCTGCCGCAACTGCCGCCGCGGGTGAATCCCGCCGCCGAATTCGGAGTATAATAGTTGCGACAGGAGTGGCCATGATCACGGGAAAGACCTTTACCGCACAGTACGACCGGCGCGAGGACCGCATCCGGCTCACGCTCAACTACGCCGAACCGATGGAGCGCATCGACTTCATGATCACCCGCTCGATGTTCCTGCGGCTCATCCCCGCCCTGGAGCGGCTGCTGCCCGAGGGGGCGAAAGCGATCCGCCCCCGGACGCCCCAGAGCGCCGGGATGGACCCGACCGACACTGCGACTCTCACGCTGACCGAGAATACGGAGCCCCTGCTGCTGGAGAAGATCGACTTCCAGGTACGCACGAAGACGCGGCAGGTCACCCTCCTCTTCTACGGCCGTTCGCCGGAGCAGCCCGACGCCGGGGCCACCCTCTCCCTGCCGGACCTCGCCCGGATCGTCGGCATCATCCTCGGTGCCATCCCCTTTATCGACTGGGGCATCGCGCCGAACATCCTTGAAATGTAGGGGCTACTCGATCACCCCGAAGCGCCGCAGCTTTTCAAGGAGCTCCGCCGTGCCCGTCACCCCGATGTGGCGGTCGATCTCTTTCCCCGAAGCGTCAAGGATCACCTGCGTCGGCATCATCCGGATCTCATACTGCCGGGCGACGTAGCGTTCGCTTTTGATGTCGACGAAATAGATTCCGCTCTGGGGGTAGTCCCGCTTGATCGCGTAGAGGGTGCGGGCCATGTCCCGGCAACCGCCGCACGACGTCGATCCCAGCTCCAGCAGGAGCGGTTTGCCCCTGCCGATCAGCGGATCGACCGTCTCGTAGGAGGTCACCTCCAGCATCGGGGCCTCCCCCTGTGAACTTCGCTCCATGCTGCAGCCCGAAAGCAGCAACATCATGCCTAACAGCACGACTCGGTACATCTCACGCTCCTTCTTAGTAGAGTATCAACGCCTCGTAGGCGAAATAGGCCCCGATCATTGCCAGCAGGGCGATGAAGAGGGCATTGAGCGCCCGTGACACCCGGGCGGCGGCAGGACTGGAGACGACGCTCTGGGCGAATCCCAGGGAGACGCCCGCCGCCAGCAGCAGCATGCCGTGGCCGACGGCGAAGGCGAGTACCAGCAGGTAGGAGTAGGCCCACCCGCTCTGCTCGGCCACCGCGATGATCGCCACCAGCGGCGCCGAAGCGCAGGGAGTGCTGACCAGTCCGAAGATCATCCCGATCGCGACGGCGCCGAAAAGTTTGAAACGCAGCAGCTTTTTGGCGATGCGCTCCTTGTCGACGCTGCCCAGCCACCCCAGCGCGTAGGCGACCACAACGAACGCCGCCAGCGAGGCGAGACCGTAAGCCCAGAAGGGTGCAAGACTCAGCATCGCCCCCGCCTTCGCCACCGCCAGCATCAGCAGCGAGAAGCTGATGACGAGCCCCGCGACGAAGAGCACGGCGTACTGCAGGGTGAAGCGCCGTTTCTGCTCCGGCGGCATCTCCGCCGAGAGTCCCAGGACGCTGCCGATCAGCAGCGGCAGGGTGACGATGGAACAGGGCGCCAGAGAGGTCAGCACCCCGATGCCGAATGCCGCAGCGACGGCGACGATCCCGTAGTGAGCGACCCACTCGGTCAGCAACGCTTCCATACGCTATTTCCGCTCCAGCTTGCGCCGCTCTTCGATAAACTCCCGGGCGCTGTCCCCGCGCCAGTACTCCGCCAGGCCCGTCAGGCCGTCGGTCAGGTAGCGGGCGTCGTACCCTTTGAGCGCGAGAAAGGTGCGGGCCATGATCGCCCGGTCCTTGTGGGGACAGGCCGTGACGATGGTCTTCGTACGGTCGAGCTCCCCCAGGCGCGACGGGAGTTCATTAAGGGGGATGTTGATCGCGATGGGCATGTGCCACGCCTCGAACTCCTCGCGGAAGCGGATGTCCACCAGCTGCGCCTGCCCCTCCTCGAGCAGCACCGTCAGCTCGACCTTGTTGATCTTCATCGCCTTGCGCTCTTCGTAGGTGAAGCGCTTCAGATAATCCTCATAAGTGACCGGCTTCGTTTCGGCAAAAAGCCCCGCGAAACAGAGGCATAAGAGCCATACGTTTCTTCTCATCGTCATACTCCTCATAAAATATTCAGGCGCGGAGATCGCGCGGCCCGCGGTCGAAACTGTAGGCCAGCATCGGGATGTAGACCAGCGTCAGCAGCGTACCGACCAGCAGACCACCGATGGCGACGTCTGCCAGCGGGCTGAGACGTTCAAGCCCCACGGCCTGCTCCAGTGCGATCGGGACCATGCCGGCGATGGTCGCGAACGCCGTCATCATGACCGGACGGAAACGCATGCGGACCGACTCTGTCGCACTTTCAAAGGGCGACGCCCCTTTTTCGCGCTGCTCCTGGTAAAAGTCGACCAGCAGGATGGCGTTCTTGATGATGATACCGAAGAGCAGCAAAATCCCCAGCAGGCTCGGCATGCAGCTGGGCTTCCCGAAAAGCAGCATCCCCCACGCCGCGCCGATCAGCGAGAGCGGCAGCACGGCGATCATGATCACCGCGAGACGAACCGAACGGTAGATGGCGACCAGCGTCAGCAGCAGCAGAACCACCCCAAGGGCGATCGCCTTGAGCATGCGCGCGAAACTGTCCTTGATCGTCGCGATATCGCCCTCCTGCGAGACGACGATCCCCTCGAACGGTGTTTGGGCAAGCGCGGCCACGACATCGTCGGTCAGGTGTGTCGTCGGCCGCACGGCGCGGTAGCCGTTGATGTCGACGCTGTAGAGCAGCCGGTCGCGTTCGATCTTCGCATAGGTCAGCCGTTCCTTGAAATCGGCCAGCGCCGAAAGCGGCACTTCGCCCGAGGGCGTCGTGACCGGCAGCAGCCGCAGCGTCTCGATGTTTTGGGCGAACTTCCCTTTGAGGTAGAGATGCAGGCGCTGGGTGTTCATCGAGGCCAGGTTGCCGGAAAGCCCCACGACCTGCCCTTTGATCGGGATCTGCATGGCGATGCGGTAGGGGGTGAGGCCGTAGCTCAGCGCCCGGTTCTCGTCGATGAGGAGTTCGATCTCGGTGAAATCCTTCTGCCAGCTGGTCGACACCGACGTGAGCCCCCTGACCGTTTCAAGCGCCTCCCTGACACCCTGCGCCGCATCGTCGAGCCCCTCGGGCGTGGAGGCGTAAAGCCGGGTGTCCACCGTCGCCTTGACCGAAGAGAGGGGCGTGGCGCCGAAGTCATAGACGTCGTTGCGTTTGACGCCCTCGAGGGCGGCGACCCTGTCCCGGATCAGGTTTTCGAGTTCCCAGAGCGTGTCGGCGCGTTCAAAACGGTTGACGGCATTGACGGTGACGGTCGCTTCGGAGGGGACGTTGCCGCTGCCCAGGCCGAGCACCCCCGGTTCGGTCCCAAAGGCGACGGAGCTGCGCAACGCCCACGGCTGCGCGTGCAGCCACGTCAGCAGCGGCCGGATCTTCGCTTCGGCACTTTCGACCGTTTCGTTCGCGCCGAAGGCGATCTGCGCCTTGATGATCCCCGTATCCATCGGCGGCATGGCGTCGCGCCCGATGGTCGGCATAATGTTTTTGAGCGAAACCAGCAGCAATACGAGTACCCCGAGTGTCAGCGCGACGCGCCGGAAAACGCGCCGTCCGCCGTTGCTGAAACGGAGCATGCCGACATAAGGGGCGACGAGGCGGCCGAGCGTGTTCTGGTAGAGGCGTTCGAGCGCACGTTCGGGCTTTGTTTTGCCCGTGCCGTTTTTATAGAGCCGTTTCGAGAGGTGCGGGATGAAGGTAACGGAGAGGAAATAGCTCACCGTCAGGGCAATGATCAGCGTTTCGATGAGCGGCCTGAAGATCTTTTCCGGGAACCCTCCGACGAACATCAGCGGGAAGAGAATCGCGGCGGTCGCCACGGTTCCCGAAAAGATCGGTTTGAGGACCTCTTTCGTCCCGCGAACGATGGCCTCTTCGAGCGTCTCGTGCATCTCGTTCAGGTGGCGTTCGATGTTTTCGAGCACGACGACGGCATCGTCGACCAGCATCCCCAGGGCGAGGATGACGGCGGTATAGATGACGATGTTGAGTTCCCCGCCGCTCAGCCAGATCACGGCGATGGTCGCGAAAAAGACCATCGGGATGGATGCCCCTGCCGCTACGATAGCACGGAAGTTGCCCAGGAAAAGCATGATGACGAGCAGCGTGAAGATGATGGCGTCGCGCAGGGCTTCGAGCATGTTGGTATTGGACTGTTCGATCAGATCGCGCTGCGTGTCGCTGATCTCGAAACGGATGCGCGGGTACTGCGCTTCGAGTGTTTTCAGCTCGGCCCGGGCGGCTTTGCTCACATCGAGTACGCTCCCGCCGGGCGCGCGCTGCACGGCCAGCGCGATGGCGTTGCGGCCGTTGCCGATGTAGCCGCTGCTCCGCTTCTTGTGGCTCCAGCCGACGTCCGCGATATCGGCGAGCCGGACATTGGGCAGCAGCGGCAGCTGTTTCAGGCGTTCGATGGAGTCGCGTTCCCCGTAAAACGTGACGGTATAGAAATCGCCGTCGCCTTTGACGAAGCCGATCGGGATATCGCGGTTGAGCGTCTGCAGCGCCTTGACAAGGGCGTCAAAATCGATACCGTAACGCTTGGCCCGGAACGGATCGACTTCGATGGTGATGGCGCTCTCATACCCCCCGAAGACTTCGACGTTGCCGATCGCCTCGTTGCTCAGAAGATAGGGTTTAATAAAACTGTCGGCGATCTTGCGGATGTCGCCCAGCGTCATACTCCCGTCTTTGGGACTCAGCGCGATGACGTCGACCGGCAGGGTGAAGTCCCCCGCCGTATAGACGGCGGGATTGGCGTCCGACGGCAGGTCGGCCTTCGCGATGGAGAGCGCATTGGCCACATCGACCGCCGCGGTGCCGAGCTCCTTGTCGTAATCGAATTCCGCCTTGACGATGGAGAAGTTGGCCACGCTCACCGAACTGACGTCGCGCACCATCGCCAGACGCGAAATCTCCTGCTCGATCGGTTTCGAGACGCTGTTGGCCGCCACCTGCGCCGTGGCGCCGGGAACCTTCGTGATGACGATGACCTGCGGCGGGTTGACGTCGGGAAAGAGGTTTTTGGGCAGCGCGACCAGCCCGACCGCCCCCATGAAGAAAAAGGCGGCGATCAGCGCATAGAGCAGATAGGGGCGTCTGTAGAAATACTCGAACATTGCCCGCTACTCCCTGACCTTCAGCGCATAGCCGCCGGCAAGCCGCAGCAGGATGTCGGGCTTGGCACGCACGACGCTCTGTCCCTCGAGGTCGTCGCCGACGACCACCCCCTCCTCGGCGCTCCGGAGGATATGGACCTCCTGCGCCCGGGCCCGCTCCCCTTCGACGACGAGGACGTAGCTCGAGCCGCCGCGGTTGAGCAGGGCGTCAAAGGGCAGCCGCGTCGCTTTCCCTCGGAATACGATGACGCTCACCTCGACACGGTCGCCGCTGGTAAGTTTCCTGTCGTTGACGTAGACCTTGTACTCCGCCAGGGCGCCGCTGCTGCTTCCCAGCGCGACGGCCGGGTAGTTCCCTCCTTCAAGGAGAACCCCGTCGATTGCCAGGGCGGTCGGGACGCGCACCCGCAGATAGAAACCGTTGTCGGCGCGGACCGCGAGCAGCGGCCGGCCCGGACTCCACGTCGCGCCGACGCTGCCGAAGGTTTCGGCGACGATGCCGGAGACCGGCGAGGCGATGAGCGCATAGGAGCGGTCGTTCTTCAGTTCGAGCGCTTTTTGCTTCAATCCCGCGATTTTCGCCTCGAGCGCGGCGAGGTCGCTCAGCTCGCGCTGCGACTGCTCGACGGATGCCCCCTCTACCTTGAGAAGCTCCAGCGTGCGACCGTGTGCGGCGTTCAGGTTATCGTACGCAATCTGTGCGGCTTTGATCTGATCTTCTGTCCCCGCGAGCGCACTGTCGATCGTCGTCGTATCGAGACGGGCGACGATCGTTCCCCTCTCCACGCGGCTGCCGCTGGGTTTCAGCATCATGACGCGTGCGCTGATGCGGGTGCCCAGCTGCACGTCCTCGTCGTTGCCCACCTCTGCCAGGTAGGGAAGCGTCAGCGTCTGCTCGCCGACACGCGGCTGTATCGTATTCACAACAATCGGGTAGCGCTTCGCCGCCGGTGCCGCGGCATCCTCGGCTTTGGCGTTCCTGACCGCCTTGACGCCGGCCGCGCCGAGCGCCGCGACGGCTGCGACGGCAATCATGATTTTCACGGCTCTGTTCATTTGACGATCTCCTCGATGTTGTTTCCGTAGATGACGGCAAGCTGCATCAGCGTCTGCCACTTTTCGGCCTCTGCCCGATAGAGGTTCGCTTCGCTTTCGACGACGGCGTCCTCGTAGCGCAGGTACTCTTCCACGGAGAGACGGCCGTTCCTATAGCCCGTTTCGGCGATGTCGCGAAGCCGCTTTTTATCGGCGACGCTTTTGCCGTAGAGTACGATGGAGTCTTCGAGCAGCGGCAGCGCCCCTTCCAGCGCACGCGCATCGGCGTCCATTGCATCGCGCTGTTTTTCCAGTTCGACCACGGCCGACCTTGCTTCGAGCTCCGCCAGGCCGATCGCTTCGTACTGCTCCATTTTCAGGACGGGGATGTTCACCACCACTCCGACGGTGCCGTACCCTTCATAGACGCCGGTATCGTTGTTGTAGGAGGCGCCGTAGCTGCGCACGTAACTCCCCCGGGCCAGAAGTGCCGGGTAGAGCTTCTCTTTTTCCGCACGCGCCTTCAGACGGTCGGCCTCGACCACCGCGCGCTGCGGTTCGAGCAGGGCGAAGTCGCCGCGTCGGTGGCGGCTCTGCTGCTCCATCGCGACGGGGGCTTCGAGCGCGATGCCGGTAAGACGCGCGATGCCGGCGGCAGCTGTCTGCCGCTGACGGGCGACGCCGTTTGTCGCAATGGCGACCTGGTTCAGGGCATCGTCGATCCGGTAAAGCTCCGAAGCGGGGGTGCGGCCGTTTTCGACCTTGACGGCGACGGCCCGGCGCGTCGCTTCGAGCGCGCGCGATTTGGCGTCGAGTGCCTTGTCGAGCGCATCCAGGTAGCCGAGCGTGGCGTTGCTCCCGACGATAAGCGCTTCGTCTTTCAGACGGTTGATCCGCTTTTTCGACGCGGCGCCGCGCTGCAGCGCTTCGGCCCGCTCCGCATGGGTGAAGATCGACTTTACAAAAACGGGCATGCTGATCGAAGCGCCGAGCCGGTAGATATTTTCCGAAAAGGGCTGCGGGATGCTCGGGTCCTGGATCATCGGGAACATGGTGTTGGGCGGTACCGGAACCATGCCGGTCGGGATCGAGTAGTGGTCGTAACTGCCGAAAAGGTCGATCTCCGGGTAGAGCCTGGACTCGGCCTCTGTTTTCGCACGCTGCGCTTTTTGCAGCGCCAGTGCGTCGCTTTTTGCCTGGGCACGCTGCTGCCGTGCGTCGAAAAGCTCCGATAAGGTATATGCCTGCAGCAGCAGGGGTGCCATGATGAATGGTATGATCTTTTTCAATGCGCGCTAACCTTCCTTGATATAGGCCCTCTATCGACTATTGCGATTCCCCGCTTTCGGCGAAATCCCGTCGGTTGCATAACGGTTAAAAAAGGCCTCCGCCCTCTGACGTCGCCCACTCTTACGGGCATCGGCGGAACGAACCCTCACTTCAAATGAGCCCCAGCAGGGCTACCAGCAACACCGGCGGCGTCACGACGAGACCGACCTTCATATATTGTCCCCAGGTAATGGTAACACCTTTTTGTGCCAATACATGCAGCCACAACAGGGTCGCCAGGGAGCCGATGGGGGTCATTTTGGGACCGAGGTTGCAGCCGATGATGTTGGCGTAGGCCAAAGCCTGCTGGCCCGCCTCGGCGATGGCGATATCCATCACCATCACCGTCGGCATGTTGTTCATCACCGAGCTCAGCAGCGCCGCGAGGACCCCCGTACCGACCACCGCGGCGGCGTCGCCCTGCCCCTGCAGCCATGTGACCGCTTCGGCGAGGTAGTCCGTCAGGCCGGCGTTCTTGAGGCCGAAGACGACGATGTAGAGACCGATGGAGAACCAGACGACCTGCCACGGCGCCGTCTTGATCGTCGTCCACGGTTTTGTCGCTTTGTAGCGGGCGGCGATGGCCAAAAAGAGGAGCGCCCCGCCGAGGGCGAACACCGAGACCGGCAGGTCGTAGGCGTCGCCGACGAAGTAGCCCGCCAGCAGCAGGGCGAGAAACCACCAGCTGAGCCGAAACATCGTCATGTTTTTGATGACCGACTCCGGCGTCGCCAGGTTCTCCACGTCGATGCGCGAGGGGATCGATTTCCGGAAGAAGAGCCAAAGCACGGCCAGCGACGCGATGATGGAGAGGAGGTTCGGCAGGAACATCGCCTGCGCGTACTCCCAGAAGCCGATCCCGAAGTAGCCCGCCGTAACGATATTGGTCAAATTGGAGATGACGAGCGGGTTGGAGGCGCTGTCGCCGATAAAGCCCCCCGCCATCAGAAAGGCGAAGATCGCCAGGGGTTTCATCTTCAGGTGCTTCATCTTCGCCAGCAGGATCGGCGTCAGGATGAGCGCCGCCCCATCGTTGGCGAAGAGCGCTGCCACCAGGGCCCCCAGAAGGAGGATATAAACGAACATCAGGTGCCCGTTGCCGCCGCTCAGCCGCGCCATCTTCAACGCCGCCCACTCGAAGAAACCGATCTCGTCGAGCACGAGCGAGAGGAGGATGATCCCGATAAAGGCGAGGGTCGCATCCCAGACGATCCCCGTGACCGTCACGACGTCGCCGACGCTGACGACCCCCGCCGCCAGTGCGACGAGGGCGCCGACCACCGCCGTCGTACCGATCTTGAGCCCCCCGGGCTGCCAGATAACGACCGCGAGGGTCGCCAGAAAAATCGCGCTTGCCAGAAACATTGTGCTTCCTTATAGAGAGTTCCGCAGTGTAACAGATTTCCGCCGATATATCAATATATCTTGATTTATTAAAATAAATATCCCGATTTCCCTTAAGGCATATCAATACTTAATCATGATCCACTCTTAACTGATCACGGGAAATGGTATAATTCGACAAATTTTTCCGTTCAAGGAACTCCGTTGATGTCACAATCCATTGGAAATCTCTA
>QKCD01000099.1 GCA_003245815.1 Sulfuricurvum sp.
GGCGCCGACATGGAGTCGGCGGTGCTGATGGAGTGGAAGGTCAAAGAGGGGGACCCTGTCGTAAAGGGGCAGGTGGTCGCCGAGATCGAGACGAGCAAGGGGGTGATCGAGATCGAGGTGTTCGAGGCGGGCACCGTCGAGAAGATCCTCGTCGCGCCTGAGACGGAGTGCGCCGTCGGGACCCCCCTGGCGATGATCCGTGCGGAAGGGGAGGAGGCCGCCGCGGAAGCGCCGGCACCGGAAACTCCTATTGTTGAAGAGAAACCTGCCGAAGCAGCAGCGCCTGCCGAAACGCCGGCTCCGGAACCTGTAAAAGCGCAGATGCCTGCAAAAGCGGAAAAGGGGCGGATCAAGGCCTCTCCCGCCGCGCGGCAGCGGGCGGTGGAACTGGGTGTCGACCTCTCCGCGCTGAGCCCCGACGCTTCGGGGGTCATCCACCTCGCACAGGTGGAGGGGGCAGGCAGTGGTCCCGAAGCACCGAAGCTGCAGGAAGAAGTGCGCAAAGCTCCCGAACCCTCCGCGATGCGCCAGGCGATCGCCGCCGCGATGAGCAGGGCCAACGCGGAGATCCCCCACTACTACCTTGCCACCCCGGTCAATATGAGTCCGGCGCTGGCGTGGCTGGAGAAACGCAACGCCTCGCACCCCATCGAGAAGCGGATCCTCCCGGCGGCCCTGCTGATCCGCGCCGTCGTGAAGGCTCTGCAGGCGGTGCCGGAGCTCAACGGCTTCTGGGAGAACGGGGCGCACCGGGTCAGCGCGTCGGTCAACCCCGGCATCGCGATCGCCCTGCGCAAGGGAGGGCTGATCACCCCGGCCCTGCTCGACGCGCAGGAGATGGACCTGGAAATGACGATGGCGGCGCTCTCGGACCTGATCACCCGCACCCGTACCGGCAAACTGCGCGGCGCGGAGATGACGCAGCAGACGGTGACGATCACCAATCTCGGCGACCTCGGCGTTGAACGGGTCTACGGCGTCATCTACCCACCCCAGGTCGCGCTGGTGGGGCTGGGGCGCATCGCCGACGCCCCCTGGGCGGAGGAGGACGCGCTGAGCGTGCGCAAGGTGATGCAGGCGACCCTCGCCGGCGACCACCGCGCCACCGACGGCCGTACCGGGGCGCTCTTTTTGGACCATCTCAATAGACTTTTGCAAAACCCTGAGGAGTTACTATGAATGAAGACACGATAAAAGAGGCCATTGTCGAAGCGATCCTGCAGATCGCCCCGGAGGTGGAGGCGGACGCGATCGAACCCGACGCGAATATCCAGCGCTCGCTGGAGATCGACTCCTTCGACTTTCTGAAGATCCTGACGGCCCTGAAGGAGACGCTCGGCGTCGAGGTCCCCGAATCGGACTACGCGGAGGTGGACACCCTCAACCGCATGGCCCGCTACTTCGCCGCGCGGAGCTGAATCAGGCCGGCCGCGGGGCGGAAGGGGCCTTCCAGAGCTCCTCCTTGCTCAGCAGCTGCCGGTGCTTCTTGAAGAGCAGGTGCATCTCGTGAAGGATGTGCTTGAGCACGTCGATCGTGTCGACGGCGAAGGCTCCCTTGTTGAGCATGACGCACTCCGCCCGCCCCGCCATCGCCGCGTCGGTCACCTCCGCGCGGCTGGGGAGGTTGCTCTTCATCTGGTTCTCGAGCACCTGGGTCGCCCAGATGACGGGCATGTGGGCGGCGTCGCAGATGTCGAGCAGCTTCTCCTGCACCGTTGCCATATTGCGGAAACCCACCTCGATGGCGAGGTCGCCGCGGGCGATCATGACGCCGCTCTTTTCGCAGGTGAGCAGCTGCTCGAGGATCCCGGGCATCTGCCTGACGGCGCGCTGCGTCTCGATCTTGGCGATGATGCCGATATCGCTGCGCCCGTGTTCCGCCAGCAGCTGCTGCAGGGTTTCGACGTCCTGCGCGCCCTGGCAGAAGGAGATCCCCAGGTGGTCGGCGAAACCGATGACGGCTTTGAGGCTCTCGCGGTCGGCATCGGTGATCGCCGGGATGGCGATATGGCTCTCGGGGAAGTTGATCCCCTTCTCCTCCTTCAGCAGGGTGCCCGTCGCCTTGGCGTGGGTGACCCGGCAGCGGATCACCCCCTCATCAACCGCCGTCACCTCCAGCCCGATCTTGCCGTCGTCGATAAAGATGGGGTCCCCGGGCTTCACGAAGGCTGCGATCCCCGTGAAACTGCAGCCGATGCGGGCGGGTTCGATGACGTTGCCGTCGGTGTCCCGGCGGGCGGAGCGGCCGAGGCAATCCTCGGCGATCAGCAGTTCGTCCCCTTCGAAAAGGCGGATCGGGTCGACCTGGGTGGCGAGGTTGCGGACGCGCCCGCGGTAGGCTTTGCGGGCGAGGGTCGCGTCGGCGTCGAGGTAGACCTTGCGGTCGATCACGCCCCCGGCCGCTTCGGGCCCGAGCTCGGTGATCATCAGGTGGGCCTTCTTGCCGTTGATGTCGTAGAGTTTGATGGGCTTGCCGAGTTTCAGCTTCTTGAAGAGGCGGCGGTCGATGCAGATCTGGGCCGGGACCGTCTGCAGGGTGAAGGGGTCGGTGTGCTCGGGGCGGGTCTCGCCGCTCTCGGGCCGGATGACCACCGGCCTGGGGACCTTGTTGCTGCCGACGGCGACGGGGAGTTCCCGCCGTTCGATCACCCCGGTACGGATCTTCGGCCCGGCGAGGTCGACGAAGATCTTCAGGGCCTGTTCAGCGGGGCGCTGGCGGTTGAGGTCGGCGATGACACCGGCCATCGCCTGCCAGGTTTCGGGGGTGTCGTGGGCCGTGTTGATCCTGAAGACGTTGACCCGGGCCTCGGCGAGGCTGCGGATCAGGGCGCCGCCGTTTTCGGCGGCATGAGAGGGGAGGGTGACCATCACCGCCGTTCCCTGCTTGCTCAGCTTCGAGCTCGACTTGCCCCCGAAGAGGGCCGTACTGTTGTGCGAGGCGAGGGCGATCGCCTCTTCGATCGTGACGTGGTGGAACTGCTCCATCTCCTCGGGGGGGATGGAGGTGGCGTGCAGGGAGCTGCTGAGCTGGTCGTAGAGGGTGTCGACACTCGCAGCGACATGGGCAAAAGAGCGCCCGAGGGAGGAGAGGGACATCAGAAAGAGCTTCTCCTGCAGCTCTGTGCGGTCCTCGCGCCGCAAAATCATATACTGGCGCAGGTTCAGCAGGCTCTGGTAGCGGGGGTGGGCGGGGTCTGTCCCCTCCCGCGCCTTGAGAAGTTCCGCCCGCAGCGAAGTGATCGTTTCGAGGGCCGATGCCATCAACGCTCTGTCCAACATGGTACGCTCCTTGGTCGCGCTGTTGCCAGCGGGTTGGGGGGCCGAATAAAAAGCCCCTTTTTCCCGCCCGATCTGTCCATTATAGTACGCCGACGGCTAATGTGCAAGCATGATTCGATACGCTCAGCCGAAGCACTTCCGGTAGCGATAGCCCTCGACGCCGAACCCAAGATGGGTCCAGAACTCCCGGCTCGAAATCTCACCGATGTCGCAGCTGAGCTCCGCGGCGACGCACCCCTGTTGCCGGGCGTAGCTGTCGACGAAGGCGAGCATCCTCCGGCCGATCCCCTGCCGGCGGCGGTGGGGCCGGACGAAGAAGTTGTCGTACTCGACATGCTTGCCGATGTAGAACTTCGTCACGATCCATATCCCGATCAGGCCGACACACTGCCCTTTTTCGAAGGCGACGGCGCAGCGGTACCCCTGGCCGAACATCTCGCGGAGGGTGTCGGCCAGGGCCGGCGCGTCGTTGGATGGATTGATCACGGCGAAGATGGGGAGAAGGGCGGGGATCTCCGTTTCGTCAACGAACCGTATCGTCAGGGTATCGTACTGCATCGGCGCAGATGGTACCCGCTCCGGGTTACGCTTCGGATACGGCTTGAAAACCGTGCCGCTGGGAAGGGGAACGGGTTCGGGAAGCGTCGGGTGACGCGCCGGGACGATTAGCGCCTGTGGTTAAAAAATGTTCCATAGGCAATGGGAAACCAAATAGAAATAGTGCTATCATGTCGTGAGAAGAGTAAGCTGTATGTGGTGTGTCCTCCGGACACCAATCTGTAACCCGGCCGGAGTAAAATCCCGATTAGGATTACTTATGGAAACCCAGGAAAGGATGGTTCATGGTCAAGCTCAAACAGAATGGTCAAAAAGTATGGGTGACGTTTACCGTTTCGCCTTTGGACGGTATGGACGAGGTCGCAATCGCCGGAGAGTGGAACGAGTGGGTGGAGGAGCCGATGAAACAGAAGAAAAACGGCGAATACTCCATTACCAAGGTACTCAGCGCGGGCACCAGTTTCCAGTTCGGTTACAAGTGTAACGGCAGCGAGTGGATGACGGACGAGGCATGCCCGGCCGTACCGTCGCCGTTTGCCAGCCACAACTCCCTGCTCGAACTCTGATCCCCGGCAGGGGAACCCGGCTACGGCCTGACCGTGACACGTGCGCGGTCGCATCGTAACAATCAAACTTTTTTCCTAAGGAATGTAAATGAAAGCTGTCGTCATGGCAGGTGGATTCGGCACACGGATCCAACCGTTGACAAACTCCCGTCCCAAACCGATGCTGCCTATTATGAACCGGCCGATGATGGAACACACGATGATGACCCTCAAGAATCTGGGGATCACCGAGTTCATCGTGCTGCTCTACTTCAAACCCGATATCATCAAGAACTACTTTAAAGATGGCAGTGATTTCGGTATCAAGATCACCTACGTCCTTCCCGACGACGACTACGGGACGGCCGGTGCGGTAAAGCTGGCACAGGAGCATATCGGCGACGACAACTTCATCATCATCAGCGGCGACTTGGTGACGGACTTCGACTTCCAGAAGATCTTCGATTACCACAAGCAGAAGAACTCCCGGCTGACGATTACCCTCACCTCGGTGGATAACCCGCTGGAGTTCGGCGTCGTCATCGCCAACGAGCAGGGGCGGATCGAGAAGTTCCTCGAGAAGCCGAGCTGGGGGGAGGTCTTCAGCGACACGATCAACACCGGCATCTACATCATCGAACCGGAGATCCTCGACTACATTCCCAAGCATGAGAACTTCGACTTCGCCAAGGACCTCTTCCCGCTGCTGATGCGCGAGGGGATCCCCCTGATGGCGGGCCATGCCGAAGGGTACTGGCGCGATGTCGGCAACCCGGAGAGCTACCGCGACGTCTACGAGGACATCCTCGGCGGCAAGGTGAACTTCACCTTCGGCGGTACGAAGACGAAGTTCCCCGACGGCGTTCTCTACAGCGAGGAGCCCTACAGCTTCGAACCCGGCGTCGAGATCATCGGCACCGTCGTCCTGGGCAAAGGGGTCTCCATCGGTAAGGGGACGAAGCTCAACAATGTCGTCGTCGGCGATAACGTGACGATCGGCAAAGAGGGCAAGATCCGCAACACGGTCATCTGGGATAACGTTACCCTCGAGCGCAACGCCGTACTCGACGGCTGCGTCATCTGTAACGACAACACCCTGGGCAAAAACGTCACGGCCAAGGCAGGTCTTATCCTCGCGGAGGGGTGTGAGATCGGCCAGCTCACCAAGGTGGAGCAGGACGTCACGATCTGGCCCTACAAGATCATCGAGGACGCCTCCATCGTCAGCCACAGCGTCATCCTCGGCAACAAGTACAAAAACTCCATCTTCGAACACGGGATGGTGATCGGCCAGTCGAACGTCGAGCTCTCCTGCGAGATGGCGACGAAGCTCGCCGAGGCCTTCGGCGCGCAGCTGCCGGTGGGCGCCAAGGTACTGGTTTCCCGGGACTACCACCGCAGCTCCCGGATGCTCAAGCGCGCCTTCCTCGGCGGCCTCCTTGCCTCGGGGATCGACGTCATCGACTACCAGGGGATCCCCTCGGCGGTCCTGCGCTGCAACCTCGCGGCCAACGACGAGTACGCCGCGGGCGTCCACTTCCGCCAGAAGCTCGACGATCCCACCTCCACGGTGATCACCTTCTACAACCACGAAGCGCTGCGCATCAACAGTGAGGTGGCGAAGAAGGTGGAGAAGGCCTTCTTCAAGGAGACCTTCCGCCGCGTCGAATATACGAAGATCGGTAAGATCCAGGAGCTCGACCACGACTGGGAGTACGCCAGCTACAAGGGCCATATGGAGGAACTGCTCAAGGCGCGCCTCTTTAAAGCTTCCGAGTGCCGCATCGCCGTCGATATGATGCACGGGATCGCCGCGGACGTCTTCCCCGACGTGCTCGACGACCTGGGCATCGACAACATCATGTTCAACGCCTACCCGGACGAGAACCGCCTGGCCAACATCAAGAGCCTCGCGAAGCGTTCCGAAGAGGATATGAGCGCCGTGATCAAGGCCCTCAAGCTCAACGCCGGTTTCATGCTCTACCCCTACGGGCAGCGGCTTGACATCATGTGCGACGAGGGGCGGATCCTGGATAAGCAGTCGTCGCTCTACGTTGTCCTGAGCCTGCTCAACATGGAGGCGCAGGAGGAGGGCGTCAAGAAGCGGGTCTTCCTGCCCACCTGGGCGGCGGACATCGTCTACTTCGACCACCTGGAGATCGAACGGGGCAAATACGCCAACTTCACGGCCAAGCAGATCGCCGGTTACGACCTCGTGGCGACGGGCGAGGGGAACTTCGCCTTCACGGAGTTTGCGACGCACCGCGATTCCATGTACGCGACCCTGAAGATCCTGGAGATGATGCTCAACCACGAGGTGAAGCTCTCGGAACTGATCGCCTCGCTGCCGAAGTTCTACTACCACACGACCCAGGTGGCCTGCACGCAGGCCCAGAAGGGTATGATGATGCGCCGGTTCCTCGAAGATGCGAAGGACAAGCGCTCCTCCACCCTCGACGGCGTGAAGATCTGGATCAACGAGAACGACTGGATCCTGATGATCCCCGACCAGTACACCGACCATCTCAACCTCTACGTGCAGGCCGAGACGGAAGAGAACGGCCGCAAGATCTGTACACTCTACACCGAGAAGATCGAGGAGTGGTCGCGTACGTGAAGGCTCCGCTGAATCTCTCCTTTTTCTGGCACATGCATCAGCCCGACTACCGCGACAGCGACGGGGTGATGAAGATGCCGTGGGTCTTTCTCCACGCGATCAAGGACTACTACGAGATGCCATGGCTGCTGAGCCGCTTCCCGGGGCTCAAAGCCACCTTCAACATTACCCCCCCGCTGATCGAACAGCTCAACCTCTACGACCGGCCGCTGGAGAACGACTACTTCCTCTCCCTCTGGGCGCAGCACCCCTCCCGGCTTGACAGCGCGTCGCGCCAATGGCTGGTCAAGCTCTGCAAGTCGCCGCAGTTCGAGACGACCATCCGCCCCCTGCCGCGCTACGCGGAACTCTACGAACAGGAGCGCTTCAACGACGCGGAGCTGACCGAACTGGAGGTGCTCTTTATGCTCTCCTGGTGCGGCAACTATCTCCGCCAGAACGACACGACGGTCAAGGCGCTGATCGCCCGGGAACGGGGATACGAAGAGGCGGACAAAACGCGCCTGCTCCAGACGCTGACGGCCTTTGTTGCGACGATCCTCCCCTACTATGCGCAGCTGCAGGAAACGGGCGCGATCGCTGTCTCCACGACCCCCTACAACCACCCGATCCTGCCGCTGCTGCTGGACATGGAGAACGCCCGTAGGGCCAACCCCCACACGGCGATGCCGGAGCAGCCCCTCTCCCTCAGGGCGGACGCCATTGAGCAGGTGCGCCGCTCCGTCGCCCTCTACGAGGCGACCTTCGGGCGCAAACCGAAGGGGTTCTGGCCCGCGGAGGGTGCCGTCGACGAAGCTTCCGTCGCCATCTACCGCGAACACGGCATCTCCTGGATCGCGACCGACGAGGCGATCCTCTTCCGCTCCCTGGGAGAGAGCGGGCGCGAGAGCCTCTACCGCCCCTACCGCTACGGCGGGGTGACGATCGGCTTCCGCGACCACGGCCTGAGTGACCTGATCGGCTTCACCTACCGTTTCAAACCGGCCGGCGAGGCGGCGGAGCACTTTATCCGGTCGCTGGAACCGATTTCCCGGGAGCACCCCGGCGGGACGGCTTTCGTCATCCTCGACGGCGAGAACGCCTGGGAGTTCTTCGAGAATAACGCCTACGACTTCTTTATGAGCCTCTACGGGGAGCTGGTGAAGACGCCGTGGTGCAAGACGGTGACGATGGACGACGTGCACGCGCTTCCGGGGCAGGGGCGCCTGGAACACCTGGCGCCGGGGAGCTGGATCCACGGCACCTTCGACACCTGGGCGGGACACCCGGAGAAAAACCGCGCCTGGGAGTTGATCTACCAGACCCGCCGCGACGCCTCCCACTTCGCCGAAAAGCTCGACGCCGCGGTGGCCGAGGCGATCCGTGCGCACTTTCTCGCCGCCGAGTGCAGCGACTGGTTCTGGTGGTACGGGGACGACCACGCGACGGAGTTCGGCATGGAGTTCGACGCCCTCTTCCGGGAGCATCTGATCGCCATCTACCGTCTCCTGGACATGCAGCCCCCCTCGGACCTTTTCGAGCCGATCTTCACCCACAAGAGCAGCGCCTCCTTCATGGTGAAGCCGCAGGCTCCCATCAGCCCCGTCATCGACGGGAACGATACGAGCTTCTTCGAGTGGCTCGGCAGCGGCTGCATCGACGAGAGCCGCCTCTTCTCGACGATGGACCGCGTCCGCGGGCCGGTGACGATGATCCGCTACGGCCATAACGAGGCCGCGCTCTTCCTCGCCTTCGAGGGGAATGTCGCGGCGCTTTCGGCCATGACGCTGAGCGTCACGGTGGAGGAGACCTCCCGGGAGTTCCGGCTCCCCCTTGCGGGGCCCTACAAGGTACGCAACGCGACGCTCGCCGTCGGCGAACGGGTGGAGCTCGCCCTCTGGCGTCCCCTTTTCGACGGCCACCGCAATGTCCACCTGCGCTTCGAGATCGTCGACGGCGAGCACATCGTCCAGACGATGCCCGGATACGGCGCCTTGGTGGTCGACCTGGAGGAGACCTATGCGCACAACTGGTTCGTATAGCCGCACGACCGCGACACTGTCCCGTTCCCGGGACCTATACAGGTAAGGAAACGATAATTTATGGCTACGACTAAACTGCTCTTCGGGATTCATATGCACCAGCCCGTCGACAACTTCCGCTGGGTGATCGACCACGCCGTCGAGGTGTGCTACGCCCCCTTTTTCGAGGTGATGAGCCGCCACCCCGAATTCAAGTTCGCGGTGCACTGCAGCGGCTGGCTGATGGAACAGATCGAAATCCGCTTCCCCGACCTCTACGGGCAGATCCGCCGGCTCGCCGAGCTGGGGAGTATCGAGTTCTTCACCGCCGGCTACTACGAGCCGATCCTCAGCGTCATCCCCTCCGAGGACCGCGTCACGCAGGTAAAGATGCTCAGCGGTGCCATCGCCGACGCCTTCGCCCAGCAGCCCGGGGGGCTCTGGCTGACGGAACGGGTCTGGGAGTGCTCTCTGATCCCGGACCTCAAGCGCGCCGGTGTCGCCTATACGGTGATGGACGACTACCATTTCCAGTGCGCCGGTTTCGACACGGAGCGTCTCGACGGCTACTACATGAGTGAAGAGGGCGGGGTGGAGCTGGGACTCTTCCCCATCAGCAAAAAGCTGCGCTACGCACTCCCGTTCCTCAACGTCGAGAGCGCTGTCCGCGCGATCAAGTCCTATCACCGCGAATCGGACTCTGCGGCGATCATCTTTGATGACGCCGAGAAGTTCGGGATGTGGCCGGGCACCCACGCGTGGGTCTACGAAAAGGGGTGGCTGGAGCGTTTCGTCACGGCCGTCCTGGCCGACGACGCGATCGAAACGGCGCACTTCGGCGACTACTACATGCAGCACCGGCCCCGGGGTGTCGCCTACCTGCCCAACGTCTCCTATTATGAGATGGGCGAATGGAGCCTGCAGGCCGATGACGCCCTGAAGCTCGAATCTTTCAAGGCGGAGATGGGGCATGAGCGCTACGAGGCGGAGGGGGTCAAGTTCCTCAAAGGGGGGATCTGGAAGAACTTCCTCGTCAAGTACGCCGAGAGCAACCGGATTCACAAGCGGATGCTGGAGCTCTCCAGGGTGCGCGCCGCGATCGATGATCCCGAGTTCGACGAGAGCCTCTACCGCCTGCAGACCAACGATGCCCTCTGGCACGGGGTCTTCGGGGGGCTCTACCTGCCCAACCTCCGGGACACCGCCTACCGCTACATGATCGCCTGTGAAAACCGGCGCTACGGGAAGAAGACCGCGATCGTCTCCGACTGCAACGATCTCGACGGCTACGAGAAGGTGAAGGCGGTGACCCCGCGCTACATCTTCCGCTTCGACGCGGCCCACGGCGGCCAGATGGTGGAGTTCGACAGCCGCGAACACGGCTTCAACTGGCAGAATACCCTGACCCGTCGTAAGGAGGCCTACCACCAGCGGATGTTCGAAGCCCCCGGCGAGGCAATGCAGCACCCGGCGGAGGACGGAATCGACACGATCCACAACGCCGCCATGGAGATCGACGAGAGCCTGAAGGAAGCGGTCGTCTACGACTGGTACCTGAAGCACTCCTTCGTCGACCACGTCACCGACGAGGGGTTCGGTCCCGAGAGCTTCCGCCGCTGCAGCTTCCGCGAATACGGCGATTTCGCGAACCAGCCCTTCAGCGTGCGCCATGACGATGCGGAGATCCTCTTCCGGCGCGAGGGGGGGCTCTACTTCCCCGAGAAGTCTGCAGCGGTGCTGGAGAAGCGCTTCCGGCCGACGGAAGCGGGGCTCGCGTTCGAGATCGCCTTTAAAAGCGCATCGGACCGTCCCCTCCGCTACGCCCTGGAGCACAACTTCCACTTCGGCGACTACGAGGCGGTGACGATCAACGGGCTTTCGCTGGACGCGGCACAGAAGCTGGAAGGGGTGAGCTCCCTGGAGATCGTTGACGGCGCGCTCGCCCAGAAGATCACGATCACCCTAGACCGCCCTTTTGACTGTTGCAGTTTCCGCTGCGACACCCTGTCACAGAGTGAAAAGGGGTTCGACCTGACGACCCAAGGGGTCAGCATCGCGCAGCTGCTCCCTTTCGATGGGGCACTGACACTCTCGGGAACCCTGGAGGTCGCGAATGTCTGAGATCCGGTACGACCAGCTCTACGACACCCACGTCATCATCGCCCCCGAGCGGCTGCACCGCCCCGACTACACCCCGACCGGGCCCGACGAAGAAGAGAGCGCACCCGCGACGTGCCCCTTCTGCGAAGGGAACGAGGCGATGACGCCCCCGGAGATCTTCGCGCTGCGCGGCGCGGGGAGTTTCCACAATGAACCGGGGTGGCAGACCCGGGTCGTTCCCAACCTCTACAAGGCGCTGCAGATCGAGGCGCCCCACCGGGCGCATTTCCACGAGCTCTTTCACCATTGGGAGGGGTTCGGTGCCCACGAGGTGATCATCGATATGCCCCGGCACTGCACGTCGATGCGGCAGTGGAACGAAGCGGATACCGCCGCGTGGCTCCTGACACTGCGTACGCGGGTGTCGGACCTGCGCCGGGACATCCGCATCGCCTACATTTCTATTTTCAAGAACGAGGGGCGCCTTGCGGGGTCGACGCAGCCCCATTCGCACACCCAGCTGATCGGGCTGCCGATCATCCCCCACGTGGAACGGGAGCGCTATCGCCGCAGTTTCGAACACTTCACGATGAGCGGCCACTCGCTCTTCGAATCCTTGCTGCTCCAGGAGGAGGCGGAGAAGACGCGGATCGTCGCGCGCAACGGGGAGTTCACGGCCTACTGCCCCTACGCGAGCGGCTACCCTTTCGAAGTGGTGATCAGCTCCGTCGCCAACATGGGGCAGGTCGATACCCTCTCCGATACGGCGATCGCGAGCGTCGCCGCGCTCCTCGTCGATGTCCTCAGGCGGATGGAACGGCAGCTGGGGCATTTCGATTTCAACCTGCAGGTGGTCACGCCGCCGCTGAAGGAGCAGGCGCTCCCCGAGGGGATGCTCTGCAGCAGTGAGCACGCCTGCCGCTTCGCGATTCGGATCATGCCGCGGATCTACCGCCACGGCGGTTTCGAGGCGGTGACGGGGATCCTGATCAACCCCGTCGCCCCGGAGATGGCGGCGAAACTGCTGCGGGAGGGACGCGATGGCTAGGCGGCGCGTGCTTTTCGCCGCGAGCGAAGTCTATCCCTTCGCCAAGACGGGGGGGCTGGCCGACGTGGCGCACAGCCTCCCGCGGGCGCTCAACGGCGACTACGACCTGACGGTGGTGATGCCGCTCTACCGCGGCGTGGACCTTGACCGCTTCGGCATCGTTCCGACCGGGGAGGCGTTCGAGGTGAACATGGGGGGCGAGGGGTACCCCGTGACACTCTACGGCTGCGACTACGAAGGGGTCGAGTACCGCTTTGTCGCGTCGCCGCTGCTGAGCGAACGCGACTACCTCTACGGCCCGCCGGAGTGCGGTTACGCGGACAACATGACCCGCTTCGGGATCTTCAGCCACGCGATCGTGGAGCTGCTGCGCCGCGGCGGTTACGCCGTCGCCCATCTTAACGACTGGCAGTGCGGCTTGGCCGCGCTGCTGATGCGCGACGACGCATCGGTGGAGGCAAAGAGCCTCTTTACGATCCACAACCTCGCCTACCAGGGGGTCTTCGAGGCAGCCTGCCTGAAAACCCTCGGCATCGGCAGCGAACACTTCACGATGGAGGGGGTCGAGTTCTACGGGCGGCTGAACTTCATGAAGGCGGGCATCGGCTACGCCGACCGGGTGACGACGGTGAGCCCCAGCTACGCCCGGGAGATCCTGACGCCGGAGTTCGGGTGCGGGCTGGAAGGGTACCTGCGCCACCACCGCGGCAAGCTCAGTGGCATCGTCAACGGCATCGACACGCGGCACTTCTCCCCGGAGCATGATGCGGCGCTGGAAGCGCCCTACCGGCTCCCCTCGGGGAAGGCGGCGAACAAGAGCGCCTTTTTGAAACGGACCGGCCTGAAGGGGGCGAAAAAGCCGCTCTTCGTCTTTATCGGCCGCTTTACGTGGCAGAAGGGGCTGGACCTGCTGATCGACGCCCTGCCGAAGATCGCGGTATTGGAGTGCAACGTGGCGATCCTCGGCGAGGGGGAGGCGGCCTATCACGACCGGCTCAAGGCGGTCGCCGAGGCCCATGCCAACGTCAGCCTGGAGTTCGGCTATGATGAGGGGCTCTCCCACCGCATGTATGCCGCCGCGGACTTTCTGCTGATGCCCTCGCTCTTCGAGCCCTGCGGGCTGAACCAGATGATCGCGATGCGCTACGGCGCCCTGCCGGTGGTGCACCGCGTCGGGGGGCTGGCCGACACGGTCCTTCCCGTCGAGGGGTACGCCCCGGGGAGCGGGGACGGGTTCGGCATCGCCTTCAGCGCGGCGACGAAGCGGGCGCTTTTCGGCGCCGTTCAGCGGGCCGTTGAGCTCTACGGCGACCGGCGCCGTTTCGGCGCAATCGCCCGCCACAATATGGAGTGCGACTTCTCCTGGGAGGAGCGTTCGAAGGCGTACGCCGCCCTTTACGAGCAGCTCGCCCAGAGCGGCTGAGAGCGGCTGGAGAAGAGGACACAACAACGGCCGCCGCGGCGCGGCCTCACACCAGGGAGAAGAAAAAGTATGAAGAGACTCAATATCGTCATCGCGGCATCCGAGGTGGTGCCCTTTGCTAAAACCGGTGGTCTGGCGGACGTGGCCGGGGCCCTTCCCAAGGCGCTGCGCGCCCTGGGGCACGACGTGCGGGTGGTGATGCCCCGCTACTACATCGTTGACAGGGAGAAATACGGCCTGAAGCCCCTCGAAGAGCCCCTCGGCGTGCCGATGGGCCGGATGGGCGAACTCTGGGCCGGGATCTACGAAGGGGTGCTCCCCGGAACGGACGTCCCGGTCTACTTCATCGACCACGAGGGGTTCTTCGGACGCAAGGGGCTCTACGACGACGAGGGCTTCTCCTACAGCGACAACGACAACCGCTTCATCTTCTTCTCCAAGGCGGTGATGCAGCTGTGCAAAATGCTCGACTTCCGTCCCGACATCCTGCACGCCAACGACTGGCACACGGCGGCGATCCCGCTGCTGCTCAACACCCGTTACGCCCGCGACGGCTTCTTCCACGGAGCGGCGTCGGTGCTGACGATCCACAACCTGCAGCACCAGGGTCACTTCTACGAAGGGGTCGTGGACGTGATGGAGGTGCCGTGGGAGGAGTTCAACCCCCTCTCGCTGGAGTCCTTCGGCGGGGTCAACCTTCTCAAAGGAGGCGTCACCCACGCGGACATGGTGACGACGGTGAGCCCCACCTACGCCCGGGAGATCCAGACGGCGGAGTTCGGATGGGGGCTGGAGGGGCATATCCGCGGCCACAGTCACAAGCTCGTCGGCATCATCAACGGGATCGACTACGACGAGTGGCGTCCCGCCAACGACCCCTTTATCGCCGCACCCTTCGGTGCGGAGGATACGCGGGGCAAGGCAAAGTGCAAGAAGGCGTTGCTGCAGCACTTCGGCCTGCCGCAGCGCGACGACGTCCCGGTGATCGGGTTCGTCGGGCGGCTTGCGGAGCAGAAGGGGATCGGGCTGATCGCCCACGTGATCGGTGGTCTGATGCACCTGGACCTGCAGGTTGTTTTGCTGGGGACCGGGGAGAAGTGGGCGGAACACTTCTTCGGGGACGTCGCGGCGAAATACCCTGAGAAGTTCGCCTGCCACATCGGCTACAGCAACGCCGTGGCCCATCAGATCGAGGCGGGGAGCGACTTCTTTCTGATGCCGTCGCTCTTCGAACCCTGCGGTCTGAACCAGATCTACAGCCTCAGCTACGGCACCCTCCCCATCGTGCGGGCTACCGGCGGGCTGGATGATACGATCGAGAACTACGACCCCGTCAGCGGGGCGGGGACGGGCTTCAAGTTCCACCACGCGACGGGGGACGCCCTCTACCACACGGTGAAGTGGGCCGTCGACACCTGGTACGAGAAGCCCGAGCAGATCGCGGCGATGCGGACGCGGGCGATGGAACAGCAGTTTGGCTGGGAAGATTCGGCCCGGGATTACGAAAAGATCTACTACTACGCCCTCGGCAAGCGCCGGAAATAAGGAGTGACCATGTACAGCACGATCCGATACGATGTAACGCGCATGAGCGAGTTCGATATCTACCTCTTCAATCAGGGGAACCACACGAAGCTCTACGAGAAGATGGGTTCGCACATGATGGAGGCCGAGGACGGGACGCCGGGCGTCTACTTCGCGGTATGGGCCCCCAACGCCGAACGGGTCGCCGTACGGGGGGATTTCAACGACTACGACACCGACGCCCACCCGCTGCGGCTGCGCGACGACGACTCCGGGATCTGGGAAGGGTTCATCGAAGGGGTGGAACGGGGACTGACCTACAAGTACCACATCGTCTCCAAGCACCACGGTATCGTCCATGACAAGAGCGACCCCTTCGCCATCTACAGCGAAAAGCCTTCCAATTCCGCTTCGCGCATCTGGAACATCGAAGGGTTTGACTGGGATGACGGGGAGTGGATGCAGGAGCGCTACCGCCACAATGCCCACGACGCCCCGGTCAGCGTCTACGAGGTGCACCTGGGTTCCTGGCGGCGGAAAGTCGAGGAGGAGAACCGCTACCTCACCTACCTTGAACTCGCCGAGGAGCTCGTCGACTACGTCAAGGAGATGGGCTACACCCACGTCGAGTTCATGCCCCTGACGGAGTACCCCTACTACGGTTCCTGGGGCTACCAGGTCGTGGGGTACTTTGCGGCGACGGCCCGCTTCGGGACGCCGCAGGACCTGATGTACCTGATCGACACCCTGCACCGCAACGGGATCGGCGTTATCATGGACTGGGTCCCGTCGCACTTCGCCATCGACATGCACGGCCTGATCAACTTCGACGGCACGGCCCTCTACGAGCACGCCGACCCGCGGCAGGGGTTCCACCCCGAGTGGGGGAGTGTCATCTTCAACTACGGCCGCAACGAGGTGCGCTCCTTCCTGATCAGTTCGGCGATGTTCTGGCTGGAGAAGTACCACGTCGACGGCATCCGCGTCGACGCGGTCGCCTCGATGCTCTACCTGAACTACGCTCGCAAAGAGGGGGAGTGGATCCCCAACGAGTACGGCGGCAACGAGAACCTCGAGGCGGTCACCTTCCTGCGCCAGCTCAATGAGAGCGTCTACGGCGAGCATCCGGACATCATGATGATCGCCGAGGAGTCCACGGCGTGGCCGATGGTGACGCGCCCCACCAGCGTCGGGGGGCTCGGGTTCGGCTTCAAGTGGAACATGGGATGGATGCACGATACGCTCAAGTACATGAGCCGTGACCCCATCTACCGCCAGCATCACCACCACCAGCTCACCTTCAGCATGTGGTACGCCTTCGACGAGAACTTCATGCTGCCGCTGAGCCACGACGAAGTGGTCCACATGAAGGGCTCGCTCATCAACAAGATGCCCGGCGATAACAACCAGAAGTACGCCAACCTGCGGTCGCTCTTCGCCTACATGATGGCCCACCCGGGCAAGAAACTTCTCTTCATGGGGGGTGAATTCGCCCAGTTTGCGGAGTGGGACTTCAAGGCGAGCCTCGACTGGCACCTGCTGGAACAGCCCGCCCACGCGGGGCTGCAGCGGATGCTACAGGACCTGAACGGCATCTACCGCAGGGAACGGGCCCTGCACCAGTATGACGAGAAGCGCGAGGGGTTCGAGTGGATCGATGACGGCGACTACCAGCACAACTGCATCGCCTTCCTGCGCAAGAGCGACGACGAGGCGGAGACGGTGGTGGTGCTCTGCAACCTCGCCGACGAGACGCGGCAGCAGTACCGAATCGGTGTCCCCTACGGGGGGCACTACGCCGAGCTCTTCAACTCCCAGTCGGAGTACTACGCGGGGTGGAACATCGGCAACGCGGGAGCCGTCGAGGCGGAGGAGATCCCGATGCACGGCCGCCCCTATTCGATCAGCCTCACCCTGCCGCCGCTGGGGGTGCTCTACCTCAAGCGGGTCGAGAAGGCGTAGCCCCTTGGAGACGATCCGCTTCGACGACGCGGAGAAGGCGGCGATCGTCGAGAAGATCAAGGCCTATGTCGCACGGGAGCTCGATATGGAGATCGGGGGGTTCGATGCGGAGTTTTTGCTGGACTTCTTCTCCGAGCAGGTGGGGGCTTACTACTACAACCGCGGGCTGAACGACGCCCGGGCGGTCATCGAGGCGAAGCTCGAGAACATCGCCGACGCCCTCTACGAGATCGAGCAGCCGACGGAATTTTCGCGCTAAGACCCTTAAGCATTACTGCGACCATCGTCTTTCGCGCCTGGCGGATTCGCGATAAGTAACATAACAAGTCGTTGCAAGTCCTGCAAAGCGTTTTTCACTTCTGCCACTGCTTTTAAGTCTTCTGGATTGAGATGCCCTAGTCTTGCTTGCGCATGGACTGACCTATTACGGAGATTCCGAAAATATTTTATTTTCCCGATGTCGTATTTAGCATTTAATGATTCTGCATGATTGGAGACTCGATCGTCGAAATCTTCTTTCTTGCCAGGAAAAAAATATTCCAAAACTTTGTAATACTGCTCATAACAAATGAATGGGTTGGACGTTCTTTTGGCATCGGCAATAAAGGAGTAAACTTGTGAGTTGCAGTAGTCCTCCACATATTGGTTAGGATCGAGAAAGTTATGAATTTTACAGCCCAAAGATGCGTTCACAAAAACACTACGAGCACTATGGGCAAAAATTTCTCTCTCTTTTTCCGTTTCAGGTGATAAATGAGGCGAGCTATTGAAAATGTCAAAGGGATTGAGGCAATCATGCATGGTTTGAATGTAGACCCGGCTTGACAAATAATTGGCTACTTTAAAGATTTGTGGGAGAAGATGATCATAATGTGAATCTATTATTCCGCCATCGTTTGTTTGAATTTTTTGGTTTGTGACGGAAATGGATAGTGACTCAAGCTGTCCATCTTTGGAAATATTCCAAGTTATTTCTTTGTTATCAATCAAGAGGGGCGAGAGGTTGTCTTTCCATTCAGGTATGGCATCTTGTTTAATCGGAATGGTATAGGTGACTTTCAAGGATGTCTCCGAAAATCAGTGGGAACAACCCGGAAGAAGCCTCCGGGTTAGGGTGTTTAGAAGAGCGAATTGACGATCGACTGCGCCTCCGTCTGGATGCGCTTGAGGTGGTCGTCGTCGATAAAGCTCTCGGCGTAGATCTTGTAGACGTCCTCGGTACCCGAGGGGCGCATGGCGCACCAGCCGTTGTCGGTGACGATCTTCAACCCGCCGATCGCCGCGCCGTTGCCCGGGGCGTTGGTGAGGATCGCCGTGATCGGTTCGCCGGCGAGGCTGTCCGCCGTGATATCCTCGGGGGTAAGGCTCTTGAGCCGTTTTTTCTGCTCCGGCGTCGCCGCGGCGTCGATGCGGGCGTAGCGGGGGGCGCCGAACTTCTCCGTCAGCTCCTGGTAGTGGACGCCCGGGTCGCGGCCGGTGACGGCGAGGATCTCCGCGGCGAGCAGGGTGAGAATCATCCCGTCCTTGTCCGTCGACCAGACCGTGCCGTCCTTGCGCAGGAAGCTCGCCCCCGCGCTCTCTTCGCCCCCGAAGAAGATTTCCCCTTTGACCAGGCCGTCGACGAACCATTTGAAGCCGACGGGCACTTCGACGACCCTTCTGCCAAGGTCCGCGGCGACGCGGTCGATCATGGAACTGCTCACCAGCGTCTTGCCGATGCCGAGATCACCGCCCCACTGCGGGCGGTGCTGGGCGAGGTAGGCGATGGCGACGCTGAGGTAGTGGTTGGGGTTCATCAGCCCCACGCTCTTGGTGACGATGCCGTGGCGGTCGAAGTCGGTGTCGTTGCCGAAGGCGATGTCGAAATCCTCTTTCATCGCCACGAGGCCCGCCATGGCGTAGGGGGAGGAGCAGTCCATCCGGATCTTGCCGTCCTTGTCGCAGTGCATAAAGGAGAAGGTTGAGTCGAGGGTGTCGTTGAAGAGCTCCATGTTGAGGCCGTAGCGCTCCTTGATCGCCCGGTAGTAGGCCATCCCCGACCCCCCCATGGAGTCGGCGCCGATGCGGATGCCCGATGCGGCGATCGCCTCCATGTCGACGACGTTGACAAGGTCCTCGACGTAGGGGGTGACGTAGTCGTATGCCACGACGTTTTCCGCCTTCAGCGCCGCCTCGAGGGGGAGGTGCTTCATGTCGGCAAGCCCCTGTTCGAGCAGGGCGTTGGCCCGCGCTTCGATCCATCCCGTGACATCGGTGTCCGCCGGGCCGCCGTGGGGCGGGTTGTACTTGAAGCCGCCGTCGCTCGGGGGGTTGTGGGACGGGGTGATGACGATGCCGTCGCAGCGGCTGCCGCCGCCGGCGTTATGGGTAAGGATGGCGTGGGAGATGACCGGGGTCGGGGTGTAGCCGCCCTTTTCCGCGATCCGGACTTCAACGCCGTTGGCCGCGAGCACCTGCAGGGCCGTCAGCTGGGCGGGGAAGGAGAGGGGGTGGGTGTCCATGCCCATAAAGAGGGTGCCGTCGATGCCCGCCTCCCTGCGGTAGTCGCAGACCGCCTGGGTGACGGCGAAGATGTGGGCTTCGTTGAAACTGCTGGAGAGGGAGGAACCCCGGTGGCCGGAGGTGCCGAAACTGATCCGCTGGGTCGCATCCTCCATGTCTGGGGTGCGGGTGTAGTAGGCGGCGATCAGTTCGGGGACGTTGACGAGGTCGGACTTGGGGGCGCGTTTGCCGGCGTTAGGGTGGAGACTCATGGGGAAACCTTTGAACGTGAAACTAATGAGACTTGCCGCGCCTGCGGAAAGCCCTGTAACCATACTGATATGGTAGCATGTGTACGGCCCGAATTTTAGGTGATATTGATTACAATTCAAACAGTGAGACACTGTTTTTTGCAAAAAGGGTGTACTATAATGCCTTTTATATCCAGTGTTCTCAACCAAACACATCGATACGATTTCAATAGTTACAAAAGGGGTATTTCATGGCAGTAAAAGCGGCGATCAACGGCACAGGGCGGATCGGGATGATCTGCGCGAAGATCATCACCGGGCGCGACGACATCGAGCTGGTGGCACTCAACACGACAGCGTCTCCGGAGATGCTGGAGTACCTCTTCAAATA
>QKCD01000129.1 GCA_003245815.1 Sulfuricurvum sp.
CTCAGCGGCAAGTTCGTCTTTTTCGCCTGGGGCAACCGCTTCGACCGCCACCACCCCAACATCCTCGCCTACGCCAAGTCGATCTTCGAGCAGAGCGAAAAGATCGGGAAGGCGCGGGCCTACATCTACGACCCGGGCCTGCGTCAGCAGATGAGCGAGGAGGGGGCGCGCTTCCTCCACCCCGTCGCCGCCGGGAAACTCAAAACGAAAGTGACCGAGGCGATCGCCCGGGCTTTCAAGACGAACCCGCCGCTCCCGACACCGTACGAGGTATAATCAAGGGTACTCATACTTCGCTCATAGTGGGGGCGTACCATTTGAGTATCCCACCTCTATAAGGAGCACGTCATGAAAAAGGTAATGACAGTAGTGGCAGCGACATCGCTGCTGGCGGCAACGGCGCTTTTGGCGCAGGGTCAGGGCAGTACGACGATGCAGAAGTCCCAATCACAGATGCAGACGCAGCAGATGCAGATGAAGCAGAACCGCATGATGATCCAGAACCAGACCTATCTTCAGACCCAGGACCGTACGAAAGATCAGCTCCAGGATCAGACCAAAGACCAGGACAAGGATCAGACGCGCGACCGTCTGCAGGACAGGGTGGATGAACCCGATCAGGACCGTCTGCAAGACCGGCTCCAGGATCAAGTCGACGAGCCCGCCCAGGATCGTGACAGAGACCGCATCCACGTCGACGACGAGTAAAGACTGCAAAGGCGGACTCCCCTTCGCCCGATTCGCTTCTTCCTAAGTGATCCTCCCCCGAGCCGGGGCCGGGTCATGACTCCGCTTTCTCTTTTTCCGTATGTTCGAATGGATGATCACCGTCCACAATAAGGGCATCATCGACGATGACCATGTTCCTGCCCGATGATTTCGCCTCGTAGAGGGCCTTGTCGCTGCGTGCGACGGTGTTTTTGAGGTTGTCCCCGTCGTGGTAAAGGGTGATGCCGAAGCTTGCGGTGATCTGTCCGACCCCCTCGAAGGTCGCATTTTCGATGCGCTCGCGGACCCCCTCCGCGATGGCCATAAGGCTGTGGAGGCTGTCGACCATCATCAGCAGGAGGAACTCCTCGCCGCCCCAGCGGATGATGAAGTCCTCCTGACGGATGGCATGGCGGATGATGCTGACGAACATTTTGAGGACTTCGTCGCCGCGGTTATGCCCGTAGGTGTCGTTGATCCGCTTGAAGTGGTCCAGGTCGACCATGATGACCCCCAGCAGTTTCTGCTGCGCGTTGGCCGAATGGCAGAGCTTGTGGAAAGAGGCGTCGAGGAATTCGCGGTTATAGGCGTGGGTCAGTTTGTCCCGGGATGCCCGCTGCTCCAGCTCCCGCTGGTTCAGGATAGTCAGGCTGATGTCGGTGAAGACGACGATGTAGCGGTGGCCGGGAATGGGGTTGACGCTGACGGTATAGACGCGCGGCGTCCCCTCGCGGTCAAGCATCTTGACGATCCGGCGCGTTGCCGGGGTCTCCATCAGCGCTTTGACCCACTGCTTGCCCTCGGGGACCTTGCCGAGGTGGAAAAAGCGGTCATCGGCGATAAAGAGGTCGCAGATACAGTCGTGTTCCTCAAGGAAATGTTCGAGCGAATCGTAGTTGAACGACTCGTAGAAGAAGCGGTTGGCGAACTTCAGCGTATGGCCGTCGGTCAGGATGACGACGTTCCGCTGAAGATCGATAAGCGACTGCAGCTGGCGTTTGTCGATCTCGATCGCATTGCGCTGCAGGTTGGCACGGTAAAGCAGGTAGAAGAGCAGGGCCAGCAGCGCGATGATGACAAAGGCCATGATCTTGTACTGGTTGAACCGGGTCTGGAGGTCCTCGTGCTTGCGGTCGATGATGAGGTAGGCGACGGTGTGCTGCGAAATGGCATTGACGACGGGTACAAAGGTGATGGCATGGAGGGTTTGCTCATCGAATTCGAAGAAGTTGAAGGCGTTCCCCCTCGCCAGGACCTTGTCAAGCGGCCCGTTCTCCCGGATATAGTTCCGGATCAGTGCCGCTGTTTCAGGGGTATGGTTCGGTCCCAGCGCCTTTTCGTGCATGTAGTCGCCGAAAAGCTCCGAAGGGGCGTAATAGTTCTGTTCGTCGGGGAAGACCTTCGATTTGACGGTGTCGGCGAGGATGATAAAGTGGGCATCGGCATGGATGTCGTCACGGATGCGTTCGAGGATGGTCTGCATCGAGATGGAGAGTTCGACGCTGCCGAGGTAATCGTTTCCGTCAAAGAGGGGATAGACGAAGCGGTAGCCGTTAAAGATGCGCCCCTCCTCGAAGCCGGACACGGGCTTGTGCGTCCGGTTGACATAGGCGACGCTGTCCCGCACGCCGGTCAGGTCGTCCCCGAACCGCTCGGGGCGGTGAAAGCGCAGAAAGCTTTCGTTGTTGCTCAGATGAAAATGCATCTGCTTGAGGTGGTAGAGGCTGATGTTTCGGTAAACGGGGAGCAGCAGGCTGTAGAGCTTTTTGCGGATCTCGGCACGCTCCGCCTCCGAGGCGTCCGGCACTCTTTTGTAAAGGTCGATGACGTCTTTGACGTTGATGCGGTTGTAGTAGATGATGTCGGCCTGGGACTGGAAACCGCGGATGATGCTGCGGTAGGTCGAGACCGTCAGCTCCTTTTCCGCGGCGAGATGTCCCTTCACGCGGTCGGTCAGAATATCGTTGCTGAAGATAAGGATCAACACGGCACTTAATACAAAGAAGATAAGATATTTTATTGCCGGTCCGAAATGCAGCTTATTGTGATAGATGTTCATAATTGCAGTATATTAAAGTGATTATTAATTTCTTCCTTCGTACGCAGGACGGCGTCTGCCGTTACCTGCCGATATCGAACACCCTGAGCACGAGCTTGTAGAGCAGGAACAAAAAGAGCAGGGGGAAGACGACCGTCTGAAAGACGAAGGCGATGATGAGCCGGACGATGCGGTCGCCGGCCGCATTGGCCTCGGCCTTGTAGCGTTCGACCTGCTCGGTATAGTACGACGTGCTGAAAACGCTGTAGGAACTCTTTTTGAACTGCTCGATATCGTCCGCGATCGCCGTGACCCCCCGGTCGAGTTCGACAATATTGTATTCGGGCTGGACAAATTGGGTGTAGACGAGGTCGTTTGCGATGGCCATGAGCGGCACGCTGAAACGCAGAAAGACCATGATGACCGTAATCTTGAAAAAGAGGGTCCGGGATTTGTCGTCGCGCGTGAAGCGGAAAAAAAGCCAGAGGTTGTAGGCGATGACAAGGAAGAGCAGCAGGTAGTTGAAAAAGGCGTCCGTCACGATATTCATGAAGATGGTCTGGATCCCCAGGGAGGTGATGCTGGCGAGCATGATCCAGGAGAAGCGTTCGATGAGGTCGTTGACGGGGTCGAGCACCTCACCGACGGCGAGGGTGACGCCGGGCGGACCGACCTCGGTGCCCTGTACGACGGAGATGACGGCGTTGAGCGCCTTGGCCGTGCCGAAGACGACGAGGGCCTGATTGAAGGCATTGTCTACGACCGTGCGGCCGGCTTTGTCGAGGGTCCCGGCAAAGGAGAAGGTGAGCAGGGCGAGCGAAAGCACGACGATGAGCAGCCGGTTCCAGTGGCGGCGCAGAAAAGAAGCAGCAGGTACGGTCTCGGGCATGACGGCTCCTTGGGTGATGTCATATCTTAGCGAAAAGCGCAGCGTATCCCTCACACTCCGCTCACCCTCCTGGTCTACAATTTCCGCATCCCAACGAAAAAAAGGACACAGGATGAAAAAGACAATGATTGCAATGACGGCAGCGGCACTGGTCGCTTCAACGGCAGCGATGGCACAGCAGGGGCCGGGCGCAGGTGCAGGTGCCGGTACGGCGACGATGCAGCGCAGCGCGGCGATGATGCAGCAGCAGATGCAGAGCCAGATGCGCTACCAGCACCAGATCCAGAACATGACACAGGCAAAGCACCAGTACCAGCACCAAAACGGTGTCGAGGAGACGGTCACGGAGCCGGAAGTCGTCGAAACGACCGACACCGTTACGGAGTAAGCTCCTCCGCTCGCCGGGTACGCCCGGCTTCTGCTCTCCTTTTCCCCCTTTAACTGATAACTACTCCCAATAACCCTCCGCAGGCACACATATTGCATATTGCCCTACAAGAAAAATCAATAGCGTAAAGCAGGCGGATGAGCAGCTTTGCTGACTATGAAAATCCATAGGAAGGATGACATTATGGCAATGGTAAACCGCGCAAAGATTAAAGAACTGTTGAATGAGAGTGCCTGTTCGCACAGCAAGGACAAAAAACCCGGCGAGGGGTGCGACAAGCCCAAGCCGGGAATGGCGGCCGGCGGCTGTGCCTTCGACGGCGCACAGATCTCGCTCTTTCCCTATGCGGACGCCGTCCACCTGGTGCACGGCCCGCAGACCTGTCTCGGGGCTTCGTGGGAGACCAGGGAGAGCCTGAGCTCCTACAAGGGGCGCAACCACACCTTTATGGGCTTCACGACGGGGATCACGACGAACGACGTCATCTTCGGCGGCGACAAGCGCCTGGAAGACTCGATCGACTACGTCATGGAGCACTACAAGCCCGAGGCGATCTTCGTCTACTCCACCTGTGTCACGGCGCTGGTGGGCGACGACATCGACATGACCTGCAAACTCGGCAGCCAGAAGCACGGCGTGCCGGTCGTTCCGGTGCATGCGCCGGGCTTCGTCGGGGGAAAAAACCTCGGTTCCCGCCTGGCGGGTGAGGCGGTGCTCGAGCACCTGATCGGGACCAAAGAGCCCGAATTCACGACAAAGTACGACATCAACCTGATCGGTGACTATAACGTCACGGGCGATATGTGGCAGTACCTGCCGATGTTCGAAAAACTCGGCATCCGCGTGCTCGCCTCCATGAGCGGCGACGGCCGCGTCGGCGATATCCGTACGGCGCACCGTGCCAAGCTCAATGTCATCGTCTGTGCGAAATCGCTCGTGACGCTGGTGCGCAAGATGAACGAGAAGTGGGACATCCCCTGGGTCTCCGTCTCCTTCTACGGCAAGCGCGATACGACCTTCGCGATCCGCGAGATCGTCAAGGCGCTGGGCGACCCGGAACTGATGGAAAAAGCCGAACGCCTCATCGACGAGGAGGAGGCGAAACTCGACCTGGCGCTTGAGCCGTACCGCCGTCTCTTCAAGGGCAAGAAAGCGGTCCTCAACACCGGGGGGAACAAGGCCTGGTCCATCGCCTCGGGTCTGCAGGACCTCGGGATCGAGGTCGTCGCGACCTCCATCAAGAAGTCAACGGCGGACGACATTGAAAAGGCCCGCGAATACCTCGGCGAGGACGGGATCCTGATGGACAAACCGGCGGCGCAGCAGTCCAAGGTTATCGACGAAAGAGGGGCACACATCCTCCTGGCCGGGGGGCGCAGCCTCTATACGGCAATCAAGAAGAAGATCTCCTTTATCGACGTCAACCAGGAGAAAAAGACCTCCTACGGCGGCTACAACGGCCTTATCAACCTGGCCGAGGATCTCAAGGCCGCCTTCGCC
>QKCD01000087.1 GCA_003245815.1 Sulfuricurvum sp.
CTCCCTCGCGGCCCAGGCCCTCTCCATCTTCGGCGACCACCAGGACGTTATGGGGGTGCGCCAGACCGGCTTTGCACTGCTCGCCTCCAACAGCGTCCAGGAGGCCCACGACTTCGCCCTCATTTCCCAGGCGGCGTCGCTGCATTCACGTATCCCCTTCCTCCACTTCTTCGACGGCTTCCGCACCTCCCACGAGGTCTCCAAGGTGACGCTCATCGACGAAGAGACGATGAAGGCGATGATCACCCCCGAACTCGTCGAGCGCCACCGCAGAAACGCCCTCACCCCCGACAACCCCTTTATCCGCGGCACCTCCCAGAACCCCGACGTCTACTTCCAGGGGCGCGAGAGCGTCAACCGCTACTACGCCGAGGTGCCGCGCATCCTCAAAGCGCAGATGGAGCACTTCGCCGCACTGACGGGACGCCGCTACGGCCTCTTCGAGTACGTCGGCGCCCCCGACGCGGAGCGGGTCATCGTCCTGATGGGCTCCGGGGCGGAGGCGGCCCACGAGAGCGCCGAATACCTCGCGGCGCAGGGCGAAAAAGTCGGTGTCGTCAAGGTGCGCCTCGCCCTCCCCTTCGACGCGGCCTCCTTTATCGAGACCCTGCCCGCGACGGTGAAAGCGGTCGCCGTCCTCGACCGTACGAAAGAGTCGGGTTCGCAGGGCGAGCCCCTCTACCACGACGTCGTCACGGCCCTCTTCGAAGCGCGCGGCACGCTGCCCTTCGCCATGCCCGCCGTCGTCGGCGGCCGCTACGGCCTCTCCTCCAAGGAGTTCACCCCGGCGATGATCAAGGCGATCTTCGACGCCCTGGCAGAAGCCGCGCCGAAGAACCACTTCACCATCGGCATCCACGATGACGTCACCCACAGCAGCCTCGATTTCGACCCCGCCTTCACCCTTGAGAGCGGCAACTTCGAGGCACTCTTCTACGGCCTCGGTTCCGACGGCACCGTCGGGGCGAACAAGAACTCCATCAAGATCATCGGCGAGGAGACCCCCAACTACGCCCAGGGCTACTTCGTCTACGACTCCAAGAAGTCCGGCTCCATGACGATCTCCCACCTCCGTTTCGGCCCCGACCCGATCCGCGCCACCTACCTCGTCACCCGGGCCGACTTCGTCGCCTGCCACCAGAGCGTCTTTCTGGAGAAGTTCGACATCGTCGACAAGGTGAAGCCCGGCGGCGTCTTTCTGCTCAACTCCCCCTTCCCCCAAGAGGAGCTCTGGATGCGGCTGCCGCGCCGCGTCCAGGAGGAGATCATTGCCAAGGGGCTGCGTTTCTACGCCATCGACGCCTCCCGTGTCGCCAAAGAGAGCGGCATGGGGTCGCGCATCAACACGGTGATGCAGAGCTGCTTCTTCGCCATCTCCGGCGTCCTCGAACGCGACGAGGCGATCGCGAAGATCAAGCAGGCCATCCGCAAGAGCTACGGCCATAAAAGCGAGCAGATCGTCCAGATGAATTTCGCCGCCGTCGACCGCAGCCTCGAGAACCTCTTCGAGGTGAAGGTCCCCGCCGACGCCGAGAGCAGCGTTCCGATGCAGCCCGCCATCAAAGGCGACTGCGACGCCTTCGTCGAGCGGGTCACGAGGACCCTGATCGAGAACCGCGGCGACGAGCTCCCCGTCAGCGCCATGCCCGACGACGGCACCTGGCCGACGGGGACGACGCAGTACGAGAAGCGCAACATCGCCCAGGAGGTGCCGGTCTGGGACGCGGAGGTCTGCATCCAGTGCAACAAGTGCGTTCTCGTCTGCCCCCACGCCGTTATCCGCTCCAAGGTCGTCGACGCTTCGGCCCTGACGCATACGCCCGAGGCCTTCAGCTTCGTCCCCGCCAAGGGCAAGGAGTTCGGCGAGCAGGAGCGCTTTGCCATCTCCGTCGCCGTCGAGGACTGTACCGGCTGCGCGCTCTGCGTCGAGGTCTGCCCGGCGAAGAACAAGTCCCAGACCAACCGCAAGGCGATCAACATGGAGCCGCAGATGCCGCTGCGCGAGAGCGGCGCCGAGGCGTGGGAGTTCTTCGTGAACCTCGAGGAGGTCGACCGCGGACGGCTCGACCACGCCAAGGTCAAGGAGAGCCAGTTCCTGCAGCCGCTCTTCGAGTTCTCCGGCGCCTGCCCCGGCTGTGGCGAGACCCCCTACGTCAAGCTCGCATCGCAGCTCTTCGGGGACCGGATGATTATTGCCAACGCGACGGGCTGCTCCTCCATCTACGGCGGTAACCTGCCGACGACCCCCTGGACGAAAAACGCCGAAGGACGCGGGCCGGCCTGGTCCAACTCTCTCTTCGAGGACAACGCGGAGTTCGGGCTGGGCTTCAGGCTGACGATCGACAAGCACAAAATCCAGGCCCAGGAACTGCTCGCCTCCATGCGCGAGGCGGTCGGCACGGAGCTCGCCGACGCCATCGGCAGCGCCGTCCAGCGCGACGAGAGCGATATCTTCGAGCAGCGCCGGCGGGTCGACGCGCTCAAAACGGTTCTGGGGCAGATGGAAAGCGAGGAGGCCGCACGGCTGCTCAGCCTCGCCGACTACCTGACGAAGAAATCCGTCTGGATCATCGGGGGCGACGGCTGGGCCTACGACATCGGCTACGGCGGTCTCGACCACGTCCTCTCGAGCGGGCGCAACGTCAACATCCTCGTTCTCGACACCCAGGTCTACTCCAATACCGGCGGCCAGGAATCCAAGGCGACGCTGACCGGGGCCGTGGCGAAGTTCGCCGCGGCGGGCAAGGCGGGGATGCCCAAGGACCTCGCCGCCATGGCGATTGCCTACGAGAACGTCTACGTCGCCAAGGTGGCGATGGGGGCGAGCGACACCCAGACGGTAAAGGCCTTTATCGAGGCGGAACGGTATGACGGCCCCTCCATCATCATCGCCTACGCCCACTGCGTGGCCCACGGCTACGATTTGCGCTACGGCATGAACCAGCAGAAGCTCGCCGTCGATTCGGGCCTCTGGCCGATCTTCCGCTACAACCCCGAACGCGCCCGCGAAGGCAAGAACCCGATGAGCCTCGACTACAAGGGGCCCAAGATCGGGGTGAAGGAGTTCATGTACAACGAGACCCGCTTCAAGATGGTCGAAAAGATGAACGCCGGCAACGCGGCGGCCTACCTCGAGACCGCGACCCACGTCGCCGAAAGCCTCTGGCGGCGCTACAAAAGTCTCGCCGACATCCCCTACGAAGGAGACGCCCAATGAACCTGCAGACCACCTACCTTGGACTGAAGCTCGACAACCCGCTGATCGCCGGCGCTTCGCCGATGACGGCCACCGCCGACGACATCAAACGCCTCGAGGACGCCGGCGCGGCGGCCGTCGTCATGCATTCGCTCTTCGAGGAGCAGATCGCCGCCGAAGCGGCGGCGCTCAACCATTTTCTCTCGGCCCACACGGAGAGCTACGCGGAGTCGCTGGACTTCTTTCCCGAAAGCGGCAGCTTCGACAACGTCAACGCCGAGGCGCATCTCGAGGAGCTTGCCAGGATCAAGCGGAGCGTCGACATCCCGGTGATCGCCAGCATCAACGGCGCGACCCCCGGCGGCTGGGCGGAGTACGTCAAGCGCTTCGAACAGGCGGGGGCTGACGCGGTGGAGCTCAACATCACCTACATCCCGACCGATATCGCCACCGACGGCCGCGACGTCGAGCAGCGCTACATCGATATTGTCCGTGACGTCTGCCGCGCAACGGCGCTGCCCGTCAGCGTCAAGATGAACGCCTATTTCAGCGCCCCGGCGCAGATGGCGGCGAAACTGGTCGCCCAGGGGGCGTCGGGGCTCGTGCTCTTCGACAATCCCGTCCGCATCGACATCGACCTCGAGACCCTCAGCCCCGTCCAGCGGGCCAATATCACCGGCTCCTATGCCCTGAGCGAGACCCTGCGCTGGAGCGCCATCCTTTACGACCACGTCAACGCGTCGCTCTGCGCCTCGACGGGCGTGCACAACAGCGACGACGTCCTCAAGGCGCTTATGAGCGGCGTCGACGCCGTCCAGATGGCTTCGGCCCTGCTGCTGCACGGTCCCGGGCATATCGCGAAGCTTCTTGATAATATGCGCAAATGGATGGAGGAGAAGGAGTACAGCTCCGTCGCCCAGATGAAGGGAAGCATCTCCCTGCGCCACACCGACAACCCCGACGCCTACGAGCGTTCGAGCTATATGCGGGCCCTCCAGAGCTACCGGCGCTAGCGCACCCTGCCCTCAGGTCGAGGTCCGCTCGTTCTCCTGCATCGCGTCGACGTAGTCGCAGACGCTGCTGGGTTCGTTGCAGGGCTGGCTGTACCCCTGGGCGCTGTCTTCCTTGAACGCGGCGAGATTGTCCGAGACGAAGTTCCAGTTGACCAGGTTCCACCAGTTCTTCAGGTACTCGGGACGGGCGTTGCGGTAGTCGATGTAGTAGGCGTGCTCCCAGACGTCGCAGGTGAGCAGTGGGGTGCGCCCGTGGCGCAGCGGGTTGTCGGCGTTGGAGGTCTGCTCGATCATCAGCTTGCCGTCGCTATCAATGCTCAGCCAAGTCCACCCCGACCCAAAAAGCTTTGCCGCGGCGTCGAGAAAAGCCTCGCGGAACGCCTCCATCGAGCCAAAATCGCGTGCGATGCTCTCTTCAAGCTCCGCCGAGACGCTGCAGGTGCCGCAGGTGAGCCCTTTCCAGTAGAAGTCGTGGTTATAAACCTGCGCGGCGTTGTTGAAGAGGGCGCCCTCGGCGGAGCGGATGATGTCTTCGAGCGTCATCGTCGCGTAGTGCGTCCCTTCGCTCAGGGCGATCAGGTTTTTCATGTAGGTCGCGTGGTGTTTGCCGTAGTGGTACTCCAGCGTTTCCGCGGAGATGTAGGGTTCCAGTGCCGTCCTCTCGAACGGCAGTTCCATCAGTTTGTGGATCATCGTATCCTCCTTCTGCGTCGGATCGGATGAAGGCACCGCGTTGCGATGCCCGTAGCGGCTTTCGTCGGAAACGGCCGCCGTCTTTCATTCTATCGGATCAAAATTATTTATAACTGTCGCCGTCCGACTAGTCGCGTTTCCCAGGTTTGCCCGGCGCAACCACCGCTCATCCTAAAGGATTTTACTGTGAAGGACGATATTGTCAGATATCATGCCAAGGAGCCCAGGATGCAGACCTACGCACTCGACGCCTACCGTTCCCGCGAGCTGAACATCGATATGCGCACCTCCAGCGGCGACCATATCACCCTCGACTTCTCCAACCGGCAGTCCCTCTCCCTGCAGTCCCAGCGGGGTGCCGGAGGCAGCGAAAGCCGCTTCAGTTTCAGTGCGATGGAGGCCTTCAGCTTCTCCGTGGAGTCCAATGGCATCAGCAAGCAGGACCAGAAAGAGATCGCCGCCTTCATGGAGATCGCCCGCCCCTATATCGAGGAGTACTTCGCAGAGCTTCAGGGCGGGGGGCGGAACACGCCGCGCAACGAAGTGGCCCGCTCCGTCGCCGCCGTGTTCGACCCCCTAA
>QKCD01000113.1 GCA_003245815.1 Sulfuricurvum sp.
TAGGCGAGCACGCCGGGATTGAGCGCCATGCCGCGGCTCTCCCCCAGGCGGTAGACGGCGGGGAGGAACATCGCCCCGAAACTGAAGCCGGCGAAGGTGACGCGCCCGCGCTCCGCCCAGGGCTGGCGCGCTGCCCATTCGTAGAGGGTCACGGCCTGCGCGGGGACCCGCATCGCCGCGCGCCGCACCGCGGGAATCTCCGTCAGCGGGGTACCGCGGTACCAGTACTCCGGAGCGTAGGGGTAGGTGTAGAGGAGGTAGATGTTCGCCCCGGGATCGGGAATGTGGCGGAAGTCCCCCGCCTCCGCCTCCGCACCGCCGAGGATGATGACGACGGGCAGCCCCTCGGCCGGCAGGCTCTCGGGTATCGAAAGAAACGCCTCGATCGTGCCGATCTCCTCCGTCTCCAGGACGACACGGCGGTAGCGGCGCCCCGTCCCTTCAAGCCCTACGATTCGGCAGGGAGCCTCCTCCGCAAGCGTCACCCTTCCCGCGTCCAGGTCGATCGCACCGAGGGCGTCACGGCTGCGCTCCCAGGTCGCCCAGCTGATGAAAAGCAGCAGGAATCCTACGGTGCAGAGAGCGAACAGCACGATACTCCTTTTCACTCCCACCACGGCGATTCCTCCGGTTTCCTGGATATCAAACGATTATAGCGCTATTTCCAGCTGCTATAATGTTCACAACGTCCGGGAAAAGGAGTCCAATGCCCCGAGGGATCGACCGCAACGTCCTGCTGCTGGGCTGGGTCAGTTTCTTCACCGACATGGCATCGGCCATGGTCACCCCGCTGCTGCCGCTCTTCGTCGTCACCGTGCTGCACGAAGGCGTCGACAAACTCGGTTTCATCGTCGCCGTCGCCACCTTCTTCTCCTACACCCTCCGGCTGCTCTCGGGCTACATCAGCGACCGTTTCGGCTATGTCAAGCCCCTCGTCGCCGCCGGTTACCTCCTCTCGGCCCTGAGTAAACCGCTGCTGGCCCTCGCCGGCAGCTGGCAGAGCGTCGCCCTGCTGCGCGGCGCCGAACGCATCGGCAAGGGGATACGCTCCGCCCCCAAGGACCTGCTCATCGCCCGCTACAGCAGGGCTAACCGCGAGGGGACGACCTTCGGGTTTCACAAAACCCTCGACATCGCCGGGGAACTGAGCGGTTCGCTCCTGCTCTTCGGGCTCCTGCTCTGGCTCGGTTCGGACGCGGAGGTCCTGCGCACCCTCTTTATGGCGACACTGCTTCCCGGCCTCGTAGGGCTCCTGCTGCTCGGTTTCGTCAAGGATGCCCCCCGGCCCGCCGCCGCAGCGCCGCGCTTTCTGCTGACGCCCGCCGACCGCGCCGTTATCAAAGGACTTGGATTCTATTTCGGTTTCGTCTTCTTTCTTTTCAGCGATGCCTTCTTCACGATGCGGGCCGTCGACACCGGCTTTGAAGCAGCGTTCATCCCGCTGCTCTTCATCATCTCAACGGCGGTGCAGACCCTCTTCAGCTACCCCCTGGGAAGCCTCGCCGACCGCATCGGGGAGCGGCGGATCATGATGGGGGCCTTTCTCTGCGGCGTGGCTGCCCAGGCACTGCTGCTCGAGGGGAGCGCTGCGGCCCTCTGGGGCGCCTACGGATTCCTCGGCCTCTTCACCGTCGCCTCCCTCAACGCCAACCGCGCCCTTATCGCCCGGGAGGCGGAGCAGCGGGGTTCCGTATACGGCGTCTTCTACGCGGGTGTCGCTCTCTTCGCCGCGGCGGGAGCCGCCCTGAGCGGGGTACTCTGGAACCGTTTCGGCACCGATGCAGCCCTGCTCTTTTCCGTGACGGGCACGCTGCTCGTCGCCCTGGCCTACCTGGTCGTGGCGATGCGGCGTTCCCCGGCCGCGCCTGCGGACCGCTTCAGCTGAACAGCCTGTTGCGTCCGCTGGACTTCGCTTCGTAGAGCTTGACGTCGGCGCGCTGCAAGACGGCTTCGAAAAGCTCCCCGGGTTCACGGAAAGCGACCCCGCCGCTCATCGTAACGGAAAACTCCTCTTCCCCTTTCCTGAAAGCGATCGCCGCGACCGCCGCACGGATCCGTTCCGCCACCTGCAGCGCCTCTTCTTTACTGTTGCAGAGCATGGCGACGACGAACTCCTCCCCCCCGTAACGCACAGCGACGTCTTCGCTGCGGATAACCTGCAGAATGGAGCTCCCGACCATGGAGATCACCCGGTCGCCGTACTCATGCCCGTAAATATCATTGATCTGTTTGAAATAATCGATGTCGAAGAAGATCACCGCGAGGTTATTTTTCAGGGCCCTGTCGTGGCTGGAGATGAGCAGAGGGATCTCCTCGAAGAGGGAGCGGCGCGTCATCAGCGACGAAAGGGGGTCGCGGACCGCCAGCTCCGCCAACTGGCGGAAAAAACGGGAGGAGAGCCAGAGCGAGATCAGGATCAGCACCAAGGAGACCGCGGCCGTTACCATGACCGCATGGAGGGTGATCGATGCGATCTCGGCTTCCATATCGTCAAGGTAGATGCCGGTGCCGATCACCCATCCCCAGGGCGCGAAAAAGAGAACGTAGGAGATTTTGCGGTGGGGTTGCTGCCCGACCGGCTTGGGCCAGTGGTAATCGACCCAGCCGCCGCCGCGTTTTGCCTTGTCCACGAATTCACGGTAGATATATTCCCCGGCGTAGTCCGTCGTGTCAAGCGTCGACGTCCCGATCAGCTCCTTCATGTAGGGATGCATCAGGATAACACCGTCGGTGTCGTTAATCCAGAAATAGCCCGAATCGCCGTACGTCGCCTCTTCGAGGGCTCCCATCGCCTCGGCCTGTGCCTCCTCGCGGCTCAGGGTGCCGCTGCGTTCGAGTTCATAGAAGTGCCGCACCACCCCCAACCCCGTCTCCGTGAGCTGCTGCGTCTGCACTTTCCGTTCATGGTAAAGCTCGCGGCTGATCGCGTTGAAGAGCAGCAGCTGAATCAGTACCAGCCCCATAAAACTGCCGAATGCCAGCAGGAGCATTTTCGGTTTGATGCTGAGACGGCCGAGTTCCTTGTCCGTAAGACTGCGTAACATTCCAAGCGCCCCCTTCCCGAATCGAAGCCCAAGCAAGCCAGGCATGAATCATTATCATATATTATAATACTTTTCGCTTAACAGCAACCCGGGAAGCGGTTTTTCCGCTCCTCGGGGCGAACCTGCCGCCATCAGGCGGCCCCGCATCGCCTGCACTCCTCCGGCACACTTGAAATGCGTACACAACCGGTGTAAAATGTGTTATACTCCCGTCACTTTTTCAACCCCTGTCCCAACCGTCTTTCGCAGGATTGTCGGCGGTATTTCATCAGCAGATCGTGATTATATTTTTGGAGCATGCCAGTGATTCGGCAGATCATCGTGGTCGAACACCGTTCGGACCTGAACATCGAAGGCTTTAAAGGGGAGGTCGTCCACGTCGACGACTACCTGACGGGACAGGACTACATCGAGCAGAAGCAGATCCAGGTCGTCAATCTCTGCCGCAAACACAGCTACCTGAGCGTCGGCTACTACTGCTCGCTCCTCGCCGAAGCGCGGGGGCACCGGGTACTGCCGTCGGTCAAGACGATGCTCGACCTCAGCCGCAAATCGATGTACAGTCTCGACACGGAGAACATCGACTCACGGGTCCAGAAGGCGCTCAGCCGCTACACCCGCGACAGCGCGGCGATCCTCTTCGACATGGACGTCTTTTTCGGGCGCTGCCAGTCCGAGCCCCTCTCGGGCATCGCCCGGCAGATCTTCGAGGCCTTCCCTTACCCGCTGCTGCGCGTCACCTTCCAGCGCCACGGCCAGTGGCGCATCGGCGCCATCAAGCCCGTCGCCATCCACCGCCTCGACGCCCTTTCGCGCACCTTTTTCCTCGACGCCTTCGACGCCTACCGGAAGAAGCAGTGGCGCATTCCCAAGGGCAAAACGGCGTCGCGCTACGACCTGGCGATCCTGCACGATCCCAACGACCCCATGCCCCCCTCCAATGCCAAGGCCCTCAACCACTTCATCAAGGCGGGCAAGGCGCTGGGCATCGAGGTGGAGCTGATCGGGAAAAAAGATTACGCCCGCCTCGCCGAGTACGACGCCCTCTTCATCCGGGACACGACCCGCATCGACCACTACACCTACCGCTTCGCCAAAAAGGCCGAGAGCGAGGGGATGGTCGTCATCGACGACCCCAAGTCGATCCTGCTCTGCACCAACAAAGTCTACCTCGCGGAACTGCTGCGCGCCAAAAAGATCCCGACGCCCAAGACCGTCATCGTCGGCCGCAACGACCTCAAGGCGGCGGAGGAGATTATCGGCTTTCCGATGGTCCTCAAGGTCCCCGACGGCTCCTTCTCCCAGGGGGTATTCAAGGTTGAGAACAGCGACGCGCTCCGCGACATCAGCGCCCGCCTCTTCAAGGAGTCGGAGCTGATTCTCGCCCAGGAGTTCCTCTACACGGAGTTCGACTGGCGCATCGGCATCCTCAACAAGAAGCCCCTCTACGCCAGCCAGTACTTCATGTCGAAAAAGCACTGGCAGATCGTGCAGTACGACGGCAAGGGGGGCTTCAAGGAGGGGAACTTCCGCACCATCCCCGTGGAGGAGGTCCCGAAAAAGGTCGTCGATGTCGCCCTGAAAGCGGCCAAGCTCATCGGCGACGGGCTCTACGGCGTCGACGTCAAACAGAACGAGAAGGGGGTCTACGTTATCGAAATCAATGACAACCCCAACCTCGACGCGGGCGTCGAGGACGTCCATCTGAAAGAGCGCCTCTACCGCACCATCATGGAGGAGTTCGCCCGCCGCCTCGACAAGCAGACGGCATCGGCGAAATAGCACCCCTAAACCCCGTAATTTGCGCTATAATTGCGCCACTGTTTTCATTCCCGGAGCGCGGGGCCGCTGCAGGCTTTCGAGCGTTCACCCCGCCCCTTCCGGGGCCCACCGAATCAAGGACTCCCATGTCAGCCATCTATGCCATCAAACGCCAGAACCACCGTCTCCACCCCTGCGATGCGCAGCGCAAACCCGAACTGCTTGCACACCTGATCGCGCAGCACACCGACAAGCGTGTCCTCGTCGTCACCTCCGGTGATCCGGCCCTCCTTGCGCCCTTCGCTTCTGAAACGGTCACCGTCGCCGAAGACACAGCGCTCAGCGCTACGGCCAAAGCGGCCTACGACCTCGTCATCAGCTACGACATCCCCGAGAGCGCCATCGCCTACATGACCCGTCTCGCCCAGGCGAAACAGTTCGCCCTGGCGCTGCTCGACCCCGCCGAGCAGCCCCGCCTCTACCCGATCGAAACCCTTCTGGGACGTACGATCCTGCAGGAGACACTCCCGGAATTCGCACCCGAAGCGCCGGCCGCCGCCTCCAAAAGCTTTAAAAAGCCCAAGGGACACAAACGCCCCGACCGACCGACCGACGGAACGGAAAAAACCGACAAGTGGGCGAAGCAAAAGCGCAAGCCTTCCCGCCCCGCCGACGGGTCGGAAAAAACCGAAAAGTGGTCGAAGCAAAAGCACAAGCCTTCCCGTCCCACCGACGGGTCGGAAAAAACCGACAAGTGGGCGAAGCCGAAGCCCAAGTCCTCCCGCTACCTCGGCAAAGACGCCGACGGCAAGGCGATCTTCTCCGGCAAGAGCGGCGAGCGCAACCACCGCTACGACGGCACCCCGAAAAGCGATGAGGAAAAAGCGGCGGGCAAAAAACCGGGCAAACCGAAATCCTACGCCGGCAAAAAAGCCCCGCAGGGCAACAAGCCCCGCAACGCCAAACCTGCCGCTGCGAAAAGCTCCCGCGACGAGAGCGCGAAGGCCGCTCCCAAGCGCCCGCCGCGCCGCATCGTCCTGCCCCCCAAAAAGCCCTCCGAACAGGAGTGACCCCCGCGCTTTGCTAAAACTTCCCGCCGATTGACCGATATATCCAATTAAATCCGTCGGAGGGGAGGCACCCATGAAGATCGCATCGAGCCAGCTGACACTCAGCGTCCTGCAGCAGCGCAGCGTCTCTATCGAAGAGCGCAGCAGCCTGAGAATGTGGGACGACCGCATCGGGGGAAAGCGCGCCGCAGCACGCCCCCTTCCGGCAACCGCACCCAAAACGGAGTGCGTCCCTGCGGAAACGGCCGAGAGCGCCGACACGGTCCTGGCCGACCCGAAACTGCGCGCCATGGTCCGCGCCCTGGAGGCGCTCACGGGGCGCAAGATCCGTATCGAAACCTTCCAGGCCTGGACCCGTTCCCACGACCTGACGACCCCAGAGCCCGACACGACAGAAACGGCACCGCAACGCGAAGGGTGGGGCATCGACTTCTCCTATGAGAAGAGCACCGCCGTAACGCAATCCCTCGATTTCGCCGCCAAAGGGCGCGTCACCCTCGCCGACGGCAGCCGGATCGACCTTGCCGTCGCCTTCTCCATGACGCAGGAAAGCATCACCCGCGAGAGTCTCAGCTTCAAGGCCGGCGACGCCCTCATCGACCCCCTGGTCGTCAATTTCGACGGCGGTATGCTCGAACTCGGCAGCGTCCGCCGCAACTTCGACCTCGACCGCGACGGGAAGCTCGAGGAGATCGCCTTCGCCGGCAGCGGCAGCGGTTTTCTCGCCCTGGACAAAAACGGCGACGGGCAGATCAACGACGGCGGCGAACTCTTCGGGCCGACGGAGGGGAACGGTTTTACCGAGCTGGCCGCCTACGACGGGGACGGCAACGGCTGGATCGACGAAGGCGACGCCATCTTCGAGAAGCTGCTGATCTGGACGAAAGATGCCGACGGTACCGAGACCCTCTACACGCTGCGCGACAAGGGGGTCGGCGCCATCTACCTCGAGAACCTCGCCACCGCCTTCGACTACGGCAGCAGTCTCGACGGCTACGACGGCAGGCTGCGGGCCACATCCCTCTTCCTCGGCGAAAACGGCGGCGTCGGGACGGTCCAGGAGGTGGACCTGAAGGTGTGACGCCGCGAAGAGGGTATACTGTTACCCAAAGACCTCCAAGGAGGGGTCTACGACTCTTCGCTGCGGAAAGCTGATGACCTATTCGATCGTTCTTCTCTGGCTCTTCGGAGCGCTCTTCGCCGCCTACCTGCTCTTTCAGGGGTGGCGGCAGCTGCGCGAAAGGCGGCTGCAACGCCGCCTCGCCGCCATGCCCTTCCCCGCTGAATGGCGCGCCGAGCTGCAGCGCATCCCCCACTACAACGCCCTGAACACGGAAGCGCGTGCCCGCGTCGAACGTGCGGTACTGCATTTCATCTATACCAGGAGCTTCCGGGGGATCGGCCTGGAGGTGACAGAGGCGATGAAACTGCCCGTCGCCTTCTACGCCGCCCTGATGACCCCCGGCGGAGAGGATGACCGCTTCGCCCCTCTTGCCGAGATCCTCTACTATGCCCGCGGCTTCGTCGCGGAAGAGAGCGTCAACGACGGCGGCATTGTCAGCAGCGGGGAGTACGAACTCGACGGGCAGTCGAGCATCGACACCATCGCCCTCTCCTGGGAGGACACCGCATACGAGAGCCATACCCTTACCCCCGACAACATCATCGTCCACGAACTCGCCCACGTCCTCGATTTCCTGGAGGGAGAACGCGACACGGCATGGCTGGAGGCCTTCGAGCGGACCTACGACGCCTGCCGCGACGCTGCCGGAGCGGACGAAACCTCCATGCTGTGGGAACTGTTCGACGACTACGCCTTCTCCAACGAAACGGAGTTCTTCGCCGTCTCCAGCGAACGCTTTTTCCAGAGCCCCGACCGGCTGCATGCCGATCACCCCGGACTCTTCGGCCTGCTGCGGCACTTTTACGGGGTCGATCCCCGGGAGTGGGGCGTGGAAGCCCCCTACGATGCGCCATGTGACCGTGATACGCACGCCGCCTTTTAAACAGAATCGGACGTCGGTTGTTTTGACACTTTACCCTTCGCGTGGTAAAATTAACCACCCACTCGTGCAAGGAGCCACGTGACACTGACCTCCCCCCTGCTGCGGAACTATCTGACCAGCGGCCACGCCTTTTCCGACGCGGAAGCCCCGACAGAGTACCAGTTCAAGGTCCTCAACGGTTTTATGTTCATCGTGGTCATCTCCGCCCTGATGTTCTCGTTCCTGGGGTGGAGCGGCATCAACCCGATCGGGGAAGTTCAGACCGTCGTCAATTTCTTTTACGCCCTCATCACCTTTGTGCTGATCTTCGTGCTGCGCACCGCCCGCGAGCGCTACACGCTCGTCGTCCACGTGCTCCTCGCCTCCTCCATGCTGACCTGCATCTCATTGCTGATCTATGTCCCCCACGACGAATCGCGCGTGATCTGGTACTACCTGCTCATCGTCGTCGCCTACATGATCGGCGGCGTTTCGGTCGGGACCTTCTACACCCTCTTCTCCATCGGCCTTATCCTCGTCAGCCGCCTCTTTTTCGACCTCCACCTCTCTGCCCTGGGTCTCAATACCTCCCTCTTCGGTCTGGTGATTCTCAGCATGCTGATCCGCCTCTACCGCCAGAAGGTGACGGAGTACGAAGAGACCCTGCAAAAGCAGAAGCAGATGCTCGAAACCTTCAACTCCGCCCTGGAGATGGAGGTGACCCGCAAAACCGCCGAACTGCGTGAGCTCAACAACTCCCTGGAGGACAAGGTCCGCGAAAAGGTCAACGAGGTGAAGGAGCAGGAGGAGATGCTCATCGCCCAGTCGCGACTGGCCGCCATGGGGGAGATGCTCAGCATGATCGCCCACCAGTGGCGTCAGCCCCTGGCCACGATGAGCCTGATGATCACCAACGCCAAAATCAAATCGATGATGCAGGGCGGCAGCGGCGAGCAGGAGGCCCTGCTGGATGAGATTTCCCATACTCTGGGTTACCTCTCCGACACGATCGACGACTTCCAGACCTACTTCGAACCCCAGAAGAGCAGCGAAATCGTCCCCCTCGACTCCGTGATCGAACGGATCACCCAGTTCACCCACTCGCGCTTCCGGATCGACGGCATCAGCCTCACCGTCAGGGGGGACACGGCCGTCACCATCGAGACCTATCCCAGCGAACTCGTGCAGATCTTCATGAACCTGCTCAACAACGCCGTCGACGCCATCGCCGAAAACCGGAGCAGTGAGCGGGAGGTTGTCATGGACACCACCAGCAACGCTAAAACGGTCACCGTCGTCGTCGAGGACAGCGGCGGCGGGATCGATCCCGCGGTCATCACCAAGATCTTCGAGCCGTACTTCAGCACCAAGTCCAAAAACGGCACCGGCCTGGGGCTCTATATGGCGAAGATGATCATCGAAAACCATATGGGCGGCACGATACGGGCGGAGAACGGGACCAGGGGAGCCCGCTTCACCCTGACCCTGCCCCGGAAGATCGCCGGCAACGGCCGCCAACGCGCCGAAAAGGCCTGAAGCAGTGCGGGGTCGGTTATAATACGGCGATGAAACCGATTGTACTGACGACCCTCAACGCCCGCTACTCCCACGCCTCCATCGCCCTGCGCTACCTCAAGGCCAACCTCAAGGAGCTCGTCGACGACGCCGTGATCCGCGAATTCGTCATCAACACCAACGTGCAGACTATCGCCGAGGAGATCCTCGTCCATGAGCCGCGCATCGTCGGCGTCGGCGTCTACATCTGGAACGCCTCGGATGTCTCGGAGCTGATCCAAGTCCTCAAGAAGGTCGCCCCCGAGACCCTTATCGTCCTCGGCGGTCCCGAGGCGAGCCACTTCCCCTTCCGGGTCGACCTCGACGCCGCCGACTATATCATTCAGGGAGAGGGGGAGGTCGCCTTCTACGAGCTCTGCCGCGACCTCCTGGCGGAAAAACGTCCCGAACAGCGCATCATCCGCTCCTCCATGGTCGACCCCGAACAGCTCGTGCTCCCCTACGCGCTCTACGACGACGAGGACGTCGCCCACCGCCATATCTACGTCGAGTCCTCCCGGGGCTGCCCCTTTCTCTGCGAGTTCTGCCTCAGCGCCATCGACGAGAAGGTGCGCTACTTCCCCCTCGAACCGCTTTTGGAACAGTTCGAGACCCTCTGGCGGCGCGGGGTCCGCAACTTCAAGTTCATCGACCGCACCTTCAACCTCAACATCCGTTTCGCCAACGCTTTGATGGACTTCTTTCTGAGCAAGGAGCCCCCCTACTTCGCCCACTTCGAAGTGATCCCCGACCACTTCCCCGAAAGCATCAAGGAGCGCATCGCCCATTTCCCGCCGGGCTCGCTGCAGCTCGAGGTCGGCATCCAGACCCTCAACCCCGAGATCGCCGACAATATCAACCGCCCCCTGCGCATCGAGAAGATCAAGCGCAACCTCGCCTTCCTCGAAAACGAGACACAGGCGCACATGCACCTCGACCTGATCGTCGGGCTGCCGGGGGAACCCCTGGAGAGTTTCGGCGCGAACCTCGACGCCCTCTGCGCCATGACCCGTTCGGAGATCCAGATCGGCATCCTCAAAAAGCTCTCGGGCACGACCCTCTCCCGCCACGACGCGCTGCACGGCATGATCTACGCGGACACGCCCCCTTATGACGTCCTCAAAACGGACAAGGTCTCCTTCAAAGAATTGCAGCAGATGAAGCGCTTCGCCCGATTCTGGGACCTCTACTACAACAGCGGCAACTTCAACGCCGGCGTCCGGCTGCTCTGGCCGAACGGCGACGTCTTTGCGCGTTTTTTTGCCTTCAGCGACTGGATCTACGGCCGCACCGCCGCCACCCACAAGATCGCCCTGGAGCGCCTCGCCGCCCTGCTCTTCGAATACCTGACGGCCGTTTCGGGCGTCGCCGAGGAAACGGCGGGAACGGCCCTGGCCGTGGATCTGGGCAAGATGAGCGGCCGCCGCCTCCCCGCCTTTCTCAGCCCCTATGCCCCCTCCGGGGAGCAGCAGGAACAGCGCAGCGCATCCGGTGCCACCAAGCGCCAGGCCCGGCACACCTGATCGTTCTATCCAGCTACTTCTCCCGTATAACCTCCCTTTATGCTTCGCTCTGTTATACTCACACCTTAAAGCTAAGCACAAGGAGTAACGTATGGGTACTATGAAATGGATTTCAGCGGCACTGCTGGGCGGCATGATGACCTTCGGATTCGTCGGCTGCGGCAGCAGTAGCAGCAGCGGGGACTCGGGCACCCTCGCACTGGCACTTACGGACGCACCTCTGGCAGGTGTTGAGAATGTGAAAGAGGTGAATGTCACGATCACCTCTATCGAATACAGCGTCAGCGGCGACTCCTGGCAGGACTTCGGCGGTTTCGAAGGGCCGCAGATGTTCAACCTTCTCGAACTGCAAAGCGGCAATATCGCCGAACTCGGCGAAACGAACCTGACGGCGGGCCACTACACGCAGATCCGCCTCCACCTCGACGCCACGGAAGAGCACGGCAACGCTGCCAGCAATCCGGGCTGTTTCATCACCTATACGGACAGTGACAAAGTCACCCCGCTCTACATCCCGAGCGGCAGCCAGACCGGCATCAAGCTGATCGGCGAATACGACGTCCCGGTGAACGGCGTCATCTCCCTGACCATCGACTTCGATATCCGCAAGTCCGTCGTCGTTCCCGGCAACGTGGACAAACTCGACGACAACGCCAGCTTCAAACTGAAGCCGACCCTGCGCCTGATCGTCGACAACGAAGCGGGTGAAATCAACGGTTCCATCGACTATACCGGAGATTACAATCTGACGGTCTACGCCTACGAAGACGGAACCTACGACGACAACGAGTCCAACACGAGCGCCGAAATCATGTTCTCGCACGCGGTCACCAGCGCCGACGTCCACCCCGACGGTAACTTCAAACTGCCGTTCCTGGCGGCGGGCGCCTACGACCTGGTCGTTACCGAGAATAACACAAGCGGCTTCGTCGATGTCTACGGCTACATCAACAATGTCATCGTCAATGCCGGCGAAATGACCAACCTCGGCACCGCGACGGTCGAAGCGACCTACTAAGCGCGATCCGAACGACCCGTACTCTCGCGGTACGGGTTGCCCCTTTTCCCCCTTTTTTACCCTCTACCCTCTGGTAAACCCCCGCAATATCTGCTATAGTAAGCTCTTCAACAAGGGAGCTGCATGGAATCACTTGACCAGATGGTATCGACCGCGTCATCCTTCGTCTGGGGCGTGCCGATGCTCGTCCTGCTCGTCGGCACCGGCCTTTTTCTCACGATCCGCCTCAAGGGGCTTCAGTTCCGGGCCCTCTTCCACGCCTTTAGCCTGATCTTCAAACACGAGGATGACGCCAAGGGCGAGGTGAGCCATTTCGCCGCGCTGATGACGGCGCTGGCCGCCACGGTGGGAATCGGCAACATCGTCGGGGTCGCCACGGCGATCACCTTCGGCGGACCCGGGGCGGTCTTCTGGATGTGGATCACCGGCCTGGTGGGGATGGCGACGAAATACTCCGAGGCGGTCCTCGCGGTAAAGTACCGCCGGGAGGGGGCCAACGGCATGAAGGGGGGTCCGATGTACTACCTCCTGCACGGGGCCAAGATGCCTCGCCTCGCCCTGGCCTTCGCCCTCTTCACCGTTATCGCCTCCTTCGGCATCGGGAACATGACCCAGTCCAACGCGGTGGCCAACGTCCTGCAGCTGCAGCTGGGGATGCCGACATGGGTCTCCGGGCTGATTCTGCTGACGCTGACCTCCTTCGTCATCCTCGGGGGGATCAAGTCGATCGGGCGCGTCGCATCGCTGCTCGTGCCGTTCATGATCGCCATCTACGTCGCCACCGCGCTGCTGATCATCGTGATGAACCTCGGCAGCGTTCTCGACGCCCTGGGACTGATCTTCCACCACGCCTTCAACCCCATCGCCGCGGGGGGCGGATTCGCCGGTGCCGCCGTCGCGGCGGCGATCCGCTACGGTATCGCCCGGGGGGTCTTCTCCAACGAATCGGGGCTCGGTTCCGCACCGATCGCCGCGGCGGCGGCAAAAACGGACGACCCCGTCAAGCAGGCGCTGGTGAGCATGACCCAGACCTTTATCGACACCCTCGTCGTCTGTACGATGACGGCGGTGATCATCCTCATCTCCCCGCAGTGGTCCCAGGGAGTCGCGGCCGGCGACCTGACCCTGCTCAGTTTCGAGCACCACCTCGGCACCTTCGGCGGCGTTATCGTCGCCGTCGCGACGGTCCTCTTCGCCTACTCCACCCTGCTGGGATGGAGCTACTACGGCGAACGCGCCTTCGAATTCCTCTTCGGGGAGCGCTCCGTGCGGCTCTACAAGGTGATCTTCGTCAGTGCCGTACTGATCGGCGCCATGACGGAGCTGACCTTCGTCTGGAACTTCTCCGACCTGGCCAACGGCCTGATGGCCCTGCCCAACCTTATCGCCCTGCTGCTGCTCTCCAAGGTCGTCGCCGCGGAGAGCGACCGCTACTTCTCCCAGCGGCCATAGGGCGCGCCCCTCCCCTTTTACGTTTCCGTGATATACTAAAAACGCTTTTCCGTCCTACACGGCGGATTCCCACAGAGAAGGAAGTGCCATGCTCAAATGCGATCCGACGATCCGAAGGGCGATGCTGCTGATCATCTTCGCCGGCATGGTCTGGACCTTCGGCATCAAGCATCTACTGATCGAAGAGCAGCTGCGCTTCCTGGAACCGGGCCACACCCTTACCTCCGACCTCCTCAGCGACCATCTTCCCGACTTTCTCTTTATCGTTCTGGTGACCTGGGTCCTCTACCGCATTGTCTACCGCAGCTACCTCCACCTCAGCGAAGTCAACGAACGGCTCAGCAACCATGAGCTGCAGATCCAGGAGCTCTACGAAAAGGAGCACTATCTCCGGGAGATCATGGCCGTCGTCCGCGACGTCAACAGTTACCTGATCAGTGCGAAGAGCATCGACGAACTGGGCAAAAAGTGTTGCCAACGCCTCGCCCGCCACAGCGACTACCGCCTCGTCTGGATCGGCCGTATCGAAGCGGGAAGGATCGTCGTCAAATATTACTCGACGGATCTCACCGGCTACCTTGATTTCAAATCGCTGCCGCTCCCCGAAGAACGGGGAAAGTCAAACTGTCCCATCTGCTGGGCGATCGAAGAGGACCAGGCGATCATCATCAACGATGTCGACGACCCCACCCTGCCCGAAAAGCTGCGCGCGGCCGTCGACGACGGGATGTACTCCCTCGTGTCGCTGCCCCTGAAATCCCGCAACGGCGACAGCGTCTTCGGGGCGATCAACATCTACTCGGCAAGCAAGGGGGGCTTCCGCAGCGAAGAGGTCGCGATGCTCGAAGAGCTTGCCGGCGACATCGGCTTCGCGATTCACGCCTTCGAAGAGGAAGTGGAGCGCGACAGACTCGAACGGGAGCGGCTGCGAAACTTCGAACAGACCCTCTTTTCGATGATCGACCTGATCGAAAGCCGCGACTCCTACACGGCGGGCCATACGCAGCGCGTCGCCCGCTACAGCGCGATGATCGCCGAAGCGATGGGCTACGGCAGCGACGACGTGGAGCGGCTCCGCACGGCGGCGATGCTCCACGACATCGGCAAGATCCAGACCCCCGACGCGATACTGCTCAAGCCCGGCCGCCTCAGCGACTACGAGTACGAACTGATCCAGGAGCATGTCAGCGTCGGCTACACGATGCTGCGCCGTATCGACATGTACAGGGAGCTTGCGGAGATCATCCGCTACCACCACGAGCACTACGACGGCAGCGGCTATCCCGACGGTCTCAGGGGCGAAGAGATCCCGCCGCTCTCGCGGATCATGATCGTCGCGGACGCTTTTGACGCCATGACGACGAGCCGCATCTACAAGCCCCGGATGCACCTTGAAGAGGCCATCGCCGAACTGAAACGCTGTTCGGGCACCCAGTTCCACCCCGAAGTCGTCGCCGCGGCGGTAGAGGTGCTCTCCCGGGTCACCCTCGACCCGGCGCACCAGCTCCCGACCAACCGTATCGACAACGAACGCTTTGCCTACTTCTACAAGGACCGGCTCACCGCTACCTTTACCTACGACTACCTCCACGTCGTCCTGAACAACGGCGAAGTCTTCGGCACCTACCGCTACGCCTGCGGCCTCTTTCTCCACGGGTTTACCCAGCTCAACCGGGAGCAGGGGTGGTCCTACGGAGACTGGCTCCTGCAATCCTTTGGGAACTATCTCGTCAAAACCTTCAGAGAAGCCCTCGTGTTCCGCCGTTTCGGCGACGACTTTTTCATGCTCTCCAAAGTCCCCTTCCCCTGCACCCCCGATATGGTGAAGCACGAGAGCCCGATCGCCGATGCGAATATCGCCGTTTCACTTATCCCCATCGATCTCGAAAAAGAGGGGATCAAAAGCGTTGAAGGGATCGACGCCTACTTTGCGGCACGCTTGCCGACCGGCGGGGCAGTCGCCGCCTCCTAGCGGCCGTTGTAGATGATGCCGCCGGTTGCGGCGTAATCACGCAGCACCGCGACCGCCTCGTCTCGGCAGAACTCCTCGCGGACCTCGATCCCGCGGCTGCGCAGCGCCTCCGCCCAGTTCTCGGGCTTAGGCCCTTCATCGAACCCGATCCGCCGCGCATCCGCGTCCCGCGCGGCGGAGACGACGCGCCGTACCCCCGACCAGAGAATGCCGCCCAGGCACATAACGCAGGGTTCGCAGGAGGTATAGAGGGCGTAGGGGCCCGCCTCAAGATCCGCCAGGCTGTAGCTGCCCAGCGCCTGCTCCGCCAGGGCGATCGCCACCATCTCCGCATGGGCGTGGGAGCAGTTGCTCGTGACCACCAGGTTGACGCCGACGGAGATGAGCCGCCCGCCCTGCGCTTCGAAGAGCGCCGCCCCGAAGGGACCGCCCGTCCCTTCGTCGACGTTGCGCCGCGCCAGGGCGATGGCGTAGCGCATCCGCGCCTCCTCTGTCTCGAACCGGGTACCGCTTTGGGTCATCTCCTCCTGCAGCCAGGCGGGCAGGAGGGCGTTTATCGTTGCAATCATGCAGCCATTATAACCGAATTCACCCGGTTGCGCCGGATGACGTGGCGGGAGGGTTGCGATCTTTCTGCTATACTAGGCATATTCGTAATTTTGCTCCGGGGTGCCCCGCGCATCCTGCCACGAAGGATCAAAGATGGCCAAGCCTCTGGAACCCGCCGAGCTCTACCACGCCTGTGACCCCGACCGCTTTACGTTCACGACCACCGACGAACTCGAACCCCTCAAAGAGGTGATGGGGCAGCGCCGCGCCATGGACGCCGTCGCCTTCGGCACCGATATCCGCCGTGACGGCTACAACCTCTATGCCATGGGCCCCTCGGGGAGCGGCAAACACTCCATCATCTCCGAACTCCTCGAACACAAGGCCCTCGACGAGGCCCCGCAAAGCGACTGGGTCTACGTCAACAACTTCAAAGACAGCCGCAAACCGATCGCCATCGAGCTCCCCTCGGGCCAGGCACGGGAGTTCAGCGACGACATCGAGGAGCTTCTCGAACTGCTCAAGACAATCATCCCCACCGTCTTTGAAAGCAACGAATACCGTAACGAGAAGGAGGCGATCAACCAGCGCTACCTCGACGAGCAGGCGGCGATCTTCAATTACCTCCAGCAGGAGGCCGAACGGCATGAGGTCTCGATGAACACCGCCTCGACGACGCGGGTCACCTTTGTACCGATGAAGGAGGGCAAGGTCCTCTCCCGGGAGGATTTTGACGCCCTCGACGACGATACCAAGCGGGAGATCCAGAAAAAATTGACCGCCTTCGAACGCACCGTCAAGGAGGGGCTGCGGGAGATCAGCCGCCTCAACAAGCAGCAGCAGCAGGAGTTCAAGGCCTTCGACAAGAAGATCACGACCCAGGCCGTCGAGACGATCATGGAGGAGCTGCGCCAGAAGTACAGGGAGCACGAGAAGGTGGTCGACTACCTCATCGCCTTCGAGGAGGACGTGATCAACCACGTCCACGACTTCACGGCCAAGCCCGAGGAGGCGGGGATGCCCCCCTTCATGCAGGAGTACTACGCCCCCTCCTTCAAGCGCTACGCCGTCAACGTCTTCATCGGCAACGGCCCCAAGGAGTGTGCCCCCGTCGTCTACGAAGACAATCCCACCCACCAGAACCTTATCGGGCGCATCGAGCATATCTCCCAGATCGGTACCCTGATCACCGACTTCACGATGATCAAGCCCGGCGCCGTCCACAAGGCCAACGGCGGCTACCTCCTCCTCGATGCCCGCAAGGTGCTGATGAATCCCTTCTCCTGGGAGGAGCTCAAGCGCACCCTGCGCTCGAAAGAGGTGCGGATCGAGTCGCTGGCCCAGCAGTACTCCCTGATCAGCACCGCGACCCTCGAGCCCGAACCGATCCCGGTCCACCTCAAGGTGATCCTTATCGGGGAGCGGATCTTCTACTACCTCCTCTACCACTACGACCCGGAGTTCAAGGAGCTCTTCAAGGTGAGCGCCGACTTCGAGGACGACATGCCCCGCGACGACGACGCGATGCTCCACTACGCGAAGATGATCGGCACCATCACCGACAACGACGGGCTGCTGCCCCTCTCCCGCGACGCCGTCGCCCGGGTGATCGAACACGCCTCCCGCAAGGCGGAGCATACGGGCAAGATGACGACCCACCTGCGCACCCTCTCGGACCTGCTCAAAGAGGCGGACTACTGGGCGGTGAAAGCGGGCCGCAGCGTCACGGAGCGCGAAGACGTCGAGACGGCCCTCGACGCCCAGGAGGAGCGTATCGCACGGGTCCGCGAGCGCCTCTACGACCAGATCGAGGAGGGGACGGTGATGATCCGCACCTCCGGCAGCGCCGTCGGGGAGATCAACGCCCTCACCTACCTCTCGCTCGGGCCGAGCCGTTTCGGGATGCCGACGCGCATCACCGCCAAGAGCCGCATCGGCAAGGGGGAGATCGTCGATATCGAGCGCCAGGTGGAGCTCAGCGGCCCCATCCACTCCAAGGGGGTGATGATCCTCGGCGGCTATCTCAGCGCCCGCTACGCCCGCGAAGCGCCCCTGAGCCTCTCGGCCACCCTCGTCTTCGAACAGACCTACGGCAAGGTCGACGGCGACAGCGCCTCCTCCACCGAGCTCTACGCCCTGCTCTCGTCGCTCAGCGGCCTGCCGATCATACAGCACTTCGCCGTCACCGGTTCGGTGAACCAGCACGGCGAAGTCCAGGCCATCGGGGGGGTCAACGAGAAGATCGAGGGGTTCTTCGACATCTGCATGCGTCTCGAACCGGAGCAGTTCCACGCCGTGCTCATCCCCCGCAGCAACGTCAAGCACCTGATGCTCAAAGAGGAGGTGATCGAAGCCGTCAAGGGGGGAACTTTCGCGATCCACGCCGTCTCCACGATCGACGAGGGGATCGCCCTGCTGACCGGCGTCGAGGCCGGTGACGCGGACGCGGCGGGGAACTACCCCCCCGAATCTGTCAACGGGCGGGTCGTCGCGCAGCTCGAACGCTTCACCCAGAAGGCCCTGGAGCTGCGTCGTGCGGGACGCAAAGAGGAAGAAGAGGAGAAGGAGTAGCCGTTACTCCCCGTCGAGGTAGAGGGCGCGCATCAGGTCGAGCATCTTCGCCACGGCTCCGACGCAGACCGTTTCGGAGGTGGTGTGGTAGCCCGTTGTCGGCACCTGCAGGGTCGTTCCCTGGATCGTTCCGCCGCTGGAGGCCACCAGCCTTCCCATCTCCGTACTTCCCAGCGACGATGTCTTCTCACCCGCCGCCGCCAGCTTTTTGTTCTCCTCCTCCAGGTAGCGGTCTTTGAAACTGTAGTTGATCCCCAGCTCGCCGCAGAGCCGCTCGATCCGCGCCGTCAGCGGCGAATCGAAGGCGGCGTTGGCGTCGCGGTGGCGCAGTACGATGTGCTGGCGGTCCGCGTGTTCGCGGTTCGGGTAGGGACTCGTATCGAGCACCAGGAGCTCATTGGTCGTCTTGTCGAAACGACGGAACCACTCCAGCAGAAAGCGCCAGCTCTTGCCTGCCTCCTCCTGGGCGGTGAAGAAGGCCGTCCCCTCGTAGCCGCAGCGGTAGAGGTAGACGATCACCGCGGCACTGAAAACGTTATCGAGCTGGGCGGAAAGAAGCCCACTGCGGCTGCTGAGGGTATCGACGAAGGCGACGGGGGTCCCCGGCATCAGGTGTTCGAGTCCCTTCACCTCGAAGACGAGGTTCTTGCGCCGTTCGCAGATGTAGGCGTTGTCGATGGTCCCCATCCCCAGGTAGCTCCCCGACCACGGCTCATAGGCCAGGACCGACTGTTCCCGGAACCGTTCGGCGATCACCATGTAGGTCTGCTCGGAGACGGAGTCCCCCGTCAGGTCGGCGCGGTTCTGGGTCAGGAAGGCCGCGTACTGGAACTCGTTGGGGCCGGTGCAGATCAGGCCGTGGCGGTCGATGTGGGCCGAGAGCATTCCCCGGTCGGGGTTGCGCCCTTCGGCGACGAGCAGCCCCTCGTAGAGGGTCGTCTTCACACCAAGTTCGTCGAGCTCCCGCTTCAAAGAGAGAAAGAAGGGGTGCTCCGCACCGACGACAGAGGGGCGGCGGATCAGGTGTTTGAGGGTGTCGAGGAAGCCCCGGTAGGGGCGCAGCGTGCTACTCATGGCCGCTCCGTTCCCGCCGCTGATCCATCAGGTGGATCTCCTGCTCGGCGGAGAAGACCGTCTTGGGGTCGGCAGCGAACTCCAGGGCGCGACAGCGGCCGTCGTAATCGAAATGGTTGAGGATCAGCTTCATCGTCTCCAGCCGCGCCTTGTGCTTGTCGCTGGAGCGGATGACGTGCCACGGCGCCTTCGGGTGGCTCGTCCGCATCAGCATGTCGTACTTGCGGTCGGTGAACTCCGTCCACATGCTCTGAGCCTGCAGATCGATCTCGCTCAGTTTCCACTGGCGCAGCGGGTCGGTCCGGCGCTGTTCAAAGCGCAGTGCCTGCTTCTCCTTGCTGACGCTGAAGTAGAGCTTGATCAGCACCGTGCCGTGGTCGACGAGGGACTCCTCGAAGGGGACGACATGCTTCATGAAGAGCTCGTACTCCCTCGGGGTGCAGAAGCCGAAAATCGGTTCGACCATGGCGCGGTTGTACCAGCTGCGGTCGAAGAGCACCACCTCCCCGCCGTGGGGGAAGTGCTTGATATGGCGCTGGAAATACCACTGGGTGCACTCCTCCTCGGTCGGGCGCCCCAGGGCGACGATCCGGTAGTGCTTGGGGTTCATGTAGCGGCTGACGCTGCCGATGACGCTCCCCTTCCCCGCCGCGTCGCGTCCCTCGAAGAGGATGATCAGCTTGAGGCCGTAGCGCTCGATGTGCTGCTGCAGTTTGACCAGTTCCGCCTGGTAGGCCTCCAGGGCAAGGTTCTCCTCGTAGGTCTGGAGCGCTTCGGCGATCTGGACCTCGGAGAGTTGTGCATGTTTCATTGCGGTTCCGTGTTAAAGTATCGTATATGAAAATATACCCCCTTTTGCGGCCGTTTGCATGCAGAAAAACCGGGCCGGGCCGAAATTGTGCCCGCAGCCCCGCCGCGGGGCTGCTGCCAAGCGGCGTAGAAGCCCCTGAAAAAGGCTGTTTTCCGGGCTTTGAAAATTCCTGCCGCAAAGCAGGGAAAAAGGAGTAGAATGCCGCCGCAAATCCACCCTGTGAGCCGCCCATGCCAACGCTATGCACCGGCACCGCCTCCGCCATCTCGCTGACCGCCCGCGCGGCCGAACCGTCATGACAATTCGTCACGCCGTCGCATCGGACGCCCTGCCGCTCTCGGAGCTGGAAGCGCGGCTTTTCGACACGGCGAACTACCCCCTCTCCCGGCGCGCTTTCCGCTACCATATCCCCCGCAGCCTGCTGCTCGTCGCCGAGTCGGAGGGGGAGATCGCCGGCTACGCCCTGGCCCTCGTGCGCGGGCGCCGCGCCGCGAAGCTCTACTCCCTCGGCGTCGCGCCGGAGCTGCGCGGCCGCGGCATCGCCGCCGCGTTACTGCGGGCGCTGCTCGATGAGCTGGAGGTGCGCGGCTTCGAACGGGTCGTGCTGGAGGTGCGCAGCGACAACGCAGGCGCCATCGCCCTCTACCGGCAGCTCGGGTTCGATCTGCTCAAGCGTCTCGAGGCCTTCTACCGCGACGGCTGCGACGCCTACCTGATGGAGGTGTGCCTTGCCCCTGCGACACTACCTCGGACTCTTTAGCGAGGTGCGCCGAAGCCGCCTGCTCCGGCTGCAGGCTTCGGTCCTCTTCCTGACGACCTATATCGACTGGGTGCTGATGCCCTACGTCACCAAGCTCGAGGGAACGCACCTGCCGGTCTTCATGATCAGTTTTTACATGCTGCTGGGAGCGTCGGACGGTTTCATCCAGCCCTTTTTCAAGCAGGTGAAGATCTACCGCATCTACCTTTTCGTCATGCTCCTGGACCTGGTGCAGATCGGGGTCTACACCCTCGCCGAGGTCAACATCATGCTCTTCACCTATGCGATCCTGAGCATCTTCACCCTCCAGGCGGTCACCTTCGAGATCTCGCGGGTCCATACGATCGACTTTATGAAAGAGGAGATCGAACTCAAGGAGTACCTGATGCTGCGATCCTTCATCGTTTCGGGGGCCATCATTGCCGGAAGCCTCACCGCCATGGTACTCGACTATCTCGGGACGGAGCGCTCCGCGATGCTGAGTTTTCTCGCCCTGCTCGGCGCCTTCGCGATCCTGATCGAATACCGTCTCTACGCGAAATTCCGGCGTATCGTTCAGCAGGATGAGACGATCATCTCCCGCCAGAAGAGCCTGCTCAATGAGAAGATCAACCTCTGAAACAAGGCCGGATAAGCGGCCTTTATGCCCCGCCGAAGTAAGCTAACAGCAAGGAGCTGCCATGAAGATGATCCCGAACGAACTGACTGACGCCCTGCAGAACAGCACCCGTCGCTACATGGAGGGATTCGACACGAGCGTGCACCCCTACGAGATCGCCGAACTGCTCCTGGAAGTGCGCGACCTCGACGAAGAGCACTACCTCGACGAGCTCTCCCGGCTCCCCGAGGAGTTGCGGGCGCTGGTTCTCATCGAACTCCCCCGGCACTGTCACGAGGAGGTGTTCGAACACTTCACCCCCGAAGAGATCGCCGACCTGACCCACAGCCTCGATACCGACGACGCGGCGGAGCTGATCCGGAACATCGAGGAGGTGGACGAGGAGATCGCCGGCGAAGTCCTCCAGAGCCTGCCCGAGGAGGAGCGCCAGAACCTCGAAAGCCTCATCGCCTACGGCGACTACGAGGCGGGCGCTTACATGCAGACGGAGCTCTTTTCCGCCCACCCCGAGGAGCAGATCGGCGACTCCATCCGCCGTCTCAAGGCGCTCAAGGCGGCCAAGGAGCTCGACAACGTCTACCAGGTCTACGTCATCGACGCCGAGCAGAAGTTCCTCGGCTCCATCCCCCTGGAGGACCTGATCCTGCTGGGACCGCGGGAGCGCTACGCGGAGCTGCTCAAGGAGGGGGTCAGCACCGTGACGGTCAAAGCCCGCGACGACATCCACGACGTCGTCGAGGTGGCCTCGAACTACGACCTTACCGTCGTTCCCGTCGTCGACGACGAGGGGGTGTTGCTGGGACGCATCACCTCCGACGACATCTATGACATCATCGAGGAGCGGGCGACCGGGCAGCTTTACAACCTCGCCGGTGTCAGCGAAGAGGCGGAACAGGAGGAGAGCCTGCTGCATATCGGACGGCACCGCGCCCTCTGGCTGGGGATCAACCTCATCACCGCCATCGCGGCCTCGGTGGTGATCGGCCTCTTCGACGCCACGATCCAGTCCCTCGTCGCCCTGGCGATCCTGATGCCCATCGTCGCCTCGATGGGGGGCAACGCGGGCACCCAGACGCTGACGGTCACCGTACGCCAGATGGCCCTGGGCGAGATCAGCGGTGAGGATGCCCGCGAGACCGTTCTCAAGGAGGTCTACCTCGCCCTGATGAACGGGATGCTCTTCGCGGCGCTGATCGGCATTATCGCCTGGCTCTGGTTCGCCATGCCGATGCTTGGGGTCGTCATCGCCCTGGCGATGGTGATCAACCTCTTCTCCGCCGGCTTTTTCGGTACCGTCATCCCGCTGCTGCTGCAGAAGGCCGACATTGACCCCGCCGTCGGCTCCTCCGTGTTGCTGACGACCGTTACGGACATTGTCGGCTTTTTCAGCTTTCTCGGCCTCGCCAGCGTTATCCTGCTCTGAGGCCCCCTACCCTTGACGCTACAGGAGTGTCACCCATGAAACCGGAAATGCAGCTGCTCTCCTTCTACCTCCCCCTTGAACTCAGCCGCGGCGACGTCGAAACGGCGCTGGAAGTCACCTTCAAAAAAGGGATCGAGGCGACCTACTACGCCGAGGTGGACGAGGCTCTCGTCACCTACACGCAGTTCAACGTCCTCACCCTGATCAACTGGCCCCGCGGCACGGTGACACAGACCCTGGAGGACCTCGGCGTGCCCGACGCCGATACCTTCGATTTCGAGGGCCACAGCCAGGACTACCCGATCCGCATCGACCCGAAGCTGCCGACGGGCTTTGGCGTCAGTAACGAGAAGATCACCCTGCAGCGTTATTCACGCATCAACCTGATCATCATCGCCCACGTCGTCTCCCAGAGCGTGGCCCTGGAGCGCTACGAAGCGAAACTCGCCGACTACTACGAGCGCAGCCGTCGCCTTATCGACGCCTCGGACACCTTCTCCCTCTCCAAGCGGACCCGGCTCGCCCGTTTCGCCAAGCAGCTCGTGCTGATCCGCCACGACATGCTGATCGACCTCCACCTCCTGGACAAGCCCAACATCCTCTGGGACAACGAGGAGGCGGAAATGCTCTACAACAGCCTCGCGTCACAGCTGGAGCTCAAGGACCGTTTCGACGTCGTCGCCTACAAGCTCAACAGCATCAAAGACGACATCGTCATGGTAATGGACCTCACCAACCACAACCACAGCTCCTTCCTCGAATGGATCATCATCGCCCTTATCGGCGTCGAGATCGCCATGGGACTTATGGAGTGGTTCGGACTCGCCCACCCCTGAGCGGGGTCACTCGATCGGGAACTCCTCGTGAAGGCCGTGAATGTCGCTGCGTTCGAGGGCATCCTCCTGGAAGTAACCGATCCGTTCCTCGGCCGCCTCGAGATTGTCGGAGCGGGCAATGTGGAAGACGGCGTCCCCCTCCTGAACGAGGGGAATCTGGCTCTTGCCGATGATGACGCCGTCGAAGGCGGATCGCAGTTCGAAGCTCCGCTCCCCCAACGGTTCGTCGATAAAGGCGATCACGTCACCCTTCTTGACCGTGTCCCCGAGGGCCCGCACCGTCCGCAGCATCCCGCTCTCCGGGGCGCGGAGCCAGCTGCTCTGCTTGAAGATCAGGGGGTTGCGGTAGCGCCGCTTCACGTTCGACGGCAGCATCTCCAGCGCCTTGAGGACATTGACGACCCCTTTGACCCCGATCTTGATCGACATCTCGTCGAAGCGCAGCGCCTCCCCCGCTTCGTAGAGCAGAATCGGCACCCCCTCCTCCTGGGCCACCGCCCGCAGCGAGCCGTCGCGCAGCTCCGAGTGTAGGATCACCGGCGCCTCGAAGGCCTTGGCGAGGCGCAGGGTCGCGTCGTTGTTGATGTTGGTGCGGATCTGCGGCAGGTTGGAGCGGTGGATCGCCCCCGTATGGAGGTCGATCCCGTAGTCGCTTTTGCGGACGATCTCGTCGAAGAAGAGCTTGGCGATCCGCGCCGCCAGCGACCCCTTCGGCGAGCCGGGGAAGCTGCGGTTGAGATCGCGGCGGTCGGGGAGGTAGCGCGAGAGGGTGTTGAGGCCGTAGACGTTAACGACCGGTACGAGGATCAGCGTGCCGCGAAGCTTCCTGAGGATGGCGAGGCGTTTGAGGCGCCGGATGATCTCGATCCCGTTGAGCTCGTCGCCGTGCAGGGCCGCGCTGATGAAGAGGACAGGTCCCTTCCGCCGCCCCCGGATCACCTGTACGGAGATGGAGGCGGGAAGGTTGTAGAGCTTGGGGAGCTCGATCTCGAGGTTTTCCGTAGAGCCTGGTTTGATGGAGACGCCGCAGATCGTCAGAGGGGGGTTCGGCACAGGGCTCCTTTGGCAGTTTTGGTACCGCGATTTAGGCAGTTCTGTAGTACAATGGTAGCACATCTTTGCCATCAAGGACGCCCCATCGAAAAGCTGATCATCGGTCGAAACGAATACGTCTCCCTCCCCGATCTGCACTTCTCCGACATCAACGCGAAGATCGATACCGGGGCCTTCTCCTGTGCCATCCACTGCGACGACATCCGCCTCGAGGGGAGCGAGCGGGTCCACTTCAGGCTGCTCGACGACTCCCACCCCGACTACCACGACAAGGACATCGTCATGCCGGTCCACGAGATCCGTCACGTCAAGAGCTCCAACGGTACGGTCCAGGAGCGCATCTTCATCAAAACGACAATCGAACTCGGCGGCCGTGCCTACGAAGCGGAGCTCTCCCTGACCGACCGCGCCAACATGAAATTCCCGATGCTCATCGGCAGGAAGTTCCTCGAAGAGCGTTTCCTCGTCGACGTCGCCCTCACCTACCACTCCAACAACACCGACAAGGCCTGATCCATGAAAGTCTACGTCCTCTCCCGCAACCCGACACTCTACTCCACGAAACGGCTGGTCGAAGCCGCCAAGGAGCGGGGTTGGGAAGTCCGCGTGATCGATTACCTCAAGTGCAGTATCGAGATCATGAAGAATGAACTGAAGATCAACTACAAGGGCGAATCCCTCGACGCCCCCGACGCGATCATCCCCCGCATCGGGGCGAGCCGCACCTTCTACGGTACGGCGATGGTGCGCCACTTCGAGATGATGAACGTCTTCAGCGTCGCGGGGTCGCTGGCGATCAAACGCTCCCGGGACAAGCTGCGCAGCCTACAGATCCTCTCCAAAAACGGCGTCGATATGCCCAAGACCGTCTTCGCCTCCAACAAGTCCGACGCCAAGGACGTCATCAAGCTCAGCGGCGGCACGCCGCTGGTGCTGAAGATCCTCGAGGGCACCCAGGGGGTCGGCGTCGTTCTCGTCGAGACCCAGAAGGCCGCGAAGTCGGTACTTGATGCCTTCTACGGGATGGACGTCAACCTGCTGGTGCAGGAGTTCATCGAGGAGGCGGGGGGCGCGGACATCCGCGCCATCGTCGTCGACGGCGAGGTCGTCGGCGCCATGAAGCGCCAGGGGGCCGAGGGAGATTTCCGCTCCAACCTCCACCAGGGCGGCAGCGCCACCCTCTACAAACTCTCCCGCAAGGAGAAGGCGACGGCCATCGCCGCGGCCAAAGCGATGGGCCTGGGGGTCTGCGGCGTCGACATGATCCCTTCCGAGCGGGGCCCTCTGGTGATGGAGGTCAACTCCTCCCCGGGCCTCGAGGGGATCGAGAAGGCCACGGGCATCGACATCGCGGCCAGGATCATGGACTATATCGAACGCAACGTCAACCCCGCAGTGCCCAAGAAGCGGCGCCGCAGCCCGAAGGACAAAATCGGCGCATAAGCGCCCCCCTGTTACGCTACTTTTCCACCTTACGGCGCCAGAAATAGACAATCCCCGACGTCAAAGCCATCAACGAAACCATCAGCAGGACCGCGTAGATGGTCCCCCCGCTTCCCTCGGAAAAGGGGAGTCCCCCCGTGTTCATCCCGAAGAAGCCAACGACGAGGTTGAGGGGGAGGAATACGGCGGAGATGATCGTCAGCAGGTAGATCATCCGGTTCATCTTCTCACTCGTACGGACGTTGTAGAAGTTGTAAAGATAATCGAGCTTGGAGAGCTGCAGCGTCGCGTTGCGCATGATCCGTTCCATGTGCTCAAAGATGTCGGCGTAGTGGTTGACGGGGAAACTCTCGAGCTCTTCGTAGGCTTCGATCACCCCCTTGATCGCCTCGGAGCTGCGCATCAGTACCCGCTCGATCCGCAAGATGTCGCGCTTGTACTCCAGCCAGCGGGTCATAAACCCCTCGCTTGCCCGGTCCCCGTAGAGGGTGTCTTCCATGTCGGCAATCCGTTCCTGGTACCGCATAAAGCCCTTCATCAGGCGGTCGGTCATCGCGTCAACCATCCGGTGCGGTCCCTCGAAGCGGTCGTCGAACATCTCGAAGCGACTTCGCTCCCGATCATAGAAGTAGGCCGTTTCATGAGTCAGCACGAAACCTACCGAGCGTACTTCCAGCACCCGTCCGATCTCCGGTAACCGGACGATCAGCATGTCGTACCCGGGGTTCCGGTCAAAGATCGCGGGATGGCTTTCGTTGCGCAGGTCCTCCATGTGGAGCACGTCTATCAGTTCTTCCGGCGATTGCATGGCCTGCTCCCTTGCGTCGCGGCGGTACGTTGCATGCCAAAATCCGGCACTGACCCCGCTCCCATTTTGATGTCTTTCGGTCCCTATTGTAGCGCAATACGCCTCATGACGTACCCTGCTAGAAGTAGGCCCGGACCCCTTCGAGGATGAATTTGACGGCGATTGAGGCGAGGATGAGTCCCATGATCCGTACGGCGATGTTGATGCCGGTATGGCCGATGCGTTCCCCCAACCTCCGCGAGAGCAGCAGAATCGGCCAAAGCGTCGCCGCGACAACAAGGATGATGCCCAGCAGCACCCCTTTCGAAGCGAGCGTCGGCATCGAAGCCGAAAAAACGATGACCGTGCTGATGGTGCCGGGGCCGGCCAGCAACGGCATTGCGAGGGGAACGACCGAGACGTCCTCCTTCTCAATCGCCTCTTCCCGTTCCATGGAAGTCGTTTTGATAAGGGGGCCCTTGGCCTGGAGCATATTGAGCGCGATCAACAGCAGCAGTATCCCCCCCGCCGTCTGGAAAGCGTGGATGTCGATCCCGAAAAAAGCGAGGATGCGGTTACCCGCCAGCGCAGCGATCAGCAAGATCAGCGCCACCGCAATTACGGTGCGGCGGACGATCTTCCGCCGCTCCTCCTCGCTGTTGGTGTCGGTCAGCAGCAAAAACACCGGGATCGCGCCCAGCGGGTCCAGGATCGTGAAAATCGCCACGGCGATCTGCAGATAAAAGGTGAGTTCCGCATCCATCTGCTCTCTCCTTATTCCGGTTCAAAAAAGCGTCCCCCCTAAAAAGTGACGCTCTCTCCCTCTTTCATAATATGCGTTTCCAGCCCAAGCCGCTCGCGGACCATTCCCGCGAAGCAGGCCATCTTCTCCGCTTCGCCGTGGATGAGGTAGACCCCTTCGAGTCCCCGTATCGCGCCGATCCAGCCGATGAGGTCCTGCTGGTCCGCGTGGGCAGAGAAGCCGTTGATCGTATGGATCGCCGCGCGGACGATAATTCCCTCGCCGTAGATGCCGACATACTCCGTCCCGTCGACGAGCGCGCGCCCGAGAGTCCCTTCCGCCTGGTATCCGACGAAGATCACCGCGTTGTGGGGGTCCCAGAGGCGGTGCTTGAGGTGGTGCATGATGCGACCGCCGCTGCACATCCCGCTGCCGGCAATAATGACGGCGCGCTCCTCGATGCGGTTAATCGCGCGGGAGTGTTCCCGGTCCGGGGTCGCCTCGAGCCACGGGAAGGCGAAGGGATCCTGGCCTCCCAGGGCCTGCAGCTCCACTTCGGCGCTGAGGTGGATCGGGTACTTGTTGTAGAGCTCCGTCGCCCGGATCGCCAGGGGGCTGTCAAGGAAGACCCGGCACTTTGGCAGCTCCTGTTCTTCGTACATCTCGTGCAGCAGCCAGAGGATCTCCTGGGTCCGTTCCAGGGCGAAGGAGGGGATAAGGACGTTACCGTCGCGCTCGAGGGTCTCGATGACGACGCGCTTGAACTCCGCCACGCTCTCGGGCAGCGGTTTGTGGTTGCGGTCGCCGTAGGTCGACTCGATGAAGAGCGCGTCCGCCTCGGCGACCCTGTCGGCGGCGTCGATGATAAGCCGATGGGGGCTGCCCAGGTCCCCCGAAAAGACGATCCGCCGCGACCGCCCCCGCTCCTCGCACTCCAGAGTGACGAAAGCGCTGCCCATGATATGCCCCGCGTTGCCCAGCGTCACGCTGACGCGGTGGCGCAATGTGTAGGTCTCGCCGTACTCCAGAGTGTGCCAGGGAGAGTCGAAGAGGCGTTCGACATGCTCCTCGGCGTAGAGCGGCTCGGCGACCTGCGCCTCCTCGCCACGGCGGCGCGCCTTCGTCTGCAGGGTCCGGTACTCCTCCTCCAGGATCCGCGCGCTGTCGAGCAGCATCACCTTCGCGATGTCCCGTGTCGGCTCGGTGCTGACGATCTCCCCCCGGAAGCCCTCTTTCACCAGTTTCGCAACGCGGCCGATGTGGTCGATATGGGCATGGGTAAGGATCAGGTAGTCGACCGTGGCAGGGTCGAATCCGAAGGGGCGGTAGTTCTTCAGCCCCGTCTCCTCCCCCTGGAACATGCCGCAGTCGATAAGGATCCGCAGCGTGCCGACCTCGAGGAGGTGGCACGACCCCGTGACCGTCTCCGCCGCACCGAAGGAGGTTACGCGTACCATCGCGCGCTCCCTACTGCTCCCCTTCCCGCGGCAGCTCCTTGACGTAGAGGTCGAGCTGCGGGAAGGGGATCGCGATGCCGTTCGCGTTGAGCGTATTGTAGACGAGGATGAGGAAGTCGGATTTGATGGCACTGGGACGCACCTTGTTGTCCCACTCCACCCAGACCAGCAGCTCGAAATCGACGCTGCTGCTCCCCATGCCGACCATCCACACCTGCGGGGCCTTCTCCTCGTCGTGGCGGATGTAGTTCAGCCCGCTCTGTTCCAGCGCCTCCAGGATGACTTTTTTCACCAGCTCGGCATCGGTCCCGTAGGCGACGCCGAAGGGGATGTGCAGGCGCCGGATACGATCTTCGAGGGTCCAGTTGATAACGTTGTTCTGGATGAACGAGGAGTTGGGGACGACAATGTCGATATTGTCGAAGGTGCGCACCGTTGTCGAGCGGATCCGCATATCCGTCACCCGCCCGCGCAGGATGTCGCTGATCTCGATCGTGTCCCCGATTCGGATGGTGCGCTCGAACATCAGGATGATCCCCGCGATGAGGTTCGAAACGACAGTCTGCAGCCCGAAACCGATACCGATGGAGAGGGCGCCGGCGATCAGCGAGATGGAGGTCATGTCGATGCCGATGCTGCTGAGTGCGATCATCAGTGCGACGATGACAATCAGATAGTAGCCGATGTTGGAGGCGAGCCGGATGGACATCTGGCTCATGTCGGGCCACCGTACCGCCATGCGGGAGACCCAGCGCTTGTAGAAGCGCCCCAGGGCAAAACCGAGGATGATCAGGATCAGCGCCTTGAGCAGGCTCAGCAGGCTTACCGGGTGTTCGTTGAAGACGAAGAGCGGCGAAACGAGGTACTCCTTGACGTTCCCGAGGAGTTCCGACCATTGCTGGGCCGTGGCACCGACCAGCAGCCCTGTCGTGCCGAAGGCCTTTTTCGCCAGCTCCCGCAGCACCGCCTGCTGCTCGCCATAGAGGGAACGCATCTCCCCCGGCAGCTCTGCCACCGCCGACTCAAATGTCCCGAGCTCTCCGAAGAAGGCCTTGTTCTGCTGCCGGTGCAGCAGGCAGAGTGCCTGCTGCGCTTCCACCGCCAGCTGGCCGGCAAGCGCCTTGCGATAGCTTCCCTCCGCCTCTTCAAGCTTTTTCGAAAGCTGCTCTTTGCGGGGGTTCTCCTCGATCTCCGCCCGCTCGAGGTCGATCTGCAGCGCGACCCGGCGCTGCTGCGACTTGTCGATCGCCTCCTGGCCGCGGGCGAGTTTTGCCTTGAAATCCTCCCCCTTGTTGCACTCCATCAGCGCCAGTGCGCCGCTCAGGGCACCGGTCACCTCCGCTTCGTGCTCGGCCAGCAGCGCCTTTTTCGTCTCGACGTTTTTCTGCTGCAGCTTGTAGTAGGCGAACTGCAGCTGCAGCGAAAGCAGACGGGGCTTCTCCTCTTCCGTGATCCGGTCGATCGCCTGCTTCAGGAAGCTCAGTTTCGACTGCACCTCCTTCAGGATCTTGCGCTGCGCCTCCTGCTTGATCCGCAGTGTGGCCGCAGCGCTGACGCCATCGTAGTAGCTCTCAAGCGATACCGGACCGCCGGTGAAAGCCTTCAGGTCATAGCGTTCGATGGTGACCGTCTGGGCGGCGGCGCTGCGAACCCGTTCGAGGAAACGCTTCTCTTCCTGGAGGATCTCGGCGGGACGCTGGCCGTTTTTCGCCGCTTCATCGATCTGCTGGGCAATCTCCTGGTAATGCGCCTCTTTCTGATCCCCCTCGTAAAGGGCCGTGTCGACGGAAGCCCCAAAGACGAGACCCGCCGCAAGCAGCAAAAACATCAACCGTTTCATACCTGTTCCTCCTTAAAAGATCGATAATCCCGTTTTCGACGTGAAGCGTTCAAGAGCCAGGGTGCCGACAAGGGAATTCCCCTGTGCATTGAGCCCCGGTGACCAGACCGCGATCCCCATCACTTTCGGGACCACGGCCACGATACCGCCCCCGACACCGCTCTTTCCGGGGAGTCCCACATGGAAGGCGAAATCCCCCGAAGCGTCGTAGTGGCCGCATGTGAGCATAACGGCATTGATCCGTTTCGCCTGCGACGGGGTGATATACTCCCTCCCGTTGATCGGGTCGACACCATGGTTGGCCAGGTAGAGCATGGAGCGCGACAGCATCGCCGTGCTCATCTCGATCGCACAGTGGTTAAAATAGTTTTGCACGACTTCAAGCACGTCATTGTCGATATTGCCGAAACTCTTCATCAGGTTCGCCAGCGCCCGGTTGCGGAAGCCGTGTTCCATCTCTGATGCAGCGACGGTGCGGCTGTAATCTACGCTCATATCGTCGGCAATTGCCCGGATAAACTCCAGGAGTGCATTCAGCATCCGGTCGTGATCGCCGTAATGGCTCAGCAGGACATCGGTGATGACGATCGCGCCGGCATTGATAAAAGGATTGCGCGGGATCCCCTGCTCATATTCAAGCTGTACGAGGGAGTTGAAAGGGTTCCCTGAAGGCTCGCGGCCGACACGCCGATAGAGGTCCCGGCCGGTAAATTTCAGTGCCAGCGTAAAGGTGAAGAGTTTGGAGATGCTCTGGATGGAGAAGCGTTTATCGGCATCTCCGACACTGTAATGCGTCCCGTCGAAAAGCGTCAATGACATCCCGAACTGTCTCGGGTCGACCGATGCCAGGGCGGGAATGTAATCGGCGACCCTCCCCGATTCCAGAAAGGGTACGATCTCATCTGCAATCTCGTGGAGAATCGCCTGGTAATCCATTGCCTACTACCTCCCGGGAGATATCCCCATACTATAACGTAAAAATTTCGCATTCAGACACAGCTCAGTCGGCGATCGGAACACAGAACATCTGGGAAAGGCGGGTCATGGGGAGTATGCCGCATCCATCATGGCGCGGACCGGGACGAAACGCCCCTGCATCGCCGGTCCCTGCGAACCGGCGTGAAGTGCAGCTCAAAGCCGCGGAATGGTAGTTAATCGGATAGAACCGGGGATATTACTCGTTTTCCTGCGCGAGGGAGAGGCACTTTTCGTAGGCCTTCTCACATGCCTCGTAACACTCTTCGGAACCGTTTTCAGCCTGTTCGCATTTCTCCAGGCAAGCATCGTAAGTCTGGTCGCATTTGTCTGCGGCGGTAATCTCTTCGGCAGCCAGCGGGCTCAGGATCACTGCTGCCAGCAGCAGGGGTTTGAAAAGGGAGATCAAACTCATCTAAGACAATTCTCCATGCGTCGTTAATATTGCAATAAGATTGTTTTGTTAGGATGCAGCTTACAGTTTTTACTGTAACCTTCCTGACAAGACGACATTCGCGTGTGGTCAATCGGGCGTACATCGATGCGAACCGCCAAGCAGCATCGGTGTACAAAATGCCGAAACATTTTCTATCCGCACAGAAATTATACTCCCAAAAAATTCGTTTGCAGCTAAAAGATTCCTTAAGGCTAAATTCGCCGGAAACCCCCTAAAAACAGGGCTTTCCGGGGGATTCCGACAGGGGTGAAGCGACCGGGGGAGTCACTGTTTCACCGCTCCCAGGAAGTGCCCATGACCCAGATCAGCAACCACGTTTTCTGCGACGACCATATCGCCGCCATGAAGCTTGACAACCGGCTTATGCCCAATCCCTATTACGACTATCCCTATCTTCTCATCGAAGGGTTCATTCCGCCGGAACTCTGCGACCGAATCGTCGCCTACACCCGTGCCGCTTCCGACGCGGAGCAGGCAATGGTCAAAAGCACCCTCCACGGCGTCGTGGATCCCGACGTCGACGAGCAGATCCGCAAGACGGCCATCCACAAGCTGCCCGATGCACTGCTGGAGGAGTACCGGCGCGCCTTCCTGCGTAACCAGCAGCGGATCGAGGAGTTCTTCCACATCGCCCTGACCACCGCTACCGAAGTTCAGGCCTTGGAGTACACCGAAGGCGCGTTCTACATCAAGCATGCCGACGACTCCAACGAACTCCTCGACGCGGAGGGGGAGACGGCCGGTTTCGTACAGGTCGCGCCGCAGCGCAAGATTACGACCGTCCTCTTCGCCACCTCCCACGTCCCGGCGGGGGGCGACGCAACCCACTTCAGCGGCGGGGAGCTCTGCTTCAACTACCTCTGTGACGCCGACGGCACGCCGATCGTCTTCCGGCCCCAGGCGGGGGATATGGTCGTCTTTCCGAGCAACCCCCTCTTCAGCCACGAAGTCCTGCCCGTGACAGCGGGCTACCGGCTCACCCTCGTGCAGTGGCACAACGGCATCACCGCCTGATGCCGCCGCGATATTACGACTGCAATTTTAAAAAAATCGGTATATAATTTCTTACTCAGATAGACGGCCCGATTTCTGCAAGAAACGCCTGTGAGTTCATTACGGAATGCCGCTCGGTGTTCCCCGGTTTTTTTCGGCTGTGTTTGATACCTGCGATCAAACGTTTCCTGACCCCAGGATCATAGTAGAACCCAACATGAACACCCGAAAGGATGGCCGTGGGCACAACCGCCCAGGCCCTGCCGGCCCAGAGCCCGCCCCTTCGGGAACAGGAAAGCGCACCGCACCCTACGGCAACCGCCGCAGCGGTGTGCTTGGCACCTTTGCAGCAGACGCTCCCGGAGCCGTACCGTCCATCCCATGGCGGGTTCTAAAAACACCATATTTCTATATAAGTTTGTTTATCGAGGATCCGATGAAAATTTCTGATTTGGTATTGGAAATGGAACTGAACGGCGTCGACGAGGCGGATATCGCCGAGATCGTAACCCTGTGCCACGCCAAAGGCTTGAACAGCGAAATGATTGACGAAGAGCTTGTCAAGCGTGGCTACGAGAAAATTTTCACCGTCGACTACGACGGCTACGAAGGCTACGACGACTGGGAAGACGACGAGTACAGCACGATCGAAAAATTCCCCCACAAACAGCACTACCGGGAGTAGGGAGTAATGGACAACAAGGAACTGCTCAGCGCCTATTACGAGATGTGGAACGACCACGATTTCAGCAAAGCCGACCGGCTGCTCGATTCCGACGTCCGTTTCCACGGTTCCCTGGATATCGTGGCCAACGGCATCGAGGGGTTCAAGGAGTACGCCGCCATCTTGATGACCGCCTTCCCGAACCTCTACCACGCCGTGGAGATCACCGTGCATGAGAACGACAGGGCTGCCGCCTATGTCACCTATACCGGGACACACGAGGGACCGCTATTCAACTACAAGCCCTCGGGTAACCGTATCTGCTACTCCGGCGCATCGTTTTTTCATTTCCGCAACGGGAAGATCGCCAGTATCAACGTGCTCGGGGACCTCAACGCCCTGCACAAACAGCTCAGCAACGACGCCTAGAGCCGGTCCGCAAAGACCGCGTTGACCCCCCAGCCGAAGAGCTCCGCGCTCCTGGAGGGGTCGTTGACGGTAAACACCCCCACGAAAAACCCCGCTTCACGCACCCTTTTCACCAGCGCTTCGGTTACGATGGAATCCTCCGTATGGTAGGCGGCCACGCCGAGCTCCCGGAGATAGTCGACGACCCCCGGAGGGTGGGAGCCCTCCTGCAGGGCGGCCGTCACCAACTGCGGGCATCGTATTCTGCAGCGCTTGAGATAGTCGTGGTTGAACGAGGAGATAAACACCAGTGACGTACACCCCGCCGCTTCGATCGTCCCGATGATGCGATCGATGACAACCGCTGCCTCGAACGATCCGCGCATGTCCTTGATCTCGACGTTGAGCAGCAGCTCCTCGGCGGCAGCGAAACGCAGCACCTCCTCCAGCGTCGGTATCCGCACGATCTCTTTGCGCACGGGCAGGGCCGTGCCCGCGGCCACCGTCCCGAAAGGATCGTCGCGGTAAAACCAGCTTCCGGCATCCAGCGCGCGGAGCTCCTCCAGGGAAAACGCCGCCACACGCCACGGTGCCCGCCCCGAGAAGCGTTCAAGGAAGAGCACGTCGGTTGTCCGCAGGAGCGTTTCGTCATGGATAACGACAGGGATGCCGTCACGACTGAGCTGAACGTCGAGCTCGACGAAGCTGAAACGCCCCGATGCCGCTTCGAACGCCGGCAACGTGTTTTCGGGGGCGACCGCACGGTATCCCCGGTGTGCCGCTCTCATTCCGATCTGCTGCCATAGTGCTGCAATTTCCATGCAGCCATTGTAGCATGCTCTGCACAAATGGAGTAATGCCGGGAAATAATCCATTTTTAATGATACTCCCGCTACCATACAAACCGACTAATCGGTCGGTTTCTTGATAACGACTGAAACGTCACAACGGAAATGTCCAACAGCCCGGTGGCAAGAGGCCCGATGATGCCTCGGTACGACATTCCTTTCGGGCTGCGGACCGGATTATAGTTTACTTTATAGAGACATAGTATAATTTGGGATGAATTTTGTCCCGATGGCACCGACAACGTCCGCTGCAATGCGTCAGCAGGGGGTTTTGGCGCCTTCGATCATGTACCCGCGGCGGTACCTCAAGGATGGCGATTGACACGTATCGTACTGATTACGGCACTGCTGACGGCCCAGATGCTGTATGCCGACATCAACACCACCACGCCTGACATCAATAGCAGCGTGATTGACATCAATACCACCGCAACTGCCGGCGACGCCCCGACGGCGGAGTCCGGCGACGCCTTTGCCGATGAGTTCGAAATGAGCCTGGAAGAGGAGTTCGCCGCGGAAACCCCCGTCGACGATTTCGATCCCCTCAGCGGCTACAACCGGGCAATGACCGCCTTCAACGACATTCTCTTCACGGGGGTTATCTTCCCCGTCGCCAAGGGGTACGAGTTTATCCTGCCCGAACCGGTCCGAAACGCCGTATCCCGTTTTTTCAGCAACCTCTACTTTCCGATCCGTTTCGTCAATAACGTACTGCAGTTCAAGATCAAGAATGCCGGGGAAGAGCTGGCCCGTTTCGGGATCAACACGACGCTGGGTCTTGGCGGTCTTTTCGATCCGGCCAAAGCGTGGTTCGAACTTGATGCCCACCCCGAGGACTTCGGACAGACCCTGGGCTATTACGGTGTGGGCAGCGGCTTTCACATTGTACTGCCGCTCTTCGGCCCCTCGAACCTGCGCGACATGTTCTCCATGGCGCCCGATCTGTATGTCGACCCGCTGAACTACTGGCCCGGCCGGGGCTACAACCTCTTTAGCAATATCGGCCAGAGCTACAGCTCCCAGTCGTTCAAGATTCTTAATGAAAGCTCGCTAACCTACGAACAATATGAAAGTTTGAAAAAAGATGCGGTAGACTTATACCCGTTTATGAAAAACATCTATGAACAATCCCGTCAAAAGGCGATCGAAGAATGAAAAAACACTCCCTTTTTGTCCATCTGGCTGCCCTCTTCCTTTTGGGCTCCCTGACCCTCAGCGCTGCATCTGCAGACGCCGATCAGCTCTATAAAGTCGTCGATACGAAGGTCCACAACATCACCGAAATCCTCAACGACGCCTCCATCGCGAAGCCGGATAAGGATACGAAGATCATGGACATCGCCGAAGAGATGATCGACTTCGAGATCATGGCAAAACTGAGCCTCGGCAAAGAGGGCTGGATGCAGCTCAAACCGGAACAGCGCAGCGAGTTTATCGCCCTCTTCGTCACCCGGATCAAGAACTCCTACCTCGAAAAACTCTACCTCTACAACGGCCAGAAGGTCCGCATCGCCCCGGCACAACAGACCAAATCAACCCGCATCGAGGTGCCCTCCTTTATCATCAGCAACGACGGCGAAACAGAGATCCTCTACAAGTTCTACCGCAACGACGACGGCGCCTGGTTCATCTACGACATCAACATCGCCGGGGTGAGCATCATCCAGACCAACCGCGCCCAGTTCGCGGAATTCCTCAAGAGCGCATCGGTCACCGACCTTATCGGCAAACTTCGCAGCGAACAGCAGCTCTAATCGATGCTCGACGCCTTCTACAGCCGGCTGGTACTCGCCTACCCGCGCCTGACCCTCCTGGTCGTCCTGCTTCTCGTCCTCGCACTCGGCAGCCAGGCCTTCAAGGTGGAGATCGACGCCTCCTCCGAGACACTGCTGCTGAAAGAAGACAAGGACCTCGCTTTCACCCGGGAGGTCGGACAGCGCTACTTCAACCCCGATTTCCTCGTCATCACCTACACGCCTGAGAAGGGGCTGCTCGACGACGCGACCCTGGCCGACATCAACGCCATGAGCGCCGAACTGGAGCAGCTGGATCTGATCGATTCCGTCGTCTCCGTACGGAACATCCCCCTCCTCCAGAGCCCGCCAAGACCGCTGGCGGACCTGATCGCCGACATCCCGTCGCTGGCAAAAAACCCCGACATCAACAGGTCGATGGTACGCGAGGAGCTGCTGAGCAGCCCCATCTACAGCGACAACATCGTCAGCCCCGATTTCAAGACGACCGCCGTACTGGCCTACTTCAAGGAGGACCCGCGCTACTTCGAGCTCCTCTACAAGCGTAACGATCTCCTGAAAAAGCAGGAGAAAGAGGGGCTCAGCGCCGCGGAGCGCCAAGAGCTCGCCGAAGTGCGTAAAGCCTTCAAGGCGCACCGCGACGTCATGCGCGGCGAGAACCACCGGACCATCCGCGGCGTACGCGCCATCATGGACCGCCACCGCGCCCATGCCGACCTCTTCCTCGGCGGGGTCAACATGATCGCCGACGACATGGTCACCTACGTCAAGAACGACCTCTCCACCTACGGCAGCGCCGTCTTGCTGCTGCTGATCGTCATCCTCTACATCGTCTTCCGCCAGAAGCGCTACATCCTCCTGCCCGTCCTCGTCTCCCTTCTCTCCGTCATCGCGACGACGGGGGTACTGGGCGTCTTCGGCTGGGAAGTGACCGTCATCTCCTCGAACTTCATCTCGCTGCAGCTGATCGTCACGATGTCCCTGGCGATCCACCTCAGCGTACGCTACCGGGAGCTGCTGCAGGATGAGCCCGAGGCTGACCACCGCGACATCATCCGCGACGCGACGGTCTCGATGTTCAAACCCTGCTTCTACGTCATTATCACCACCGTGGCGGGCTTCAGTTCCCTTGTCGTCAGCAACATCCTCCCCGTCATGAACCTCGGCTGGATGATGAGCGCGGGGATCTCGATCTCCCTGCTCATCACCTTCCTCGTCTTCCCCGCCGTGATGATGCTCACCTCGAAGCAGCCCCCCAACATCGGCTTCGAGCGCCACTTCACCCTGACCAAGCACCTGGGGCACTACGCCGAGCACCACGGCAGGCTCATCATCATCGTCAGCGCCGCCCTGGCGATCTTCAGCGTCAGCGGCGCGTCGCGGCTGATCGTCGAAAACAGTTTCATCGACTACTTCAACAAGAGCACGGAGATCTACAAGGGGATGGAGGTGATCGACAAATCCCTCGGCGGCACGACCCCCCTCGACGTCATCGTCGATTTCCCGAAGAGCGAAACCGCACCGGCGCAACCCGCCGCCGCTAAGGGCGAGAGCGAATTCGACGACTTCGAGGCGGAGTTCGCCGAGGACGCCGACGCCGCCCAGTACTGGTTCACCTCCGAGAAGATGAAGACGATCGAGACGATCCACGACTACCTCGACGCCCTCCCCGAGAGCGGCAAGGTGCTCTCCTTCGGTACGATGCTGAAAGTCGGGCGCATCATCAACGGCGGCGAAGACCTCGACAACCTCGAACTGGCCCTGCTCTACAACAAGCTCCCCGACGAGTTCCGTTCCATCATTCTCACCCCCTACCTCGACGTCGAGCACGACCAGGTCCGTTTCAACATCCGCATCGTCGACTCGATGCCGAACCTGCGCCGCGACGAACTGCTCAAGCGGATCATGCGCGAACTGCCGGAAAAGGCGGGCATTCCCGCCGAGAACGTCCGGCTTGCGGGGATGATGCTGCTCTACAACAACATGCTCCAGAGCCTCTTCAACTCCCAGATCCTCACCCTGGGCCTCGTCGTGCTGATCCTCGGGCTGATGTTCTTCGCCCTCTTCCGTTCGGCCAAGGTCGCCTTCATCGCGATGGTAACCGACGTCATCGCCGTCGGTGTCGTCTTCGGCTTCATGGGGTGGGCCCACATCCCTCTGGACATGATGACGATCACCATCGCCGCCATCAGCCTCGGTATCGCCGTCGACGACGCCATCCAGTACCTCCACCGCTTCAAGCTGGAGGTCGCCAGGGACGGCGACTATGTCGCGGCGATGCACCGTTCCCACGCGACGATCGGCTACGCCATGTACTACACCTCCATCGCCATCATCGTCGGCTTCTCCGTCCTGGTACTCTCCAATTTCACCCCGACGATCTACTTCGGCCTTTTAACCGTCCTGGCGATGCTGATGGCCCTTATCGCCAACCTGCTGCTGCTTCCCGTCCTGATCCGCTGGATCCGCCCCTTCTGATCGGGCGGCATCCAATCCTATAAGTTTTCCGAATATTATTTAACTTTAGAATCAGTCTGTTTCCCTATAATCTGATGCTTCTGTAGGAGCGCAATAGCGCTGCTGCGGCATACACGTATAAGGAACGAACATGATCAGATTTTTGAAAGCGTCCGCCATTTCGCTGGCTGCCATGGTGGCGCTTACCGCATGCGGCGGCTCCGGTGGAGGTACGACCGAGCCCCCCGCATCACTGCTGGAGGCCCTAGCCGATGTCAACCTCTCCGCGGTCGAAGCGACATCCGGCGCTTTCAGTGCCGACGACTACATCGCCAACGCCGCCCTCTTTTACCTGTGCGACATCGACGATGACAATACCACCGTCCTCTCGACGGACGGAAAGCGCTTTACCTCGGCCGACCTGAATGTTACGATCAGCGATCACAACATCACCTACGTTGCGGGCAACGTGGATTTCACGACCTCCTACGCATTCGGGCTCGTCGGCCTCGACAGCTACGGGCGTTCGCTGGAGCTCAACGCGACCTTCCAGATCACCGACGAACTCGATGATGCGGCGACCCTGCTCGGAAATATCGCCGTACCGTCGGCCGTATCGCTTTTCGACTCGAACTTCACCGTCACTGCCACAGCGACCGACCCCGACGGGATGCTCGAAGTGGTCGTCCTCCTCTCCAAGGACGGCACGCTGCTCGACACCCGCACCGCCGTTCCCGAGGGCAACCTGAGCCGCGTCGACGTCAACGAGACTTTCGCCAACGCGGGTGAGGGCAACTACACCGTCACCTTCACGGCACTGGGACTTATCAGCGGTGAAGGAAACAACTCCTTTGCAACGGCGAGCCGTACAGTCGAGATCAGCCTCGCCAACGACCTGGCGGCCCTGTTCAGCGAGCTTAACACCACGCTTAACGACCTCAACAGCACCCTCACCAGTCCCGAGCTCGAGAGCCTACTCGGTGACCTTAACACGACGCTCAACAACTATGCTTCCACCCTGGGGGACCTCAACAGCTCCATCGGCGAAGCGAATGTCACCACCCTGCTCGTCGAGCTCAATACCACGATCTTTGATTCCGGTCTGCCCCTCACCACCGAGGAGATCGGCACCGTGATCGACGAGCTCAATGCAACACTCACGGACAATGCGGGGAGCCTGCTCGACATCCTTCCGACGCTCGGCCTCTAGCCCGAGTGACGCTGCCGGGGGGCTGCCCGGTGCGTTATCCCTCTCTTTACCATCATTTTCCATTCATTACTCAATCACAACTCATCCCATTACATTGCGCTTTGCGGCGAACTAAGCTATAATTCGCCCAAAAAACGAAGGACCCTGATATGAGCGTAGAACAGACGTTGATGGAACGCAGCGGCGGTAAATGCGAACTCTGCGGCGCGGAGCATGACCTGAGCGTTTACGAAGTCGCCCCGAGCGACGGATCGGCGGAGCAGTCGATCCTGCTTTGCGGCACCTGCAAAGGCCAGATTGAAAACCCGGAGACCACGGTCGCCGACCACTGGCGCTGCCTCAACGACAGCATGTGGAGCGAACAGACCGCGGTCCAGGTGATGGCCTACCGTCTGCTCCACGCCCTGCGCTCCGAAGGGTGGCCGCAGGACCTGCTCGATATGATGTACCTCGAGGACGACGCCAAGGCGTGGGCCGAAGCGGGCATGCCCAAAACCGATGAGAATGCCGTCGTCCAGCGCGACGCCAACGGCAACATCCTTCAGCAGGGCGATACCGTCAGCCTGATCAAGGACCTTGACGTCAAAGGCGGCGGCTTTACCGCCAAGCGCGGTACCGTCGTCAAGAACATCCACGTCACCGACGACCCGAAATTCATCGAAGGCAAGATCAACGGCCAGACGATCGTTATCGTCGCCGAGTACGTGAAAAAGGCGTAAGCCTCCGCCGCGTCACGCGGCGCTTCTCCCCCGACCTGTACCGACACTCCCGAAACGTTCGGGTGCGATACTATGCCCACGTTTTGAAGGGGTGCAGCAGCAGCTGTGCATTCAGGTAGCGCGGGTTATGCGTCACCTCTTCGCCCGCCCAAAACGGCTTCTCGAAGGGTTCATCTTCCGACGCGAGCTCGATCTCCGCGACGATCAGCCCAAGATTCTCCCCCTCGAAAACGTCCACCTCCCAGGTGTGCCCCGCAATCTCGAAGTAGTAGCGCGTCTTCTCGATAAGCCGGCCGTCGGTCAGCCGCAGCAGTCCCTCGGCGTCTTCGACGGGGATGGCATACTCATATTCGGGACGGGTGATCCCCTCGGCTTTCCCCTTGATCGTCAGGAACGCCCGCGTGCCGGCGATGCGCACCCGGATATTGCGCCCCTTTTCGTTGAGCAGGTACCCCTGCCGCATCCGTTCGCGCCCCGAGGCCTCTTCCCAGTCGATTGTGCCCGTATCGACGAGGAATTTCCGTTCGATCTCCTGCGCCATATCCGCCCCCTCCGCGCCCCGGCAGCGTCCGGGGAGATTTCCCCACATCGTAGCGCGTCCGGGCTAAAACTTCCTCCAGAAGGTCGGCGCGAGCATCAGGAAGAAGGTGTAGAACTCCAGCCTCCCCAGGATCATCCCCGCCGAGAGCACCGCAATGTCGAGGTCTCCGAATGCGCCGTAATTGCAGGCCGGGCCGACATCACCGAATCCCGGGCCGACGTTCGTGACGCAGGCGACCGATGCCGAAACAGCTGTCAGGGCGTCGTACCCCGCCGCATAGAGGTAAAAAACGATGAGCGCGTTCGTCACCGCAAAGAGCATCATAAAGCCGTAAGTCGCCGAAACGATCGTCTCCGAGAGGGGGGCGCGGTCGACGAAAAAGGTCACGACCGCGTTGGGATGGAGAATGCGCTTGATCTCCGCGCCGATCACCTTCGCGCTGACGACATAGCGGATCACCTTCGGCCCGCCCGCCGTCGACCCGCCGTTACCGCCGATCAGCATCGCGACGAGGCAGAGGACGACGGCCGTCGGTCCGAACTGCTCGTAATCGAGGGAGGCAAACCCCGTCGTCGTCAACAGCGACGCGATGCTGAAAAAAGAGTGTGTCGCGGCGCTGCCGAGCGTATGTTCCCCATGTTCGAAACTGACGATTGTCAACGAAGCGGAGAGGAAGAGGAAAAGCAGCAGGTACCAGAGGGTCTCTTCGGAACGGTACCCCTGGAGATCCCCGTAAAGCAGCTTCAGGTGCGCGAGGAAGTTGATCCCCGACAGGATCATAAAAAGCGTCGTCGTCCAGAGGATCGCCGGCGTGGCGAAGGCCCCGAAAGAGGTGTCCTTCGTCGAAAAACCGCCGGTCGAGATTGTACTGAAGGCGTGGTTGAGGGCATCGAACGCCCCCATCCCCTCCCAGTGCAGTAGCAGCGCGTCGACGACGGTGAGCAGGAGGTAGATCGCCCAGAGGCGCAGGGCGGTATCCTTGATCTTCGGGGTCACCTTCTCCAGGCGGATGCCCGGCGCCTCCGCTCTGAAGAGGGCCAGCGACCCGCTGGGGTTGATCAGCGAGAGCAGTCCCACGCCGAGTACCAGTACCCCCATCCCCCCGAGCCAGTGCATAAGGCTGCGCAGCATCAGCACCATCTTCGGCAGGGACTCGATATTGCCGTAGACCGTGGCCCCCGTCGTCGTAAAGCCGCTGATCGCCTCGAACACCCCCTGCATCAGGGTGATGTCGCTGTAGAGCCAGAGGGGGATCCCCCCGGCGGCTCCCAGAAGCAGCCAGACGAGGTTGACCGAGAGGATCCCCTCCTTGAGGGAGAGCTCCATCCGGTGGCGGTAGAGGAGCAGGAACATGACGCCGTTGAAACTGCCGAAGAGAAGGTCGAACCAGGCGAAGGGGAGGACATCCTCTCCGTAGTAGATGCCGACAGCGAGGGGGAGCAGGAAAAAGGCGCTGATCCCCGTCCCGATCGCCGAGAGCAGCTTCAGGATGTTTTTCAGAGATCGTTGATCCACCGGCGGACCTCCTCCTCGCGGTAGCGGGCGCAGAACGTGATGATGACGCTGCGCTCATTGATGTAGAGCGGCCTATCGAAACGCTGCACCCCCTCCGAGGAGACGATGCAGGAGAGGACGCTCTGCTTCTCAAAGGGGGCGATCGTTCCCCGGAAGCCGTTCAAATCGCGCACGAAGGAGATGGCGGCGCCGCCGCAGAAGCGCCGTTCATTGACGGCCTCGTTCGAGCCGATCGTCTCCATGATCGAGTAGTAGGCATTCGTCTTCGGGCCGCGGACGATGACGAGGCCGAGGGAGTGCATCAGGTTGTAGTACTCGATATCGTTGTTGATCGCCACCACCTTCTCGATGCCGTGCTCTTTCGCCTCGATGCACTTGATGATGTTCTCCTCGTCGTTGGAGGTCGCGGCGATCAGCATCTGGGCGTTCGTCAGCCCCTCGTCCCGGTAGAGGCGGAAGTCCCCGTACTTGCTGTTGATCACCGTCGCCTTGTCCTGCAGGGTCTCCGCCGCCCGGCGGCACTTCTCCAGGTCCTTTTCGATCAGCTTGATCGTCGCGTTGTGGACCGAGAGGGCTTTGGCGATCTCGATCCCGAGGGTGTCAGCCCCGAGGACGACGATTTTGCGGATCTTCTTGGGAAGTTTGTGGTCGAAGCGCCGGCAGAGCTCCTCGATCGCCGCCGCCTCCCCGAAGAGGTAGACCATGTCGTCCTGGCGGATGGCATCGTGATCCGTAGGGACATGGAAGTTCTTTTTCCGTTCGATCCCCACGACCACGACCCGCCGCGAATTGATCTGAACGATCGGGACGTCCTCCCCGCCGTGGTGGAAATTGACACGGACGGAGATCAGCTTCATCGGCGTTTCCGAAAAACTCTTGACGTTGTTCGCCTTGGGGTAGTCCAGCAGCGCCTTGACCGACGCGGCGGTGAGGCTGTAGGGAAAGACGGCGTCGGTAATGGCGATCTTCTCCGCGATGCCGCTGCGGGCGAAAAAGTCGTTGCGCAGGCGGATGATCTTGCGCTTGACCCGGATCTTCTCGTCGGCGATGATACAGGAGACGAGGTTGACCTCGTCGACGTCGGTGACGGCGATGAAAAGGTCGACCTCCCGTCCCCGCAACGCTTCATAGCTGTCGGGGTCCTGAACGTTTCCCGCCAGTGTCATGACGTCGATGCTCTCCTGGATCTTGCCGAGGGCTTCGGCGTTGCGGTCCATGATGGTGATGTTGTGCTTGGCGCTGAGCACCTGGGCCAACCGGAAGCCGACGCGTCCCGCGCCGGCGATGATGATATCCATAATGTTGATTCCCCCTCTTTGGGTGACATCCCGCTGCAGCCAGGGCAGAGCGTACGATCAGAAATCCGAGAGTCACTATTTCATCGGTTGAGGGCAAAGGCCAGCTGGATGAACAGGAGCGCGACCAGAAGAATGATCACGACGTTCTCCGCTATCGACGACCAGGAGATGCCGGACGCGTGCATAGATTCACCTTCGTGAAGTAGTGCGTACCCCTTCCCGGTTTTACCGGTGGCGCAGCCGCAAAGAAGTCCGCACGGGAGCTTTCTATGATTGTAGGACCAAACATATCAAAAGGAGATCAAAATTCCCCCGCCGACGGTACTGGGGGCGGTTGTGCGCATCATGGCACACTTTCAACGCCGCTTGGTTACAATAAAAAGCTGTCGCCGGAAGGTTCCGCATGATCTCCCGCGCCAACTTCCACCCAAAGGTTTTGCGTGCCGCCGATCCCCCCACTCCGTGCCGCTTCGACAACTTCCCTCAGCCAATGCATGAACCGTTCCGGAGGCCCGGCATGAAGCCCGTCGCTGACCGTCCCCTCTATTCTTGGGCCCTTTACGACTGGGCCAACTCCGCCTACGCGACCACCGTGATGGCCGGCTTCTTCCCCCTCTTCTTCAAGGAGTACTACAGCGCCTCCGCCGACGTCACCACCTCGACGGCACAGCTGGGCTTCGCCAACGCCCTCGCCAGCCTCCTGATCGTCCTCGTCGCCCCGCTGCTGGGCGCCATTGCCGACGCCGGCGGCCTGAAGAAGCGCTTTCTCTTCCTCTTCGCCTACCTCGGCATCCTGATGACGGTCGGACTGGCGATGGTGGAGCAGGGAGCGTGGGAGGCGGCGGCCCTGCTCTACGTCGCGGGAAGCATCGGTTTCATGGGCTCCAACATCTTCTACGACGCCCTCCTCCCCTCCGTGGCAGAGGAGTCGGCCTTCGACCGGGTCTCGGGACTGGGCTTCGCCCTGGGCTACCTCGGCGGGGGGCTGCTCTTCGCCCTGAACGTCTGGATGGTCCAGGCGCCGGAAAGCTTCGGCATCTCCGACGCAGCGGCGGCGGTGAAGCTCTCCTTCGTCTCGGTGGCGCTCTGGTGGGCCCTCTTCTCCCTGCCGCTGCTGCTCTTCGTCGAGGAGCGGCGCAACCACGCGGCTTCCCAAAGTGCCGCGGCCATCGTCCGGGAGGGGTACGGCCGCCTGGCGAAGACCCTGCGCAGGATCGCCGGACTGCGCGGCCTGCTGCTCTTTCTGGCCGCCTACTGGCTCTATATCGACGGGGTTGATACGATTATCCGTATGGCCGTCGATTACGGCATTGCCATCGGTTTTGCATCCTCGGACCTGATCCTCGCCCTGCTGATCGTGCAGTTCGTCGGCTTCCCCGCCACCCTGCTCTACGCCCGGCTCGGCGAGCGCTGGGGCACCAAGCGCGCGCTGCTGCTGGCCATCGGCGTCTACCTGCTGATCGTCCTTTTCGCCACGGCCATGACGGAAGTCCGCGAGTTCTACCTCCTTGCCGTGATGATCGCCCTCGTGCAGGGGGGTATCCAGGCGCTCAGCCGCTCCTACTACGCCCGCATGATCCCCAAAGCCTACGCGGCGGAGTTCTTCGGCTTCTACAACCTCCTGGGCAAGTTCGCCGCCATCCTCGGTCCGCTCCTGCTGGCCGTCGTCGCCCTCTACACCCAGAGCTCCCGGATCTCTATCGCCTCCGTCGCCCTCTTTTTCATTCTCGGCGCGCTCCTGCTGACGCAGGTTGATGCCGAAAAAACCGCCAAAGAGGTGCGTGAAAGCCTGAAAAACTCCGAAAATTTGTAAAAAACCTCCAAAAAACATTAAATTCTGTTTAATTTTCATCGGGATACAATGGTTATAATCTCTTCATAAACCATTTCAAAGGGGAAGTTATGCAACGGAGACTCTCATTGGCACTCGTGCCGCTGCTGATACCGGTACTGGGATTCGGCCTGACGCTGGATGAGGCGGTACAGCATGTCACGGCGACCAACCCGGTCGTCAACGAATCGGTCCAGAACTACAGGGCGACGACCCAGGATGTCTCCATGGCGGGGGCAGCCTTCTTGCCCCGCATCGACGTGGCGATCTACGGCGGCCGGGAACGGACACGCAATGCAACTTTCCCCGTAAATAGAGATCTCTACCGGCGCGGCAAAACGTTGACCGCCCGCCAGAACCTCTTCAACGGTTTCGGCGACGAATACAACATGGACCAGCAGGAAGCACGCGTCGAAGCGGCCCGCCAGAACGTCGACTTCCGGGTCAACGCCCTGAGCCTCGAAACGACGGAGGCCTACCTGGCGCTGATGAAGCAGTACGAGTTCCTGGCGATCGCCCGGAAGAATCTGAAGACCCACGAGTCGATCCACGCCCGCATCCAGGAGCGGACCGAAAGCGGTTTCGGCGCCAAGTCCGAACTCGACCAATCCAAAGGGCGCCTCTCGCTGGCCCGCTCCAACCTCGTCGTCCAGATGAGCAACTACCAAGACGCCCTGACGACCTTCGAACGGATCTACGGCCTGAGCGTCGATCCCGCGACACTGCAGAAGCCGGTCTTCGCCGAACAGCTTCCGGCCACCCTCGAAGGGGCCGTTGAAGCAGCGAAACAGCACCACCCCGCCCTGGCGGTACAACAGCGCAACATCGTCGCGGCCGAGGCGCGTCTCGGCGTCGTCAAACAGGCCTTCTACCCCAAACTCGACTTAGAGCTCGCCATCGACGACTCTTACAACGTCTCCGGCATCGACGGCGAGGACTACTCCAGCCATGTGTTCTTCACCCTCTCCTACAACCTCTTCAACGGCGAGTTCGACATGGCCAGGAAAGAGCAGCAGCAGATCGTCATCCTCAAAGAGGAAGCGATCCAGGGCGACCTGCTGCGCCGGGTCAGGGAGAATCTGGGCTTCGCCTGGACCGCCTACACGGAGATCGGCAAGCAGATCCCCTACCTCAAGGAGCACCGGGACTACAGCGTCACGACCCTTGAAGCCTACAACCAGGAGTTCGCCCTCGGGCGCCGGACCCTCGTCGACATCCTCAATACGGAGAACGAACTCACCAGCGCCGAGAAGGAGGTGGTCAACGCCGAGTACGACCTGCTGCTGGCCCAGTACCGCCTGCTTGAGGGGATGGGGATGCTCGCATCGAGCCTGAGCGCCAACAGCAGCTACTAGGAGCAGACCATGCGCCGCACGATCGTCAGGCTGAGTCTCGTACTGAGCACCCTCTTCGTCGCCCAGAAACCGCTGCACGCCATGGAAAGTGCACCGGCGCCCAAAAGGACGGAGAAGGAGCTCGGCGATGCCTCCGCACAGCAGCGGCGCAACGCCCTCTCACAACTGGTCGAGAGCCACAAAACGGCCCCCGTCACCGAGAAGCTCTCCCGCGTCAACGACTTCTTCAACCAGGTACCCTACCAATCCGACATCGCCAACTGGGGCACGAAGGATTACTGGGCCGCCCCCCTGGAGATGCTCAGCCGCGGCAGGGCGGACTGCGAAGACTACGCCATCGCCAAGTTCTTCACCCTGCTGCAGATGGGGCTGCCGCAGGAGAAGCTCTACCTCACCTTCGTTCGGCTGCCCGGAAGCGGGGAGCTGCACTTTGTCCTGACCTATTATGAAACGCCCGACGCCGTTCCCCTCGTCCTGGACAACCGCAGCCTGCAGATCCGTCCCAGCCTCTTCGGCGAAAGCCTGCAGCCCGTCTACCGCTTCAACCTCAAGGAGTTCGTCTCCTATCACGAGGACGGCACGCAGCGCCACCGTGCCATGGAGGGGATGCCCTTTCGGAAATGGCAGGAGCTGACACGGCGGATGCGCCTGGCGAAGCAGTCGACTTAAGAAAAGGAATCCTATGCGCAGCGATGACCGTGTCGACCCCCTGCTCGTCTGCCTCTCCCTTTATACGCGGCGGTACGGGAAATCCTTTACGATCGAAGCGCTGACCGCCGACCTGCCCGTCGCCCCGGGCAAGGCAACGGCGGAGATGTTTTCGCCGCACAGAAGCAAGGCCGTCTTCTCCCGGGCCGCGGCCCGGGCCGGGTACAAGTCGCAGCTCGTCCGTCGCCCGCTGGAGCAGATCTCGCCGCTGGTGCTGCCCTGCATCCTCGTCCTGCGCGAACAGAGTGCATGCATCCTCGAGTCCCTCGACCGGGAGCGCGGGGAGGCGCAGATTATCATGCCCGACGATGAGGGAACGGAGGTGACCGTCACCCTCGATACGCTGAAGCACGAATACCTCGGCTACGCCTTCTACCTCAAACGCGAAGCGGAGTACCGGGAGCACCGCGATCCCCTGATCCACACCCGCAAGGAGTCGTGGTTCTGGGACTCCCTCCGCCACTCCCGCAAGATCTACGCCGATGTCCTTATCGCCTCCTTCATCGTCAACCTCTTCGTGCTGGCCAGCCCCCTCTTTACGATGAACGTCTACGACCGCGTCGTCCCCAACAACGCCATCGAGACCCTCTACGCCCTGGCGATCGGGGTCACCGTCGTCTACGTCCTCGACATCCTCCTGAAGCTGACCCGCTCCTACTTCCTGGAGCTGGCGGGGCGCAAGAGCGACGTCATTATCTCCTCGCTGCTCTTCCAGAAGGTGATGAACCTCAACTTCGCGGCGGTCCCCGAGTCCGTCGGCTCCTTCGCCAACAACCTCAAGGAGTTCGACAGCATCCGTTCCTTTCTCGCCGCCTCCACCCTGGCCCTCGTTATCGATCTCCCCTTCACCGTCATCTTCCTGGGGGTCATCTACATCATCGGCGGCACGATCGTCCTGATCCCGATCCTCTTCCTGCTGCTGATCGTCATCTACGCCTTCAGCGTCAAGGGGCCGCTGCAGCGCAGCGTCGAGAGTACCTACCATGCGAACTCCTACAAGAACGCCGTGCTCATCGAGAGCCTCAACGCCCTGGAAACGATCAAGACCCTGGGGATCGGGAACCACTCCCAGTACGCCTGGGAGGAGGCGACCGGGGACGTCGCTTCCAAGGGGCTGGCGTCGCGCCTGCTCTCCAACTCCATCGGCAGCGTCACCGCCTTTTTGATGCAGATGAGCAACGTCGCGATCCTGATCGTCGGCGTCTACATGATCCGCGACCTGGAGCTCTCGATGGGGGGACTGATCGCCACGGTCATCCTCGCGTCGCGCGCGCTGGCACCGATGGGACAGGTGGCGGCCCTCTCAGCCAACTACGAGCATACCAAGACCGCCTACCACACCCTCAATAACATCATGCAGCTCCCCGAAGAGCGCCCGATCCACAAGGAGTTTCTCCACCCGCCCCGCTTCGTCGGCAGCATCGAATTCCGGGACGTCACCTTCACCTACCCCGACGAGAGCAAACCGATCCTCCAGAACGTCTCCTTCGTCATCAGGCCGGGGGAACGGGTCGGTTTCATCGGCAGGATGGGCTCGGGCAAAACGACCCTGCTCAAGCTGCTGCTGGGGCTCTACACTCCCGACAGCGGCTCGGTCCTCATCGACAACATCGATATCGGGCAGATCGACCCCGCCGACCTGCGGCGCCATATCGGCTACGTCGCCCAGGAAGTGACCCTCTTCCGGGGGACAGTGAAATCCAATATCGTCGCCAAGGCCCCCTACGTCGACGACGGCACGATCCTGCGCGCCGCGAAGATCGCCGGGGTCGACACGTTCGTCCAGTACCACCCCAAGGGGTTCGAGATGCCGGTACGCGAACGGGGCGACGGTCTCTCCGGCGGTCAGCGCCAGAGCATTGCGGTCGCCCGCGCCTTTCTGCTCGACGCCCCCGTCATCGTGCTCGACGAGCCGGTCAAGTCGATGGATGAGGCCTCGGCGCGGAAACTCCTGCAGCGTATCGGAAAAAACGTCGAGGGCAGGACGATGCTGCTCTCGACCCATAACACCGCCGCCCTGCAGATCGTCGAGCGGATCATCGTCCTCGACGGAGGCAGGATTGCCGCCGACGGGCCCAAGGCAGAGGTCCTCGCCCAACTGGCACCGCGCAAACGCGTCCAAGTGAGTCCCCGATGAAACAGCCGAGCGAACCGATCCGCCCGAATGACGCCTACAGCGCCGAAGACCTCGAGTACATGTCCAGCCTCAGCGCGGCGGTCCTGGAGCAGCAGACGCCCAAATCGCACCTTGCCGTCTGGCTCGCCTTCATCGGGATTCTCTGGCTGCTCGTCTGGAGCGCCTTCGCCGAACTGGACGAACGGACCCGCGGCGTAGGCAAGGTGATCCCCTCCCAGAAGATCCAGAGCGTCCAGAACCTCGAGGGGGGCATCGTCGAGCAGATCCTCGTCAAGGAGGGGGACCGGGTCACGCAGGATCAGCCGATCGTAAAGATCAGCGACGTCAACTTCGCCGGTTCCTTCAACGAGAACCGCCTGAAGATGAACGAACTGATCGCCCGTTCCTACCGTCTCCAGGCCGAAGCGGAAGGGACCCCGTTCCAAACGCCCGAACCGGCGGCCGAAGAGATGTCCAAGCTGATCGAACACGAGCAGAGCCTCTATGTCGCCCATATCAAGCAGCTCAAGAACGCCCAGGCGATCATCGACAAGCAGATCGCCCAGCGGCAGAACGAACTGCTCGAGACCCGGGCCAAACGCACGGAGCTCAAACAGGCCAAGGAGCTGATCGAGAAGGAGATGGCCATCACCGAGCCTTTGACGAAGAACAACGTCGTCTCGGAGGTGCAGTTCCTGCAGCTCAAGCGCCAGGCAAGCTTGATCACCGGGGATTACAAGGCGACGGCCCATGCCATCGCCCGGATCAAAGCAAGTATCGAGGAGCTCGAGAAGAAGCGCAACGACCTCACCTTCGAGTTTCAGAACCGCTCCAAGCAGGAGTGGAACAAGGTCGTCGCGGAGATCGACCGCATCAGGGAGGAGCAGTCCGTCCTCGCCGACCGGGTCCGGCGCACCGTTGTACGTTCTCCCGTCGACGGCGTCGTGAAACAGATCCTCGTCAACACCGTCGGCGGAGTGATCCGACCGGGGATGAGCCTGATGGAGATCGTCCCCGACGACGACACCCTCCTCGTCGAAGCGAAGATCAACCCCGCCGACATCGCCTACATCTACCCCGGCCAGAGCGCAATGGTCAAGTTTACCGCCTACGACTTCTCCATCTACGGCGGCCTCGAGGGGGTCGTCAAGCACGTCAGCGCCGACACCATTACCGACGAGCGCGACCAGAGCTACTACCTCGTGCAGATCGAAACCCGCAAGAAACACCTCGGCAGCGACGAGAAGCCGCTGAGCATCATGGTCGGGATGACCGTCAACGTCGACATCCTCACCGGCAAGAAGACCGTGCTGGACTACCTGCTCAAACCGATCCTCAAAGTGAAACAAAACGCGCTAAGGGAGCACTGATGCAAACCGTACTGCTATTTTCCAACCGCGATACGATCTGCCGCTACTGGAGCGAGGTCCTGGAGGGGCGCTACAGCATCAGGCTCTGCCGGGATGAATACGACTGCATCCGCCACCTCCACGACGCCCCCGAAAGCACGATTCTGCTGCACATCAACTCCTTCGAGGGCGAGATCGCGCGCTTCATGAAGAAGGTCCGATTCGAATACCCGCAGGCGCACCTGCTGCTGCTCAGCGACGTCCCCCACTTCCAGGAGGGGATCGGCCTGCTGCGGATGGGGGCCAGCGGCTACGGCAACAGCCACCTCAACGGCGACCACCTCGAGCACGCCCTCTCCGTCATCGCCGACGGCAACATCTGGCTCTACCCGAAGTTCCTCGACATCCTCATCAAGGAGAGTTTCGCCCCGACGGCGACGCAGGAGGAACGTAAGAGCCTCAGCAAGCTGAGCCCGCGTGAGCGGGAGATCGCCGCCTTCGTCGCCCAGGGACTGAACAACCACGAGATCGCCGAACGCACTCAAATCACGGTGCGGACCGTCAAGGCCCACATCACCTCCATCTTCGAGAAACTCCACCTCGCCGACCGCCTCTCCCTCGCCCTCTATATGCGCCAGACCACCCCCTGATGGTTCCGGCATTGGACCACGGGACAATATAAAATCCCGAATTTGAACCATCGTACAATAGCATTCCCCCGCCGAAGCTCCTACAATAGTAGTATCTATCAACCTACATCAAGGAGTACGTCATGGCAAAGGTAGTTGGAACCGTCAAAGAAGCAAGCGGAAACGTCGCCGTCACCAAAGAGGACGGTACGATCAAGGTCCTTCAAGCCGGTGACGTGATTGAAGAGAATGATGTGGTCCAGACGCTGAGTGCCGAGGCGTCACTCGTACTGGAACTGGATGGGGGGCGTGTTCTGACTCTCGGCGGCGACGAGGAGGTTCTGATCGACCACTCCGTCTTCGCCGCCGTCGAAGAGGGTACGAGTATCGACGTCGAAGCACTGCAGGCCGCACTGGCAGAAGGGGGTGATCCCTCCGACCTCGGCGAAACCGCGGCCGGTGAAGAGACCCCGGGCGACCCGGCGCAGATGGACGTCCCCTACGAGGTGCGCGGCGATGCCCGCGGTAACGTCGACGTCTCGCTGCGCCCGACCGCCTTCGGTGCGGCAGCCATCGCCTCCGAACTGCAGGACAACGAGGACTTCAACGAGCCGCCGGTAGCGGCACCCGACGCCGCGGAGCTCGACGAAGACAGTACCGTGACGATCAACGTCCTCGCCAATGACAGCGATCCCGACTACGGCGATACGCTGAGCGTCGTCGGCATCACCCAGCCCGCACACGGCGTCGTCGCGATCAACGAGGACGGCAGCGTCACCTACACCCCCGTTGCGAACTACAACGGGCCCGACAGCTTCACCTATACGGTAAGCGACGCCGACGGCGAGACCGACACGGCCCTCGTCTCCGTCACCGTCAACCCGGTGAACGACGTGCCGGTCGCCGTCGATGACGTCGCCTCCCTCGACGAGGACAGCAGTACCGTCATCGACGTGCTCGCCAACGACAGCGACATCGACGGCGACGTGCTGAGCGTCGCCGCCGTCACCCAGCCCGCGCACGGTGTCGCCGTCGTCAACGCCGACGGCACCGTCACCTATACGCCGGTCGCGAATTACAACGGCGCCGACAGCTTCACCTACACGGTGACCGACCCCGACGGCGCGACCGACACGGCCCTTGTCTCCGTCACCGTCAATCCCCTCAACGACGCGCCGGTGGCCGTCGATGACGTCGCCGCCCTCGACGAGGACAGCAGCACCGTCATCGAAGTGCTCGACAACGACAGCGACATCGATGGCGACGTGCTGATCGTCACCGCCGTCACCCAGCCGACCCACGGCGTCGCCGTCGTCAACGCCGACGGTACCGTCACCTATACGCCGGTCGCAGACTACAACGGCCCCGACAGCTTCACCTATACGATCAGTGACGGGGCGGGAGGCACCGATACGGCGACGGTCAGCCTCACGGTCAACCCCCTCAACGACGCCCCGGTGGCGATCGACGACACGGCTGCGACCGATGAGGACGTCGCCCTTGTCATCGCCGCGGCGGACCTGCTCGCCAACGACAGCGACATCGACGGCGATACGCTCACCATCACGAGCTTCACCCAGCCGGCCCACGGCAGCGTGGTGGACAACGGGGACGGTACCTTTACCTATACCCCCGATGCCAACTACAACGGGGACGACAGCTTCACCTATACGGTGAGCGACGGCAACGGGGCAAGCGATTCGGCGACGGTCGACATCACCGTCGCTCCGGTCAACGACGCGCCCGAAGCGCTCGACGATGCCGGTGTGACGACGGCGGTCACCTACAGCTCGACCTGGAACTATGACCTCAATGCCGGTAACGACTACACGAACGAGCACGTCACGATCACGCCGATCAACGGCCTCTCCGTCGACGGCAGCGGACCGACGATGGGGGTCGACGGCTACCCGACGAACGACTCGTCGCAGATGGTCAACCCCGGCGAGGGGATCACCTTCGTCTTTGACGCGACGATCAAGCTGGCCCATATCGACTTCGGCAACTTCGGCAAATGGGATACGGCGGAGTGGGTGATCAAAAACGGTGACACGATCATCGACAGCGGCACCTACACCAACAGCGGCAACCCGAACGACTCGATCCTCGTCCTCGACTACGCCACCGAGTTCGACACGATCGAGATCTACAACCCGGTGCCCGCCGATCCCGACGCGCAGGAGTACGCCTTCTCCGTCGACCAGGTGCTCGCTTCCAATCACGGTACGGACTCCTTTACGGTAGGCTCCCCGCTCTACTTCACCGTCGACGACCTGATCGCCAACGACAGCGATCTCGACGGCGATACCCTGAGCATCACCGGGGTAAGCGATTCCGAAAGCGGCAGCTTCGCGAGCAGCATCACCCTCGCCTCCGGAGCGGTGGTGAGCGTCGACGACGAGGGCAACATCCTCTACGATCCCAGCGGCGTCACCTCGTGGGACGGCGATGCGCCGACGACGGACAGCTTCGCCTACGAGCTCAGCGACGGCAGCGGCGGCACGACGACGGCGACCGTCGACGTCGACATCAGCCATATGGCGGGAGGCACCTATGACGGCGACACCCTCTACGTCGACGACTACCTGGCCTCCGGCGATACCCAAAGCGTCGATTTCGACAATCTCGCCGCCATGGCCAGCGACATCACCCACATCGACCTCAGGACGGGCGATGCCGGCAAATACCTGCAGACCCTCTCCCCCGAGAACGTCCGCGGTGTGCTGGGTGACAGCTACGACATCCTTCATATCGACGGCGACGCCGGCGATACGGTAGCCCTTGACGGCTTCACCTACGATGCCGACATGTCGGCGGGGCTGGAGGGCTACAACGCCTACACCGGCTCCTTCGGCGGCGAGGAGGTGATCCTGCATATCGACACCGACATCGATGTCGAAGGCGCCATCATCCCCTGACGGCAGGCGGGACTCCCCGCCCCGTCACCCTCTTAACGCCTCCATCTCCCCTTTGATTACCCGTTTTACCCGCGCACTCAACATCTCCGCACTTTCGCCCCTTTCCGGATAGATCGGTTCGAGATACTCCACCACGACCTTTGCCGGACGGGGAAAAAGCATCCCCGCCCGCAACGCCTCGAAGGTACCGTCGAGCACAACCGGCACGATCGGCACCCCGAACTCGATGGCGAGCATCGCGAAGAGGGGGCGGAACTCCAGCAGTTCGCGGTCGCGGCTGCGGGCCCCTTCGGGGAAGACGACGAGGTTCTTTCCCTGCATCAGCGGCACGGCGCTCATCTCGACGGAGGCCTTGAGGTCGTTGTTGACGTCGATCAGCACGAGCTGGCCGTAGCGGGCCACCGGCGTCATCCACCCCCGCCCGAAGACGAGGTCGAAGGCAAGGGTGAAGGTCTCCTCCAGCACCGGCGACGGCAGCGAGGCGATGATGATAAAGCCGTCGAGCATGCTCTGGTGCGAAGGGGCAATGATGCAGGGGCCTTTGGGGATCTTCTCCCTGCCGCCGACACGCAGGCGGAAATAGAGCCGGAAAAGCGGCAGGGCGAGCCATCGGAAGAGACGCAGCGCCCAGGGCGAAGCCTGTAGCGGCGTCCCCGCCCTTCTGCGCAGCAGCTCGGACCAGCCGACCGGCCGCGGGGAAGTGCGGCGCTGGTGCGCCCTGACGTAGCGCCAGAGCGCTTCGGGGGTCATCATCGCCGCGAATTCCCGGTCATGGATGACGACCCCGAAACTCTCCTCTACGAAGGCGAAGAGCGCTACGTGGTCGAGCGAATCGAGGCCAAGGTCGAATTCGAAGTGCGAGGCGGGGTAGACGGGGCGCTCCGTCAGATGCGCGATCTCCTCTTTGAGCAGGCGGTAGGTCGCGTCGTCGATGTCGGGTGCAGCGTTCCCTGGATGTGCCGCCGCGCCGCGCCACGCCGCCAGCGCCGCCGCGTCGACCGCTTCGGGGAGAGGATACGGCGCGACATGGTAGCTTGTGACCTTGAGCGCGTCGGGGGCATGCATGTTGTAGAGCTCCACGGCGTACCAGCGGATCTCCTCGGTCAGGTTGACGATCCCCAGGCGCGCCGCTTCGGCGAGGTCGGGGGTGATATAGGCCTCAAGCCGCCCCGCCTCTTCGACGACGGCGATCTCCGCCACCAGGCTGCTGAGGGAACGGATCGCGGCTTCGACCGACGGGTAGCGTCTCACCCCAACGCCTTGACCAGGTCCACCGCCGTCCCCTCGTGCGTCGTGCCGTCGATGCGGCGCGCACAGGCGCGTTCGCCCGCCTCCAGGGGCTCCGCGGCGGCCAGCTGCAGCCGCAGTACCTCCGTGTCCGCCTCGGAGGGGTCGCTCCCCTCCTTCAGCCGCGCCTCCACCCGCGCACGCGACAAGGAAACATCGCAGGCCATGTCAAGAATGCACCAGCGCACCCCGCACTCCCGGGCGAGGGTTTCGAACCGTTTACGCTGCCACCGTTTCAAGAAAGCCGCGTCGACGACGACGCTGCGGTGCTCCAGCACTGCGCCCCGCGCCAGATCGGCCAGGCGTGCATAGGTCGCCTCCGTCGCTTCCGCCCCGTAGCGCCCCTCTTCCCCGTCGGGAAAGAGCCGACGGCGTTCGACGTCGGAGCGGATCCGCAGCGCCCCGAAACGCTCCACCGCCTGCAGCGCCGCGACGCTCTTGCCCGAACCGGAGCAGCCGTGCATGATCGCCAGAAACGGTTTCGGCCGCCCCGTATAGCTCTGCGCCAGGGCGATATAACGGCCGATCTCGCCGTAGAGCGCCGCCTGCGCATCGGCATCGGGGGTCTGATCAAGCTGCAGCGCCGCCACCTTGGCCCGGACCAGCGCCCGGTAGCTCTTGTAAAGGTTGAGCGTTCCGACGCTTTCATAATCCCCCGTCCACTCGAGGTAGGCGCTCAGCAGGCGGTGACTGCACGCACGCAGGCCGCGGTACTCCAGGTCCATCAGCAAAAAGGCGAGGTCACTGATAACGTCGATGTGGCTGAGGAAGGGGTTGAACTCGATGGCGTCGAAGAGCAGCAACTCCCCTTCGAAGTAGGCCATGTTGTGCAGGTGCATGTCGCCGTGGCACTCCCGCACCTTCCCCTGCGCCTTGCGCCGCTTCAGCAGCGGCTTCAGCCGGGCGTGGGTCTCCAGGGTCCAGGCCCGGAGGTCCTCCAGTACGGCGAGGCTCCCCTCGTCGTCGAGCAGACGCTCCAGGAGGGCGAAGTTCTCCAGCATCGGGGCGAGGACCCGCTCGGGGGTGCCATACTCCTCCCCCGCTTCGGCCACTTCGGCGTCGCGGTGGAAGTCGGCGATCGTCGCCGCGACAACGTCCATCGCCTCGGGGGCGAGCCCGCCCCGCTCGGCGACGTGGTCGAGCTGCTGCGCCTCGTCGAAACGGCGCATCTTCACCGCATAGTCGATCACCTCCTCCTCCCCCTCGATGACGGGCTCTTCCGGCGTACCGGTGATCGTCACGATCCCCAGGTAGAGCGGCGCGGCGAAACGGCGGTTGCTGCGCAGCTCTTCGAGGCAGCAGTGGTGGCGCTTCTGCAGGGTCGAGTAGTCCAGGAAGCCGAAATCGACCGGCTTCTTCAGCTTGTAGACGACATCCCCGTTGAGGATGACGGTGGAGATGTGCGTCCGGACCGCCTTCGCATCGGGAAGGGCCTCGAGCAGGGCGGCGACGAGCTGTTCGTGTGCTTGCAGTGTCATAGCGTCATTATACCTTCCGGCCTCTTCGTTTCCCCCTCCCCTTCGAGCAGCGTCCGGAGTTTCCGGGCGTTCTCCCAGGCGAACCCCTCCATGTCGTTGTTGAAGTAGCAGAAGAGCTCTTTCCCCGCCTCATGCAGGGTCCGGATCTCGGCGGCGAGGCGCTGCAGCGCCCCCGTGTCGTAGCGGCCGCGGTAGCGCCCCTGCGCTCCGTGCATCCGGATGTAGGCGTGTTCCGCCGTGGCGGCCCACGGTGTCTGGATGCGGTCGAAGTCGTTGATGCAGAAGCCGATGCCGCGGCGCGTCAGCAGTTCGAAGAGGGCGTCGTCGATCCAGGAGCCGTGGCGGAACTCGAAGGCGTAGCGGTACCCCGGCGGCAGCTCCGAGAGAAAGGCCTCGAGCATCGGCAGGTCCCGCTCCCGCGAGGAGGGAAGCTGAAAGAGAATGACGCCGAGCTTCGGCCGCAGCGGTGTGATCTGGTGCATGAAGGCGTGCAGCGCGTCACCGGCATGGTCGAGCCGGCGGAGGTGGGTGATGCCGCGGTGCGCCTTGAGGCTGAAACAGAACTCCTCCGGCGTCACCTCCAGCCAGTGTTCGAGGGTGCCGGTACGGGGGAAGTGGTAGAACGTACTGTTGATCTCCACCGTCGCAAAGGTGCCGGCGTAGAGGGGGAGCAGCGCTTTTTTCGGGCTCCCTTCGGGATAGCATCGGCCGATCCAGTGATCGTAATAGAATCCGGAGGTGCCGATGTGTACCTTTTCCATAGCCATAGTC
>QKCD01000079.1 GCA_003245815.1 Sulfuricurvum sp.
TAAGCGGCCCTGACTAGTTGATAAAACTACAAGCTTGTTAAGAATAATATTTAGATTAAATTTAAAGTCTAGTTTTAAAAACATCAAACATTTTAACCTCCAGAAACCCCGCAGGAAGGCATGCCTTATGCTATTCATTGATTGAAATTATACAATAATTTGTATTATAAAATCTTATCGGGTTTCGTGTTTCGTTTGGTAATCTTTATCACATCTCTATCACACCGAAACCGTTTCTTAAGGGAGGGCAGAATTTATCGCACTATAATTGTTGAGTTATTCCGTTATTAAATGCAAATACTGCACACATTCAAAAAAGGAGCACGGATGAAGAGATTGCTCAAGACACTCCTTGTCGCGGCAACACTGACACTTGTCCCTGCCATGGCCGGAAACGGATATGAGAAAAATGATATCCTAATTTCGGTTGAAGAGGCGATCAAGCTGATCGGTAATCCAAAAGTAATGTTCGTCTCCGGCGACAGCCCGGACATCAACGAACTCGGTCACATCAAAGGTTCGGTTGAGATGTACGCTCACCACCTGCACCACTCTGACATTATGGGGAATATGCAATGCGACCCGCTATTCCGCTGTATCGACGATGCCGAGCAATACATCGGCAGCAAGGGGATCAGCAATGACATGATGGTCATCGCATACGACGACTTCAAAGGTCCCAACGCTACAGGTGTTTACGCATTCTTCAAAAGCTACGGCCACAAGAACGTCAAGATCCTTAACGGCGGCCGCGAGGGTATCAAAGCGATCGACCCGGCCCAGATCGAGTACGACAAGTACTACCAGGAGCTGCGCGAGGTCAAAAAAGACGGCAAGAAAGACGCGAAGAAGCTCAAAGACGTCAAAAAAGGCAAGGTCGAAGTAAGTGCAGCAGAGAAGGCGGCACTGGAGAAATCGGTCAAGGCCAACGATGCGAAGCAGGCAGAACTTGAGAAAAAACTTGAGGCACTGGAGCCGAAGCTGCTTGTCGTCAAAGGCAAAGAGGAAGTCACGCCGAAGCATTACAAGATTGACCCGAAAAATCTCGACCTGACGCACCTGGCGGCGAAGCATGAGGTTGCTGCGGCTTCCGCGGACATCGTTGCGAAGGGTAAAGAGTCCAAATACGTCATTATTGATACGCGCGGTATGACAGAAATCATCGGCGAGCGCAAAATGGACAACGTCGCACGCGGCGGCCACGTTCCGGGCGCAACCTTCATTGAGTGGAAGAAAATTTCCGACGGCGACAACAAGCTCTCTTTCCGCACTGCCGAAAAACTCAAGCAGGTCTTCGACTCCTACGGGGTCACAAAAGATAAGACGATCTACGCTTACTGTCACGTAGGTACGGGCCGCAGCTCGGAGATTATCACGGCGCTCGAACTTCTCGGTTACCCGAATGCGAAAATTTTCACCGGTAGCTGGGATGGCTGGGGCAATGACATGAACCTACCGATTAAGAAATAAGAGAGGCTGGTATGACGAAAGTAATGAATAATAAACGCAGGGACTTCCTGAAAGTATCAGGTATGACGGCTGCGTTGGTTGCATCACAAGGTAGTCTGTTCGCAAAAACTCAAGCCCTCTCCGTTGAGAACGGCAAGAACGATTATCCGAACACTAACTATACGGAAGCGATGTACCGCAACGAGTTTGCATTTACATACGGTAAAAAAGAAGAGCACGGTTTCGCCTACCACTGTGTCAACTGTCAGGGTAACTGTGCATGGGAAGTCTGGTCCCACAACGGTGTCGTAACCCGTGAAAACCAGTCCGCGCGCTACCCGGTCATCAATGCGAAGATCCCGGACTTCAACCCGCGCGGTTGTAACAAGGGCGTCCAGCACTCCCAGGTCATGTACCAGAAAGACCGTATCCTCTACCCGATGGTACGCGTCGGTGAGCGCGGTGAAGGCAAATGGAAACGCGTCAGCTGGGACGAGGCTGCAGAGGTTATCTGTCAGCAGATCTTCGACTGCCAGACTGACCCCGAGCGCGGACCTGAGAAACTGATGGTTCACGCCGGTACGGGTCTTCTGACGGAAGGCCGCCGCGGTGCGCCGCTGCGCTTCTCCACACAGCTCGGTGCTTACCGTATCTACCCCTCCTCCTACCTGGGCGACATGTTCTCCGGTGCGGCGGTAGCTTACGGCGAAGGTAACGTCGGCTGTACGTGGGACTTCATGTACAATGTCGACACGGCGGTTATGTGGGGCGGTAACCCCTCCGATTCCCGTATCCCGGATGCCCACTTCGTATGGGAAGGCAAATACAACGGTGCGAAGATCATCGTTATCACCCCGGAATTCAACGCGACTGCGAAGTCTGCAGACCTCTGGATCCCGGTCAAAGCCGGTTCGGACAACATCCTCGCGATGAGCGTCATCCAGACGATCCTGGCAGAGAAACTCTACAAGCCGGAGTTCATGAAGGTCTACACCGACCTGCCGTTCCTTGTCGACGTCGAAACGCAGAAGATGATCCGCCGCCACGACCTCGAGCACGCCGAGAACAAAGAGGACGAGCATAAGTTCCACGAGCAGTTCTACTGTATGAATACGACGGATGGCAAGCCGTACCTGATGCCGGGTACCGAAACTTCCGAGGTCAAATCCCTCCGCCTGCCGGATAACGTCAAACCGGCCCTGGAAGGTACATGGAAGATCAAAGACGTTCACGGACACACCCGCGAAGTGACGACGGTCTTCGAAATGCTGAAGAAATCCGCAGCGAGATTCGCTCCGGAGAAAACTCAGGAGATCACGGGCGTTCACCCGGATACGGTACGCGAACTGGCTCGCAGCATCGCCCTGCCGAAAGTCGTCGAGATTACGACAGGCTTCTCGCTGAACAAATACTTCAACGGTATGATGACGATCTGGAACGTGTCGTCCATCTGTGGTCTGACGGGCCGCATGGGACCGTACGGTGGTCTGAACACGGAGAATGAGTTCACCCTCTCCGGCCTTGGCGCCCTCTCCGGCTTCAGCGGCAAGTACTCCCCGCGCTTCGGTTCGGGCTTCGTCGGCGAATTCGTCATGGGTAACGGTCTTGATACCTTCAAGCAGTACTTCTCCGACGAAGATGTCAAGCGTGCCCAGAACGGTATGAGCAAAGACGAGTACATCACGGTCGTCGAAGAGCTGCTCGCCCAGGGTAAAAACGGCAAGGCGAACGCCGAGTCCGACCATGGCAACATGAGCAAACCGTGGTGGGAACCGGATACGGCACTGATCGTCGCGGACTCCATCTTCCGCCGCAACAAGGGTAACGAGTACCGCAAAGCATACCTGAGCAAGATGAAGTTCCTGGCTTATGTCGACTACCGCATGAGCGAAACCGCTCAGTACGCGGACGTACTGCTTCCGGCGAAGTCCCACTACGAGGTCTACGACCTCCGTACGTCACCGGGCTACCACCGCTTCACGAACCTGGCACAGCCGGTTGCGAACATCAAGAACATCGGTGAAGCGATGGACGAATGGAGCATGTTCACCCTGCTCGCGAAGAAACTCGAAGAGATCGCGAACCGCCCGGGCAACGTAGAAAAGGCGAAGGTCAAAGAAGACAAGCGCTACGCGAAGCCGGGTTACCGTGACCTGACAATCTTCCACAAAGAGTACACCAACACCGACGAGGAGTCCGAAGGTGCGGGCGAAGTCTACCTCGGTACCGACAAGATGGCGGTCCAGGCAGCCCTCGAGAAGTGTGAACAGTACGAACCGTGGACGATGGAAAAAATGTACAAAGCGGGCGGCTTCCTGCTGATCAACGAGAAGGCGGCGAAGTCCTCTCCGCTCTACTCCGATAGACCGTACAGCTCCATGGAGAACCACCTCTACAAGTTCGAGCGCCTCGAAACAGTTTCCGGTCGCCAGACGTTCTACGTCGACCATGATATGTTCATCCGCCTCGGTGCGAACACGAATACCGGTATGGAGGGCATCCGCCCGCAGAACACGAAGTACCCGTACGTCCTGATGACACCGCACGCGCGCTGGTCGATCCACTCGAACTACAAGACGTCCCGTACCCTGCTGCGTCTGCAGCGCGGTGTTCCGGCGGTTCAAGTGAACCGCGCGGTCGCAGAGACGAAGGGTATCAAAGACGGCGACACGATCCGTATCTTTAACAACCTGGGCGAGTTCTACGCGATGGCGAAAGTGAGCTCCTCCGCACCGGCTGACGGCCTGGTCATGGAGCACGGATGGGAACCGTACATGTACAAGTTCAACAAGGGTCACAACGAAGTCGTACCGACGAGCTTGAACCTCCTCGAAGTCGCAGACGGATGGGGCCACCTGAAATTCGGCGGTCTCTGGGACGGTAACCAGTACGCATACGACGGCGCCGTTAACTACGAAAAAGCAAACGTATAAGAAGGGGACATAGATGTCTAAAAGACAATTAGCAATGGTAATGGACCTGAACAAATGTATCGGGTGCCAGACATGTACCGTAGCATGTAAGACGCAATGGACCAACCGTAACGGTCGCGAGTACATGTACTGGAACAATGTCGAAACATATCCGGGTACGGGTTACCCGAAAAACTGGATGGAGCTGGGCGGCGGTTTTGACGCGGCCGGCGACCTCCAGCCGGGTGTTATCCCGAACCTTGAGGCAGACTACGGTGTGCCCTGGGATTACAACTACGATGCCCTTGCGGGCGGCGCGAGCTTTGAGCCGAACGTCGAGCCGACTTGGGGTCCGAACTGGGACGAAGACCAGGGTGCCGGCGCATTCCCGCAGGACAACTACTTCTTCTACCTGCCGCGGATCTGTAACCACTGTACGAACCCGGGCTGTCTGAGCGCCTGTCCGCGCGACGCGATCTTCAAGCGTGAGCAGGACGGTGTCGTTCTCGTCGACCTCGACCGCTGTCAGGGCTACCGCTACTGTATCGCGGGGTGTCCGTACAAAAAGATCTACTTCAACCCGAAGATCAGCAAGTCCGAGAAGTGTATCCTCTGTTTCCCGCGTGTTGAGCAGGGCCTCCCGCCGGCATGTGCGCAGCAGTGTGTCGGCCGTATCCGTTTCGTAGGCTTCCTTGACGACGAAGAGTCCCAGGTCTACAAACTGGTTCACAAGTACAAAGTCGCTCTCGGTCTGCGCTCCGACTACGGTACGCAGCCGAACGTTTACTACGTACCGCCGACCGAATCTCCGGCGAAATTCGACGCCGAAGGCAAGATCATCGAGGGCTCTACGCGTCTGCCGGTAGAGGAGCTTGAGAAGCTGTTCGGGCCGGAAGTCCACGAAGCGATCAAGACACTCAAGTCCGAGATGCAGAAGCGCAAAGAGACGGGTGAAAGCGAACTGATGGACATCCTGATTGCCTACCAGCACGCTGATATGTTCCGCCTGGACAACAACTACTACCAGCACGTGGCGAAAGAGAACGGTCAGCACGCCCTTGCACCGGTAGATACGCGTTACATCGCCGGCAAACACACGGATACGTCGTTCAAAATGAACTTCTTCCACGGCGGCGAACACAAGGCAGGAGGACACCACTAATGAAAAAATTACTCAGTACTCTGGTATCTGTGGGTGTCGTAACGACATCCCTGATGGCGGCTAACGCTGCCATCACGGCCGTAAAAGTAGATGACAGCCTGAGCCGCGTCAACTTCAGTTCTCCGGTCTGGGCCAAAGCGAAGTTCTCCGACGTCACGCTTTACCCGCAGACGACGATCAAGATGAATGACAAGAACGCCAACGCGCTTAACGAAGGCAACAAAGCTAAAACAGCGAAAGTAGCCGCCGTTCATAATGGAAACGACATCGCCTTTATGATTAAATGGGCAGATGGCACCGTGAACATCCAGCAAGGTTACAAGACGGACGTTTACGGTGACGGTTTCGCGGTACAGTTCGCCGAGAAGTTCGACGAGCCGAACGCCCTGCCGTACATCGGTATGGGCTCCGCTGAGCGCCCGGTCATGGTTCACCTGCAAAAAGCGGCAAAAGGCGTCTACGAGCCTAACGGCAAAGGCGACGTCTCCTACCAGGTAAACCGCAACCAGACAGACCTCTTCAATAAGGAACTGGCGGCATTCGACGCCAAGGTCAAGCAGATGGGTTCCAACGACTACGAGCGTACGTTCGTCAGTGAAGGTTTCCGTTCCATGACAGAGATCAAAGACGGCAGTAACCGCTCCTACGCGCGCCTCGGCCGCGACGGTGACAACTGGGCGGGTACACTCTCCCGTCCCATGAAAGACGGTTACGTCAACCTGCATGCAGGTGCGATTCCGGTCGCGTTCGCGGTTTGGGACGGCGGCAAAATGGGCCGTAACGGTCTGAAGCTGCTGAGTTCATGGGTTTCCGTGAAGATCGAGGGTGAAAAAGGCGGCGACGCACTGATCGAAGCCCTCGGCACACCTGCAAAAGGTGATGCTGCGGCCGGTAAAGAAGCGGTTGCGGCCAACGGCTGTAACGGCTGTCACCAGGTCGAAGCGACAGATCCGGCGAACCTGATGGCTCCGGGTCTGGCGAACATCGGCGGTTACGCAACTGCGGGCTACCTGCGCGAGTCCCTGGTCAACCCGTCTGCGGTCGTCGTACCGGGTTACAACCGCAACGCGCACAGCAACTACATGTGGTACATGGAGGAGAACGGCAAACGTACCTCCACCATGACTGACTACAGCTGGCTGGACGAAGCGACGATGAACAACATTATCGCGTATCTCCAGACCTTGAAAGCGGAGGTAGAATAATGAAAAAATTCGCTCTGGCTATGGCGGCACTGACGGCGACAAGCCTCTTCGCTGCCGATGCATTTGAAAAAGAGGGCTTCCTGACGACGCAATCCTGCGCCGAGCAGGGGGCTTTCAGAGACTGCTACATGGAGAACTACGCCTGTGGCAGCGACGGCTGTTTCAAAAAGACGGACGCCGGCGTCGACAACAATACGCCGCTGGTGCTCTTTTCCCACGATGACGGCAAGATCTACAAGCTCGACACGTCCCACCTGCCGCGTGCAGAGTTTGACGAAGGTGTCAGCCGCAACGCGGTTACCATTGTCGGCGAATACGACGCCAGCTCAGGCACGATCGTTGCCCATGAGTTCAAAGCTCCGCCGCCACCGAAAAAGTCTTTCTTCAAAGGCTGCCTCTAATTTCCGGGCCCCTCGGGCCCTGGCTTTTGAGCCCATTCCCCTGCACTGAACGTGCTTCCCGCCCACCGTTTCCCATACGAACGCAACTGCAGTACAGTGGAATTAGCTCCCATCGTTAGGACGCCTGTAAGGCAAGCTATGGTAAAAACGCTGACATAAACGTGTGAGCGCAAGAAGGATAGGAAACCCATGAACGAAGAGTACCGGCTCTATATCTACGCATTTCTGTCGCGGGTGATGAGCGACATCCCGGATATGAAATTTATCAGGGACCTGCGTGCCAACGAGGAGCTGCTCGGCATGATCGGCGATGCGACGCAGCAGTGGTTCGCGGAAAACAGCGACGCGGCCATCTACGACGCCCTCAACGGCGACTACACCTCCATGTTCATCGTCAATACACAGCCGATCGAATCCTTCGTGCTCGACGCGAAAAGCGAGTCCCTCGTCGGTCTGCAGAACCCCGTTATGGCCTTCTATTTCAACCACGGCTTTGAAGTCGACATGAACCAGACGGAGATCATGGCCCCGGATCACCTGAGTATCGAGTTCGCCTTTATGCAGACCCTCGTCTACCGCAACGAACGCCCCCCGCAGAAGGAGTTCCTCGAGGAACACCTCGTCGGCTGGGTCATCCCCTATATGCTCGGCATGAAAAGTATGGCGGCGACGCCCTTCTACCGCGACATCTGCGACTTTATGGCGGAGTTCCTCGTGGCGGACTACGCCTACCTGAAACAGGAGGCGGCGCATGGGGCAGTTTAATTTCGTCCAGAAGGCGGAAATTTTCGCCTACAGCGGCACCAACTGTCTGCGCAACGAGTACTACCACAACGACTGCCGCCGCTGTATCGAGATCTGCCCGAAGGGGGCCTTCCACATCGTCCGTAACAAGCTGACCCTCTTTGACAACGAGTGCATCGAGTGTGCCGCCTGTATCGGCAGCTGCCCGACGGAGGCGCTTACCATCGCGAACTTCGACCCCAACGCTTTCACGGTTGCCTTCCGCGAGGCGGAGGAGAAGAGTCTTTCGTGCAAGAAGAACACCCCCTGTCTGGGCGTCTTCGACGTGCATCACCTGATCACGATGGGACTGCGCGCGGAAGCGGCGCCGCTTTGCGACATGGCCCACTGCGAAGGATGTGCCCTGAACACGGACGGCAAGCTCGAAGCGCGTATCCGTGGTACCATCGCTGCCGCCAACACCTTCTTTGCCGAGGTCGGCATGGAGTGCAGGGTCGAGACGATCGAGGAGAAGCCGGAGGAGAATACCCGCCGCGCGCTCTTCCGCAAGGCGTTCGATAAGGCTAAAGAAGGGATCGCCGAGACCTCGGCTGAAGAGGGCATCACCCTTGAACATCAGCGTGGGGGCGGTGCGAAGCTGCCGTTGAAAAACCTGTTGCTCAAAAATGCGATCAAGGAGAACCTCTCCAAGTTCGCGAAGACGGCTTTCGAAGGGACGAGCCCCCTCTTCTTTGACAAGGCGGTCAGCTTCGAGGCGTGTACGAACTGCGGCGACTGTCTGCAGTTCTGTCCCACCGAGGCGATCTTCGCGACGGGGGATAAGCACGGTATCAACTTCATCGCGGGGAACTGTATCGGTTGCGGGATCTGCGAGGATATCTGTAAAACTGATGCCATCGCTACGAAACCGGGCGTCGACCTCGTCGAGATGGTCTACAACCGGACCCGCACCCTGGTCCATTACGAGATGGTGCAGTGTCGGGAGTGCCGCTGCCCCTTCCCCTACAAGGGGGGCGATCCGATCTGCGACCGCTGTAAGGACTTCTCTTCGGACTTCTCCGACATGTTTACGCTGGCACGCGACCTCTAGGGCGCGTCCGCACTATTTGCGGTCCATACGCTCCTTGGCCGACTTGATCGCGTTGTCGATTGCGATCTTCGCGCTGCTCCACGCCTGAATCCCCATCCGCTTGGCCTCCTTGGCCGTCTCCGAATTGAGTACCTTTGAACCGCGCACGACGGCACCCTTGGCCAGGGCGCTGAGCTGGTCGCGCATCACCTCGACCGTCTCCTTGGAGATATGGACCAGCTCCTCCATGTCGAAGTGGATCTCACTGCTCACCTTCTCGAGGATCATCTGCGTATTGGTGCAGCTCTGTTCAGCGACGCCGAGCACGACCTGGCTGAAGAGGGCGTCGGCCTGCTGCAGCTCATTCTGAAGGACGGTGTAGTCACCGATCAGCAGCGCTTTCGCCTCGTCGGGCATGTAGAGCAGCTGCCGCTTGAAGCGGTCGATGGAGCGGATGAGGCCGTTGCGGATGCCGCGCAGGGTGCTGCGCAGGATCGCTTCCGCGTTGTTCGGCGTCGCTTCGGCGATGTCGATGGCGCTTTTGAGAATCGTCGCGATCACCTGGCGCATACGGATGCTGTTGAGCGGTCCCTCATTGAGGGTCTCGTAGGTGAACTCCTTGATGATCTCGCCGATCGTATCTTCGATATCCTCCCCCTTTTCGAGGGTGGTGATGATCGCGGTTTCGACCATCTCGCCGAGAATGTCGAAGAGGTCGATCGTCTGCAGCTTGATCTGGTGCAGCCTTGAACGCAGGGTTTCGTCGCCGTCGACCATGGCGAACTCCAGGGCGCTGAAGACCTGGCACTTGCGCTGGTGCAGCTCGTCGGATTTGCGTTCGATCTGGCGCTCGATGCGCTCCTTCTGGGCGAGTAGCTCTTCGACGGCGTTGTGCAGTTGAGCCGACTCGGCATCGATGACCGTCGCCGTCAGGGCCTTGAGCTCGTGGATGTTCAGCGATGCGGCGGGAATATGCCACTCCTCCTGGATGTGGTTCAGAAGCGTGCTGACGCGGTCACCCATATCAGCGGCTTCGGACTCCTTGTAATAGGCCTTGAGATCGCGTTCAAACTTTTCCAGATCCATGACAATCCTTTAACATGGGAGAGAGTGCCCGCAGCGCCGCGAAGAAAAGGGCGGCCGATGGCGGGTTGCTAGGGTAGTAGTATAACGAAATTTGCGCGCGTGCGCTGCCCAAGGATCGCGCAGGCAGCGTTGCAGGGAGGAGGGGTCAGAGCACCATCTTGATATGGACGTGGGCTTTGAGCGCCTCGTAGATGAACTGGCGCTCCTCTTCGTTGTGGACGAGCAGGTCCAGGTTGAGACTGATGTACTTGCCGCCGCGGCTGGCGTTGGAGTGTTCGAGCCGGTGTTCGCGCTCGAGGATGACGTCGCGGATTGCCTGCTCCAGTTTGGCGCGCTCTTCGCCGATCACCTTGTAGCGCCAGTCGCAGGGGTATTCGAGCTCGAGTTTCTGGTTACTGTCGTTGATAATCTCCACTTTTGCCTCCTTCTTTGGATTCGAGCTGGACATTGCGGATGACCATCCCCTTGTCGATTGCCTTGACCATGTCGTAGATGGTCAGCAGACCGATGCTGACGCCGGTGAGCGCCTCCATCTCGACGCCGGTCTGGCCGGTGAGCTTGGCGGAGACGTAGAGTTTGAAGCCTGGCAGTTCCGGCAATTCCTCGACGTCGCAGTGGATGCCGCTGAGGTTGAGGGGGTGACACATCGGGATCAGCTCGCTGGTCTTCTTCGTGCCCATGATCGCGGCGACTACGGCGGTCTGCAGGACCGGCCCCTTCTTCGTTTTCTGGGTCACGATGGCGTCGAAAGCTTCTTGGCTCATCTCGATGACGCCGCTGGCGACGGCAACGCGGGTCGTCGGCGTTTTGTCGGAGACGTCGACCATCTTCGGCCGCTCTTTTTCGTCCAGGTGGGTGAGGTGCATTTCGGGTCTCTTTGGATGGTTTTCGACATTATAGCGCCCCGAACCTATGAGGCACGTAACGGCGCTGCGGCAGGGACGGGGATTCAGCGGTGCCGCGGCTAGCGGCTCGACTCTACGACCCCTTCGTCGGCGCAGAGTCGCAGCGCCTCCTGGTACTCGTGGGGATGGTTGAGGTTGGCGAAGGCGATCTCGTCGTCGAAACAGACGTAACGGGTGTGGCTCTGCTGCAGCAGCTGGCCGAGGCGGTGGTTGTCTTCGCGGAGCATCTCTTCGAAGCGGGGGAGGAGGGAGCGGTGGTAGATGCCGCACATCGGGTGGCTGCCCGAATCGGTGCGGGCGATGACCGCATCGACGCCCGCGGCGTCGGCGGCGATCAGGTCGGAGATCTGCTGCGCCTCGACGAAGGGGGCATCGACGCTGAGGACGAAGACCTTCTCGTCGCTGAGGTGGTTGAAGACGGAGACGAAGCCGGCGGTCGGGGCGAAGATGCCCGTCTCGATCGTGTCGGGGATGACATCGGCCTCGAAGTGGAACTTGTCGGCCTCCTTGGCACTGATGCAGACCCGCCGGAAGAGCTTCCGGAGACGGTGGTACTGGTACTGGGTCAGCGTCGGGAACCCGGCGAAGGGGAGCAGCGACTTGTCACGCCCCATGCGGGAACTCTTGCCTCCGGCGAAGATGATACAGGTCAGATCGAACGGCATGGACGGCCTCCGGAGCGGGCGGCGTTTCGCGGGTGGCACGCGGGAGCGGGGAGGGTGCACATGGGAAACCTCGCGGAAATGAAGTGGAAGATACATTATAGCAAAGCCGGGAGTGAGATGCACATGATGAAAAAAGCATGACTTCCTTCATCGAGACTTCACATTAGGGTGTCATACTTCTCGCAGAAGCCAGCGGGGCATGTGACATTTCTCGGGGGCTATTGAGAGAGAAGGAGGCTAGAGATGTTTGGGATAGGCATAAGAGTGTCGGTGCTTGCCGCCGGCGTCATCCTCGCAGGATGCGGGGGATCGGGAAGCAGTGATGGCACGGCGACGTCGGTGATCACCGGGACGGTCCCTGGAACGCTGATCGAAGCGTTCTGTACGGACGGCAGTTACTACAGTACGCACTCCGTCGATAACGGGAGTGCTCAGCACCCCTTTGAGCTGGAGATTCCCCGGGGGCTGGAGTGCCACCTGGTGATGACGACCCACGAAAACAGCGCGGACAGTCGCGTGGTGACCCCGATCAGTCTCGGGGGAAGCGGGGGCTACAGCACGCTCTTCACGGCGTCGAGTCCGCAGATCGAACTGGGCTACGTCGACCTTCCGATAGCCCGCAGCGCGAACGACGGCTCGGAGAGTGACGGCGTGCGCGACCTGCCGCTGCCGGTCACGGTGGCGGAGGGGAGCGTCAGTCTGGCCGACGCGGCGTCCGACCCGATGGACAGTGATCATGACGGCGTGATCAACCTTTACGAGGACAGCGACCACGACGGCATCCCCAACCAATATGACGAGGATGACGACAACGACGGCACGCCAGACATGTATGACAATGACAACAACGGCGACCATCTCAACGACAACGATTTCGACGGCGACGGCATCACCAACGACGTGGACCGCGACGACGACAACGACGGCATCAGCGACGCCAGCGACCCGGATGACGACAACGACGGCTACAGCGACGAGGAGGATGACGACGACGACAACGACGGCATCGTGGACAGCAACGACCCCGACCAGAACAACGGCGGGACGGGAAATTCCGGCGGTTATACGCTGCTGGCATGGAACGACCTGGGAATGCACTGTGTCGACGGCGAGGACTACTCGATCTTCTCGATCCTGCCGCCCTATAACAACCTGCACGCCCAGCTGAAGAAACGCGACGGCGGACTGGTGGTTTCAGGCGTGACCCTTACCTACGAATCGCTGCCGAGCGCGACGGGAACATGGAATACGACCAGCATGCTCACGGATGCCAACGAGCCCAAGACCAATTTCTGGAGCTACGTCGACGCGCTCTTCGGCACGACTCTGGCCGACGACACGGGCCTGACCGGCGTGAAGATGACAAGCACGACGCCCGAGCCGATGAGCTTCAATGCGACGCACCAGTGGTGGGAAGCGGAGGGGATCCCGATTACGCCGATCGACGACAACGGGGCCAAGAACTTCTACCCCCGGGTGAAAGTGATCGCCAAGGACGGCAGCGGTGCCGTCCTGGCCGAAGCGGTGACGGTCCTGCCCGTCAGCGACGAGATGGACTGTCGGGCGTGCCACGGCAGCACGAGTGCCAGCAATGATGCGCAACCTTCCGCAGGCTGGGTGAACGTCAGCGACGCCCTCAAGGACTACAAACTTAATATCCTGCGCCTGCACGATGAGAAATTCCCCTCGGCGGTCGCGGACCACCAGGACGATCTGGCAGCCAAGGGCTATGCGTATGATCCTGCGGGGCTGGAAGCGACGCAGGCGGCGGGCACGCCGATTCTCTGTGCCTCCTGCCACAGCTCCAACGCCCTGCCGGGAACGGGGGTCACGGGCGTGAAACCGCTGACCCAGGCGCTGCACGGCAAGCATGCCGCAGTGAAGGACCCGGATACGGGGGTCGCACTGAACGATACGCTGAACCGTACGTCATGCTACCGCTGCCACCCGGGCCAGGCGACGCAGTGTCTGCGGGGTGCGATGGGTAACGCCAAGAACCCCGACGGCACGGCTCAGATGGACTGCCAGAGCTGTCACGGCACAATGGATACGGTGGCCTCTGCAACACGTCAGGGGTGGCTGGACCAGCCCAACTGCCAGGCGTGCCACCAGAACGGCCAGCAGCACACGAACGCCATCGACCCGCAGACGGGGACGATCCGCGCCGCCCTTGACGGCCGTTTTGCGACGCAGCCGAATACCCCGGCGCCGGGATACAGCCTCTACCGCTTCAGTACGGGCCACGGCAAGCTGCAGTGTGAATCGTGCCACGGGGCGACCCACGCGATCTACCCGACCCACGAGGCGGGCGACAACCTGCTGAGCCAGAATGTCCAGGGCCATACCGGGACGATCGGCGAGTGTACGGCATGTCACGCGACGGTACCGATGACAAGAGACGGCGGACCGCACGGCATGCATACCGTCGGCCAGAGCTGGGTCAGCAAACACGGCGATTACGCGGAAAGTTCCAGAACGTCGTGTGCGGCCTGCCACGGCAGCGACTACCGCGGCTCGGTCCTCTCCAAGATGATGACGGCCCGCACCTTTACGACGGAACACAGTACGAAGAGCTTCGCCAAGGGGCAGCAGATCGGCTGTTACGAGTGCCACAACGGTCCCAGCGGCGATTGATGGTATACTTTGAGGAAACGGATTCGGGAGCGTGGTGAAGGTAATGCGTAGTCTGTGGGGCCTGCTTGTAGCCGCTCTGATGCTTTCCGCCCAGGAGTACCAGCTCGGGCAGGGCATCAAGGCGGGATCATTGCCGCTTTACATCGGGGGTTACGTGACCGTCGATTACCTGGAACGGCGCGACAACTACCACCGTGCACGCCTCGACGACGTCGCCCTGATCGCCTACGGCGCCCAGGAACGCCTCTCCTACCTCGTCGAGCTGGAGATGAAGGAGCCCTACATCAAGGAGTGGGGCAAGATCGACCGCACGCGCACCGACGAGCACGTCAGCATCGAACGGGCCTATGCGGACTACGCTTTCAGCGACAATTTCGAAGCCCGCATCGGGAAGTTCAACACCCCGGTGGGTTACTGGAGCCAGACGCCGATCAACGTCCTGCGGGACGCGGCGTCGAACCCCTACTTCGCCTATATCGTCTACCCGCGTTACACGACGGGGGTGCAGCTCGGCTACGAGGACCATCTCGGGGGCGGCAACGCCTATACGGCCATCCTGCAGAACAACGACGACCTCGACGACAAATACAACAACATCTTTACCGACCGCCACTACGGTGTGGGCATCGAGCGCCAGGGGGACCGGCTCTCCTGCAAGGGGAACATCGGCCACTTCCGAACGACCACGGGCGACTCTTTTTACTACTTTCTGATGGCCATGCAGTATGAAGAGGAGCAGTACAAACTCACCGCCGAGTTCGGTGCGCGACGCAGCGAAACGACCTGGACGGTGCCCTATGCATTCTACCTGCAGGGGGTGTATCATCTGAGGCCCCGGCATGACCTGATCGGCCGCTTCGAGACCTACAAGATCGACGAGGGGGCGTACCGCCAGGAGGAGATCGGCATGGTGGGTTACACCTACCGCCCCGTCTACCCCGTCACCTTTAAAGCCGAATACCAGTGGCACTCCTACATCAACGAGAACCAGCTCCTTCTCTCGTTCGCGGTACTCTTCTAGGAGGTGCCGATGCGATACCTGCTGCTCTGGATCTGTATCGTCGCCGGACTCTACGGGGAAGAGCCTTTCGTCGTCATCGGCAGCCGGGAGTTCCCGGCCGACCATCTGACGCAGCAGCAGGTCAAGCAGATCTACCTGAAGCGGATGCGTTTCGTGCAGGGGGTTCCCCTGCTGCCCATCAACTACCCCGCACTCGACCCCTTTCGCAACCATTTCGAAGGGACAATGCTGCACCTGTCGCAGAAACAGCTCAAACGCTACTGGGCGAAAGAGCACTACCTCGGCCAGCGTCCCCCCCTCGTACAGGCCTCGGTTGAGAGTGCCGTCGCCTTTGTCCGGGAGGTGAAGGGGGCGATTGCCTACATCCCCGCCTCGCAGCTGCCCGAGGGGGTGCGGGTGCTCTACCGCGAAGGGGAGCGGCCGTGAACCGGGTATTGATCGTCGACGATGAGCTGATGAACCGCGACGTGCTTAAAAAGGTGCTCGGCAAGGAGGGGTTCGCGGTGGCCGAGGCCTCCAACGGCGAGGAGGCGATGGCCCTTCTGGATGAGGTCTCTTGCGGACTGGTGCTGATGGACCTGATGATGCCGGTGATGGACGGTTTCGAGACGATCGCCGCGATCCGCCGCCAGGAGCGCTACCGGGAACTTCCCCTGGTGGTCATTACGGCGCTCAACGATCCCGCCTCGCTGGAGCGGGCCATCGCCCTGGGGGCCGACGCCTGCATCGTTAAGCCTTTCGACCTGCCGCTGCTCGTGCAAACGGTCCGCGACGCCCTGGGAGGGGCGCGCGCGTGAAGCTGTTCGACGCGATCGCAGGGAGGCTGCAGCGCAAGGTCCTTGTTGCACTGCTCGGCGTCGGGATCATCCCCTACTTTTTTATTATGCTCTATTTCACCTACTGGGGGCGCGACGTCATCGTCCAGCGGGAGCTTCAGACCCACCGGCTGCAGGCGGAGCAGACAAAGACCCTGATCCAGAACCGCCTTTACCAGCTCGAGCGCGAGATCGTTTTCCTGGCGGGGCTGGAACTCTTCGACGACATGATCTCCGGGGATATCGACCAGCGGATCGTCCGGCTGCTCGAGCGGAAACGTTCCGACCTGCAGGGCGAGGCGATCACGCTCCTGGCGGTGGATACGCAGGGTGCAGTCGTCGCGGCCTCCCAGGCGGAAGCGGCCGGAGCGCGCATCGACCTGGCCGTGCTCGTGAGCGACACCGATTCCGGTACGGTCGTGTCGGGGGAGAGCCTCATCCTCTACAGCGCGTTGAAAGCGAGTTTCGACGGGCGCCTGCTGGGCTACCTGGTCGCCCGCTATCCCCTGGAAAACCTGGGGCGATACGTTGTCTCCGCGGACGGGGTGCGGTTTGTCATCGGCGACGGCAGCAGGGTGCTGACGGCGGGACCGCAGGAGATAGCCGGTGCCGAAGGCGCGGGCGAGCGCCGCCGGATCACCGTCACGGCACCGTTCGAGGGGGGGCTGAAGGGACACCAGCTCAGCTACAGCGTCAGCGAGGAGCACTACCTGGGGTTCATCAACCGCTTCCTCGTCTACCTGACTCTGCTCTTCATCCTCGGGGTCGGCTTTATCATCTGGATGGGGCGGCGCTTCTCCTCCGAGGTCGTCGGACCGGTTGAGGCGCTGACGAACGCCGCCGATGCGATCATCCGGACCGGCAAGTACGACCTGCGGGTCCACAGCGACGCGGCCGACGAAACCGGTACGCTGGCCGCCATGTTCAACCGCCTGATCGCGACGACGGAGGAGGCGCTGGAACGGCTGGGCCGGGAGAACCAGGTGCGCATGCAGCGTTTCGTCGACCTGACGGACATCTTCAACCACATCACCCGTATCGACGATGAACACGCCTGCATCACCGCCTCCATCGAACAGCTGAGCCGCATCGTGCCCGATCCGCTCTCCTTCGTTCCCGCTTTCGAACCGCTGCCACGGGGCTGTGTCTTTGTACCGATGCAGCTGACCGATTTCGGCAGCGGCGAACAGCTTCCCTACGGCTACCTGGTGATCGGCAAGGCGCACTTCGAGGACGAGATCGAGAGCCGCTTTTTCACCTCCGTGGCCGCCATGATCGCCCTGCAGGTCGAACGCATCGGGCTCATCAAGCAGATCCGCTCCGCCTCGGCGGCGAAATCGGCCTTTATCTCCAATATGTCCCACGAACTGCGGACGCCGCTCAATGCCATTATCGGTTACTCCCAGTACCTGATGGCCTACGAGGCGCTGAGCGACGACCAGATCGAGACGGTCGCGAAGATCGAGAAGGGGGCGCTCCACCTGCTGGGGATGATCAACGACATCCTCGATATCGCCAAGATCGAGGCGGGCCGGATGGAGGTGCAGCGCCGGGAGACGGATCTCTGCGGCGTGTTGCGCGAAAGCCTGGAGATGGTGGCGCCCATCGCCGAGGAGAAGGGGCTGAGGCTGGAGAGCACGACGGAACAGTGCAAGGTCGTGATCCAGAGCGACGCGAAGCTGCTGAAGCAGGTCTTTATCAACCTTCTCTCCAACGCGATCAAGTTCACGGAGTCCGGCGGCGTCGAGGTCTCGGTGGCGGCGGAGCCCTCCCTCGTCGTCGTTACGATTTCCGATACGGGGATCGGGATCGAGCCCGACTCCATGGAAAAGGTGTTCGATGCTTTTACCCAGCTGCCCAACAGTCAGCAGGCGAAGTACAAGGGGACGGGACTGGGGCTCTCCCTGAGCCGCCAGATCGTTCATACCCTCGGCGGGGAGCTGCAGCTGCAGAGTGCGGGGCGGGGCAGGGGGACGACGGCGGTCGTCAAACTCCTCCCTGAGATGCCTGAGCGGAGCCTTTAACGGCCGTTCCTACTCCTTGACGCTGTAGCCGACACTGCGGATCGTCGTGATGATGTCGGGACGTCCCAGTTTCTTGCGGATGTTCTTGACGTGGACGTCGACGAAGTTGCTTGATTTGATGGCGTCGAAATCCTTGCAGAGGAGTTCGGTGATCTGGTAGCGCGAGAGCACCTGGTTTTTGTGCAGCATCAGCAGCTCCAGGAGTTCGAATTCCTTGGCCGTCAGGGGAACGGGTTCGGCCGAGACCGTCACTTCCCGCCGGCTGAGGTCGAGGACGACGTCCCCCTTCTGCAGCCGGGCGGTACGCTGGGTCCCTTCGCGGCGCAGGAGCGCCCTTACCCGGGCGAGGAGTTCGATGTTGGAGTAGGGCTTGCAGAGGTAGTCGTCCGCGCCGCTGTCGAGGGCTTCGACCCGCTCTTCGACCCGTTCGCGGCCCGAGAGCATGATGACCGCGACGCGGTTGCCCTCGCTGCGCAGGCGGCGCAACAGGGAGATGCCGCTGCCGTCGGGGAGGTTCCAGTCCATCAGGATCAGCTGGTAGCTGTGCGTGTCGCACGCTTCGGAAGCGTCCGCGACGGTATGGCAGACGTCGCAGGTATAGGACTCCCGCTTCAGCAGCATGGCGATCTGGTCGGAGAGGAGGGGGTCATCCTCCACCAGCAGGATATTCATCGCCCTCTACCCCTCACGTGTCGTCTTCGGTGTCGGGGATGGCGTCGTTGTCGTCGTCGCTGTCGATCGTGTCCACGATACCGTCGCCGTCAGTGTCGCTGCCGTCGCTCTCCTCGATGTCGTCGATGCCGTTGCCGTCGTCATCGCTGTCTTCACGGTTGAAGCTTCCGTCGCCGTCGTCGTCTTCGTAGAGGTTGATGATCCCGTCGCCGTCGCTGTCCATCGGGTCGTTGCCCGCTGCGACGTAGACGGGGACGAGGATGCCGCTGACGACGGGCACATTTTTCAGGTCGTCGGAGACTCCGTCACCGGTCGTGTCGTTGATATCGGAGCGGTCCATGGCGAGGGGGATGTTGCCGAGGTCGGCGGTATCGCTGAGACCGTAAAAGAGGCTGCCGTTGCCTTCCGTCGTATCGATGCGGATGGGGGTGATGACGCGGGTGTCGTTATTGTCCTCGTTCGTTGTCATCACGAGGTGGCAGTCGAGGTTTTTCGGGATGGTGAGGCTGAAAGGGTGTTCGTCGGTACCGTTGTCGGTCGA
>QKCD01000034.1 GCA_003245815.1 Sulfuricurvum sp.
TTGTCGGCGTGGGTTTTGTTGTATTCGAGGATGGTGTAGGAGAGCACCGGGGTCGGGGTAAAGACATCCTCCCCGGCGATGCGAACGTCGACTTCATTGGCGGCGCAGACGCGGATGGCGGTCATCTGCGCCGGGTCGGAGAGGGCGTGGGTATCGCGGCCGATAAAGAGCGGTCCGGTGATGCCCGCGTTTTTGCGGTATTCGCAGACGGCCTGGGTAATGGCGAGGATGTGCTCTTCGTTGAAACTGGACTTGAGGGAGCTTCCACGGTGGCCGGAGGTCCCGAAAGCGACCCGCTGCGTCGCGTCGGACGGGTTGGGTTTGAGCTCGTAGTATCGGGCGATCAGATCGGTCAGGTCGATCAACTGTGCTTCGGTGGCCTGGGTGCCGGCATCGGGATGGGCCATGGGTTCTCCTCATTCATGAATGCCCATATTATAGTCCCTTTTTTGTTGGCGAGGGTTATTTTTCCGGTTGATTTTTAAACATCGGCTCCACCGCATCGCGGATATTCGCTTTGTCAAAGTAGAGCGACTGTGACGGGAAGGCGAATTCGAGGCCGTTCGCGTCGAGGATCTCCCAGATCTTGAAGATGATGTCCTGTTTGATCCGCAGCCACTCCTCCCAGTCGACGGTGTTGGTGAAGGTGTAGATGAGGATATCCATCGACGAGGCGGAGAGCTGGTCGAGGTAGACCATAAGGCTCGTCTTGATACCGAACTTGTCCTCGACGGAGATGAGGCGTTTTTCGCGCTTTTTCAGCCGGTTGTACATTTCGGTGTCATATTCGCCCGGCACGACGGTATCGGGGTGCTCGAGCAGCATCTGCCGGATCGCTTCGATGGCCCTGGACAGTGCTTCCCTGTCCGAACCGTAGGTCACGCCGATATGCATTTTGATGCGGCGGCCGACCTTGCGGCGGTTGTAGTTCTTGAGCGGGACGTTGGCCAGCTTTTCGTTCGGCACGGTGATGAGGGCGTTGTCGAAGGTGCGGATATCGGTACTGATGAAGCCGATCTCGACGACGGTCCCTTCGACGTCCCCCGCCTGGATCCAGTCGCCCTGGGAGAAGGCGTTGTCCGAGAGGATCTTGAGCAGGCCGAAGAAGTTGCTCAGCGTATCCTTCGCCGCCAGGGCGACCGCCAGGCCCCCGATACCGAGCGAGGCGACGAGGCCGGTGATATTGACGCCGATATGCACCAGGAAGAAGAGCACGGCGGTGATGATGATGACGATCTTGATGATCGAGAGGATGAGGTTGACCAGTTCGCTGCGCATCTGGCGGTTCTTGAGCGCGGTGCGCTGATGCAGGAGGTGGTAGAAGAAGTTGTCGACCAGGCGGATGGCGATGTAACTGAACGCGGCCAGGTAGACAAAGAAGAAGAGGGTGCTCTCCTCCTGGGAGCTGCTCGGGTGCTTGAGAATCTCCAGCCCCACCTGCAGGCCGTAGGCGAGGATGATGACAAAGAGCGGCCGCCGGATGCTCTCGATGTTGTTGAGCATCATCTCGTCCGTGAGGTCCTCCTTGCGGGTGATGAGGTGCTGCATCAGACGGTAGACACGGTAATAAAGCAGTGCGGCGACCATCCAGGCGAGCAGCAGGCTGGCGGCGAAGAGCGACAGGCGGCCGACGTCGGTGTTGACGTAGCGCAGGCCCGTGTTGAGCTCGGCGGAAACGGCGTTGTCATTGAGCAGCGTCAGCAGGCTGTCGAGCCTGATGCGCTGCAGCAGCGAGCGGTACTGCAGGCTCTGGGGATTGAGCAGGACGTAGTCCAGCAGCTCCTTATAGAAAAGGTAGTGCGCCTGCAGCGCTGCGGCGTTTTGGCGCAGGGCATCGGCAACCTCCCCCTCTTCCGTTACTTCGGCGGCGGCGCGGACGTCACCCTCAATGTCGGTCGCTTGGAGCTGGTCGATTTCGTCCTGGACCCGTTTGGAGAGCGCTTCCGTATCGAGGGTGGTCCACTCCGCGGCAAGGGAGGCGAAAAAGACATAGATGCGCTGCTGCAGTTTCAGCGTCTGTACGGCGAGCCGGTCGCGGGTTTCGGCCAGGCTGTTCCCCTGTTCGCGGTTGATACGGATCTTGGCGGAGAGCCGGTAGAGCTGCGCGTCCGCTTCGGAGGGGTGGAAAAAGGGGTTGACGGGGTTTTCAACGTTGTAGGGGGCCGCCTTCAGGGCGGTGATCAACGCGGCAAAGGCGTCGAGCTTTGCATCGACCCCTGCCGCCTCCGAAGCATTCGCGTCGCCGCGCGGTGTGTAGAACGCCGCTTCGACGGCAACGGCCTGCTGCCAGAACGGTTCGGCCGCAAAGAGCTGCAGGCCGAGCAGTATCAGAACCAAAAAATGTTTCATACGTCTCCCCCTTTTTGGTGACGACAGTATAGCGTCCGGGGGGTAAAGCGGCGGCAGGGCCTAGTCGAGCCCAAGCTCCTTGAGCAGCGGGTCGAACTTGGAGGAGAGGCCGACGAGGGCGTCATACAGCAGGCCGAAACCTTTGTCTTCGGCGATCCACTCTTCGACGAGTTTGACGCCGTCGCTCTTTTCGGCGTCGCTGAGTTCCGGAGAGGCGGCAATATTGTCGCGGATCACTTCAAGGTGTTCGCGGTTTTTATGACTGGACATGATCGTCTCCTGTGTGAGTGGTTTCAATAATCATAGCGAGAATCGCGTTAAAAATCTGCCGTCGTATGGCCGGGGGTGTTTTTGGACGGAATAACGTCAATAGTTTAAAAAAATGAAATGGTATTCATTAGAATGATTTATTTTTGTTCAAAAGGATTATTCCCTCTGAGTGCCGTGCTGCAGGGAGTTTCCCCACTTAACACTTAGGTAACACTATTTTCATAATATTACATATCGTATTTAAGGAGTGTGTATGAAAAAAGGGATTTTGCTGAGTATCCCGGCGGCACTCACGATGCTGATGGGGGCGGAAGAGTACTCCCTGGATGCCGTGAGCGTGACCGCGACAAAATTTGAACGTGAGACCAAAGAGGTCCCGCAGAGCGTCGCTGTCGTTGACAGCGAGGAGATCGAAGACCGCAATGTACTCAACGTCAAAGACGCCATCGAAACGATCCCGGGGGTGATCACGATGAGCAAGAACAACGGCTACGACAGCCGGCTCATCATCCGCGGCGCAGGGCTCAAAGCGCGTTACGGCATCCGGGAGATCATGGTCATGCGCGACGGGGTCCCGATGACGGACCCGGACAGCTTTACGCGGATGGACTTCATCGACGTGGACGACATGGAGAGCGTCGAGGTCTTCAAGGGGCCGGGTTCCATCGCGGCAGCCAATGCCAGCGGGGGCGTCGTCTTCATCAAATCCAAATCCGTTTTCGATACGGACAACAACCGCATCAAGCTCGGGTACGGGACTTTTGACACCCTCAATGCCAACATCAAGGGCTCGTTTGCGATCGATGAGAGCAACTATGTCGGCGTCAGCGTCTCCCGCCGCCAGTCCAGCAACAGCTGGCGGGACTGGAACGACTTCGACACGACCCAGGCAAGCCTGAAATACGGCCACATCTTCGAGGATGACGCCACGCTGCAGATGGAGTTCGCCTATACCGAAGCGAACCTGCAGCTGCCCCAGTCGCTCAGTGCGGACGAGTTCGCCGCCTATAAAGAGACGGGAGAGACGACGAACACCAACGGTGCGTGGCAGCAGAGCGGCCGCTACTCCGATACCTATTTCTTCAACGTGCAGTACGAGAAGAGCTTCGGCGACCTCACCTTCAAACCCCAGGCCTATTTCACCAAGTGGGGACACTACCACCCGGTCACGGGGATGATCAACGACGCGCCGGACAACTACGTCGTCGGGACGGACCTCGCCTTTGACGCGAAACACACGCTCTTTGACCGCGACGCTTCTCTGGTCTTCGGTCTGACGGCGCGCAGCGACATCCGCGATAACAGCAAGAAGTACACCTACCGCGACTACATCGATGTCCCGGGACCGAGCACGCGCATTATCAAGGTGACCTCGGATGAGAAGGGGGACCTGGCCGGCGTCGAGGACGGGACAAGCACGCTCTACGGCTTTTATGTTCAGGAGTCTTTCTCGCCTGCGGAGAAACTGCTCGTCGATATCGGCCTGCGCTATGACCACCTTTCGTTTGACATCGACGGCACGGAATACCTGGCCTACGACTATGCCGACGGTAACTATACGACAGGCGAGGGCGATTACAGCGTCGCCGAGTCCTACGACCTCTTCTCGCCGAAAATCGGTGCGACTTACGCGCTGACGGAGACGTTGAACCTCTACGGCCTCGTGGCTGCGGCAAACCAGGCACCGACGGACAGCGAAGTGCGCGCCAACCTCACCTATGGCAGCTCGCCGTCGCTCAAATCCTCCACCTCGATCAACTACGAGGTCGGCCTCAAACAGCGCAGCCGCGACTGGAGCATGGACCTCTCGCTCTATTACAACGACGTGCGTGACGAGATCGTCGCGGTCAAAGGGGCGGATAATACGACCTACTACACCAATGCCGGGAAGACGAAGCGTCTGGGGGCGGAGCTGAGCCTCAACTACCTTGCCACCGAAACGACCGATCTCGGTGCGACCGGTTCCTGGTACGATTACAGCTACGACGACTACGTCGACGGCGGGGTGGACTATTCGGGCAACAAGCAGCGCTACATCCCGGACTACCAGTACTCGCTCTTTGCCGCTTACCATGACGGCAGCCTCTCCGCGCGCATCGAGGGGATCAGCTACGGTCCGTTCTACATGGACGACCTCAATACGGAGAAGTATGACGGTTTCACGCTGGTGACGAACCTGAGCCTGGCCTACACGACCGGACATCACCGCTACCAGTTCAACGTCAACAACCTCTTCGATCAGCGCTACGCGACGGAAGTGGACAAAACGACCGGCTACGGTGCGCCGAAGTACTACTATACGCCGGGCATGCCGCAGTTTGCGATGCTGACCTACACCTATTCGTTCTAAAAGGAGAAGCAGATGGTCGAACATATTACGCGGAGCAGGAACGACCTGCTGGGCTGGCCGCTCGTAGCGGCACTGTTTAAAAACAAACGTGTCCTTTTCATCGTACGGACGGTCGCGGCACTGCTTTTCGTCTCCGCGATCTGGTTCGGCCTGCGCTATCCGGCCCTGGCGGAGAACCCCTATACGTCTGCCGTTTTCTGGTCGCTCTTCTGGCCCTTTTTCATGAT
>QKCD01000078.1 GCA_003245815.1 Sulfuricurvum sp.
GGAGGACGCGGCGCTCTTTGCAAAGGTGAAGGAGCTGCTGCCCGAAGCGACGGGGCTGAAACAGTACATGCGCCATACGAAGAACCCCGTCACCGTCATCGCCATCGAGAAGCGCCGGACGGTTCGGGAGTGTTTCGACGCCCTGACGCCGCTGACCCCCTTCCTGCGGGTCGTCGCCTTCGTCGACGCCGCGCACAACGATGTCGAAAACCCCTACATGCTCATCTGGCGGGTGACGAACAACCTCGACGCCCAGCGCGACCTCTTTATCTCGGGTCTGACGGTGGGAGTCGACGGAACGAACAAGACAGCGATCGACGGCTTCAGCCGCCGCTGGCCCGACGATGTTATCTGTACGCCGGAGGTCGTCGCGAAACTCAAGGCTAAAGGGCTCTGGAGCCTTGAGCCCGAACTCGAAGCGAAGTACCGGCTCTAGGCAGGCTCCTTTGCGGAGGTTGTAGGTTCTTCGTTGTCTTTTCTTCTGTACCATAATTACGGCGCGAATCCACTCGGCCTGATACGTCGGGCCGGCGCAGGCAAAAAACGGAGCCGTGGAACTGCCACTGCGGCGACGGATTGCGCCCGCGGAGAAGGGGAGTGCGTGATATCGTAGCACTCTCCTCCGGTTCGGATTTTCGTTAAGCACGATATTAGATTTCGTAATGTACCATGAAGCCACACCGTTTATCTGAGGTCCCAATGAAAAAACTGTTGCTCGCATCCACACTCCTTGGCATCCTTGTACTGCCATCGCTGGACGCCGCTGTCTACAAAGGGCAGATGGAGTATGTCAAGAAGTGCCGAAAGTGCCACGGTGAAGGTCAGAAGCTTCTGGCCTCGCACACGACGGAAGAGTGGGAAGAGCTGATGAACAACAAAGGGAAAGCCTTGGCCTCGGAACACCTGCGCACCGACGATGCGAAAGCCTCGTGGGAGTACTTCGAAAGCGAGAAGTTCCGCGACAAGGCCAAGCACCTCAGAGACTTTATGATGGAGTACGCTTCCGACTCCGGAAACGTCCCGGCCTGTAACTGAATAAAGTCCCGCTACGGCGCTTAAGCGCCGTAACACGCTCTCCTTTACCCCGCATCTTTCGTTTCTTCGGCTAATTTCGCTAAAATACGCGCACTTTTATCCCTGTCGGGAAGACCATCAACGGAGAAACCAATGGAAAAAATGTGGTCCGGACGCTTCAAGCAGAGCGCGGCATCGCTGCTTGACGACTTTAATGCATCGATAATGTTTGACCGCCGCCTCTACCGGGAGGACATCGAGGGCTCGCTGGCGCATGCGGCGATGCTGAAGGAGCAGGGGATCCTGAGCGCCGAAGAGCTGAAGGCGATCCAGGAGGGGATGGCCCAGGTCCTCGAGGAGATCGAGTCGAACGTCTTCGAGTGGAAGATCGGCGACGAGGACCTGCACATGGCGATCGAGAAGCGCCTGACGGCGATCATCGGCGAAGCGGGGGGCAAACTCCACACGGCCCGCAGCCGTAACGACCAGGTAGCGGTGGACTTCCGCCGCTACGTCCTGCGCAAGAACCTGGAGATCGCCGGGCTGCTCAAAGAGGTGACGGAGGTGATCGTCGCCATCGCCAAGGAACATACAACGACCCTGCTCCCGGGGATGACGCACCTGCAGCACGCCCAGCCGATCAACTTCGGCTTCCACCTGCTCGCCTACGCCTCCATGTTCAAGCGCGACATCGAACGCTTCGTCGACAGCCGCCGCCGCAACAACATCTCCCCGCTGGGGTGCGCGGCCCTTGCCGGAACGCCGCACAACATCGACCGCAGGATGACGGCGGCGGCGCTGGGCTTCGATGCTCCGAGCGTCAACTGCCTCGACACGGTAAGCGACCGCGACTTCGCCCTGGAGATTCTCTTCAACATCTCCACGATGATGATGCACGTCTCCCGCCTCGCCGAGGAGCTGATTCTCTGGTCGAGCTACGAGTTCGGCTTCGTCGAGCTCTCCGACGAGTACAGCACGGGCTCCTCCATCATGCCGCAGAAGAAGAACCCCGACGTTCCCGAACTGCTCCGCGGCAAAACGGGGCGCGTCAACGGCAATCTGATTGCCCTGCTGACAGTGATGAAGGGGTTGCCGCTGGCCTACAACAAGGATACCCAGGAGGACAAGGAGGGGGTCTTCGACAGCGTCGATACGGCGGAGCTCTCCCTCAATATCCTGCGCGAGGCGCTGCGGACGATGGCGATCAAGCCCCACAACATGGAAAAGGCGTGCAAGAAGGGGCACCTGAGCGCGACCGACCTCGCCGACTACCTCGTCAAGCAGTGCAACATCCCCTTCCGCACGGCGCACTTCATCACCGGCAACGCCGTCGCGCGCGCCGAGGAGCTGGGGATCGACCTGAGCGAGATCACCTACACGGAGCTGCAGCAGGTCGACGAGCGTATCGGTGAAGACGTCATGCCGCTGCTGGCGCTGGAGCACTCCATGAACGCCCGCCGCTCCGAGGGGGGCACGGCGACGGAACGCACGCAAGAGCAGGTCGCCTACTTTGAAAACTACCTGACAGGATTGTCGCTATGAAGGTGACCGTTACCCACAAGGAGACGATGCAGTTCGAGTGCCAGACGGAGAAGGGCAGCTTTGTCATCGACTGCCCGCAGATCTCGCCGGTAGAGTACTTTCTCAGCGGGATCATCACCTGCAGTGCCACGGATATCGTCCTGATCCCGAAAAACCAGGGGCACACGGTACGCAACCTGAGCGTCGAGGGTGACGCGGTGCGCAACGAGAGCGCCCCGCGCAAGTTCAACGACCTCCACCTGGAGTACCGCTTCGACTCCGACGCCGACGACACGACAGCCGCGCGCTGGGTCATGGCGAGCCTTGAAACCTACTGCTCCACGATCAACACGATCCGCGACAGCGTCCGCATCAGCTACACGATTATCCACAACGGCGAGACGATCCGCGAAAACGAAAAGATGATCTCCGGCGGCGGCAGCAGCGTCGACTTCGGCGATATCGGCGGCTGCCCCTCCTAAACGACCTTCGAGCGGGTCTCTCTGAGAGGGGAAGGGGCTACTGCCCCAGGGCGAAAACGTTGGAGAGGGTGTTGATGTAGTTGAAGTAGCCGGTGATCGCCACGGCTTCGAGGATCTGCTTGTCGCTGTAGCCCAGTGCCTTCAGCGCGTTGATCTCCTCTTTTTGAATCTTGTAATTCTCCTTTTTCGACGCCTTGATACAGAAGTTGAGCAGCGCCTTCTCTTTATCATCGGTATCGATGTTTTCGACCCCCTGCAGGATCTCCTCGATCCGCTGCTCACTCAGCCCCAGCATCTTTGCGATCCCCTTGTGGACATCGACACACATCTTGCAGCCGTTCTCCTTGGAGATGAGCAGGGCGATCGCCTCCTTGATGTCGTAGGAGAGCTCCGTTTCCTCCAGAAGGTATTTCTGCACCATCATGTCGGTCGCGAAGTAGACCTTCTCGTCGAGGGCAATCAGCTTGAAGATCTCTCCGAGCTGGCCGGTCTTCTCCAAAATGGGGCGTGCTTTCTCCTGGATCGCCGGGGTCATCTCCTCGAAATCCGGCAGGGCAATGTGGGCCATATGTATCTCTCCTTATCTGTTTTTTGCCGTGCATTATAGGGAAATACGCTTAGTTTGTGATGAATAAACCATAATTTCTGCGTCAAAATATCCCGAATTTTTGTCCAAAAAACACACAGCGGTGTATAATGGATGGGCAAAACCACAATCCGCACAGGAACGCTCATGAAAGTCATCCTTGCCCTGAACGGTTCGATCACTTCCGAAGCCTCCGCCATCTACGCTATTCGTTACTGCCGTCTTTTCGCGTTCGAACTGGGGCTGCTCCATATCAAAAACGATAAGGACTCCCTGGCCGAAGTGGAGAAGAGCATGGAGAGCATCGAGACCCTCGCCGAGGGGGCGGGGGTGGCGAGCGAACGCATCTTCCTGCATGGCAGCGGTGTCGCCCCGCTGATCGCCTACGTGCGTGCCAACCGCGTCGATATGCTCTTCTGCACGACGCGGGCGGAGCGGGGAGGGTTCACCGCCTCTTTCAGCGACTATCTGACCCGTCGGCCGCTTCCCTGCGAAGTGGCCGTGGTCCGCATCGCCGACCTCTCCGCCATCAACAGGGCGGAGCGGGTCGGGGTGACGATCCGAAACGCCCGCCTCTCCGCCGAAAAATTCGCCTTTTTCAGTGCCATGGTCCGGGCTTTCGAAACGGAGGGGGAGATCTACAGCATCTCCGTCTTCTCCGTCAGGGAACGTGCAGGGCTGGGCTTCGTCGGTACGAAGGAGCGGCTCGAAGAACTCGATGACCGGCTTGTCCACTACCGCCGGCTGGCGCTGCTTGGGGAGATGAAGCTGCGCCTCAAACACGCCTTTGCCGAATCGGAGAGCAGCCAGATCCTGCACCACAGCGCCCACTCCTATGATCTGCTGATCGTGGGGGGGCGTCGTCTGGCCGCGACGTCGTTCTTCAGTTCGCAGACCCCACTGGAGCGGCTGATGCGCAATACCTGTGTCAATATGATCGCCCACTACCCCCGCGAACGCGACGATGAGTGACCCGGCCCTCTTATACCGGAAATACCGCAGCAGCGAGGCAGGACTCAGCCGCGCCGAAGCCGTTCGGAGGCTGGAGGAATTCGGGCCCAATACCCTGCAGCGGGCGGAACGCAAAAACTACTTTGCCGCCTATCTGAAACAGTATCTGCAGTTTTTTGCCGTCTTGCTGGAGGTGGCGGGGCTGCTCTCCTTCGTCGCGGATTCCTACAGCCCGGGTGAGGGGAACGATATCCTCGGCAGCGCCATACTCTGCGCCGTCGCCATCAACGCGACCTTCGGCTTCTGGCAGGAGTACAAGGCGGACAAAGCGATGGAAGCACTGCTGCAGTTGATGCCGACGATGGTGCACGTTCTGCGGGAGGGGCGTACGCTGGCCATCGACTCGACGGAACTGGTGCCCGGCGACATCATGCTGCTTGAGGAGGGGGAGAAGGTGGCTGCCGACGCGGTGCTGATCGAGTCGACGTCGCTCTACATCAATATGGCTGCACTCAATGGCGAATCGAAACCCTCCCGGCGCCTGCCGGAGGTAGAGTCCGGGATGCGGACCATCGAGCGGCGCGATATGGTCTTCGCCGGGACGACGGTTGTCTCCGGCAGCGGCCGGGGGATCGTCAGCGCGACGGCCCAGGCGACGGAGTTCGGCAAAATCGCCAGCCTGACGAAGAATGTCGAAAAGAACCTGACGCCGATGCAGAAGGAGATCATCCGCATTACCCGGATCCTGACGCTGATCGCGGTGGCCATGGGGATTGTCTTTTTCGTCCTGGGACTTTTTTCAGGCAAGGGGGTGCTGCTCGCCTCCATTTTCGCCCTCTCGCTGATCGTCGCCAACGTCCCCGAGGGGATGCTGCCGACGATCACCCTGGCACTCTCCATGGCGAGCCAGCGGATGGCACGCCGCAACGCGCTGATCAAAAATCTTGATTCGGTTCAGACACTGGGGAGCGCGACGGTGATCTGCACCGACAAGACGGGGACGCTGACGCGCAACGAGATGACCCTCAAAGAGGTGTGGCTCAGCGGCGGCGTACGGGCAAGTATCGGTGGGGAAGGGTATTTCGACGGGGGGGAGATCCGCCTCGAACCCGCCGGGGGTTCCGGGAGAGAGCAGCTCGATGCGCTGTTGCGCGTCGGGGCCCTCAACTGCCGCGCGACGATCGAGGGGTCCCAACTCAAAGGGGACCCGACGGAGCTGGCCATCGTAGCGGCGGCCCGCAAGGCGGGAGTGGCGACATCGGGCACCGAAAAACTCGGGGAGACGCCCTTCACGGCGGAGCGGAAGATGATGTCGACGCGGGTGAAGGAGGGGAAAACGACGCGTCTTTACGCGAAGGGGGCGCTCGAGGTGATCCTGGAACGGTGCGACGGCTATCGCGATGCCGGCGGGGAGCGCCGCGGGATCGACGCGGAGGCACGGGCGCGCTTCGAGTCCGAGGCGACGGCGTTCGAACGGCGCGCCTACCGGGTCCTGGCCCTGGCGGAGGGGGAGACGGAACGCGAAGAGGGACTCACTTTCCTGGGACTCGTCGCGATCATGGACCTGCCCCGGCCGGAAGTGAAGGAAGCGCTCGCCCTCTGCCGCTCCGCCGGGGTCCGGACGATGATGATCACCGGCGACAATCCCCATACGGCGGAGGCGATCGCGGCGCTGATCGGCCTGCAGTACGACAAGGTTCTGACCGGCCGGGAGGTGGAGACGATGGAGGAGGAAGAGCTCCAGGAGCTGCTGCGCAGCGACGACATCCTCTTCGCCCGCATGGCGAGCAATCAGAAACTGAAGATCACGACAGCGCTGCAGAACAACGGCGAGGTGGTCGCCATGACCGGGGACGGCGTCAACGACGCCCCTGCGCTCAAGAAGGCCGACATCGGGATCGCCATGGGGCGCGGCGGTACGGAAGTGGCCAAGGAAGCGGCAGACATGGTGCTGCTCGACGACCGCTTTACCTCCATCGTCGCGGCGATCGAGGAGGGGCGCACCGTCTACTTCAACATCAAGAAATTCGTTACCTACATCCTCTCCTCGAACGTCCCCGAGATCGTTCCCTACATCCTGCAGTTTTTTCTCAAGATCCCCCTCCCGCTCTCCGTGATTCAAATCCTCTCCATCGACCTCGGCTCGGACATGCTGCCGGGGCTGGCGCTGGGGAGCGAGAAGCCCGAGGCGAATATCATGAACCGCCCGCCGGTGGGGTACCGCGAGAAGATCCTCGACCGGGAGGTCTTCAAGCGGGGCTACTTCTTCCTGGGCATCATCGAGGCGGCGGCGGCGATGAGCGCCTTTATCGGTTTTCTGCTGATGCACGGCTGGGAGTATGGGACGGTTGATCTCGGGAACGAACTGCTGCAGCGCCAGGCGATGACGATGACCCTGCTCGGGGCCGTCAGCTGCCAGCTCTTCAATGTCTGGACGATGCGCAGTTGGGAGTTTTCCGCCTGGAGTGTCGGGGCATTCACAAACCCGCTGCTGCTGGCGGCGATGGTGATCGAAGGGGTCTGGATCTGGATGCTGCTGGCGTTCGAACCGGCCCAGAAGGTCTTCAATACCGCCTCCGTACCGCTGAACGAACTCTGGATCCTGCTCCCTTTTCCGCTGCTGCTCTTCGTCTCCCACGAGTTCTACAAATGGCGCCTGCGCCGCAAACGGGACGCGTCAGCTAATACGGTGCCGGAATCCCGGGAGATCCAATAAGCTGTATAGAAAAAAGTGTTGAAGAGGAGCGGGGTGTGCAGGGGTTGCGCCGCAGCCGTCTGCGCCATGCCTTTTTGAAACACAGCACCCGGCCCGGCGTTCGCGCGGCCCAAGGAGCATGACGCCTTTGGCGGATTTTTAATATTTAGAAAAAGTCCTTCGCATCGGCATCGGCGAAGTGTCCCCATGCGAGCCGCGCGCCGCCGAGGAGGTGCCAGTGGAGGTGCTTGACCTCCTGCCCGCCGTTTTCGCCGATGTTGCTGATAACACGGTAGCCCGTCTTGCTGACACCGGTTTTGACGGCGATTTCCTGGATGAAGGGGGTTATGGCCGCCATCATCTCGCCGGAGACTTCATGGAAGCTTTCGACGTGCTGTTTCGGGATGATCAGAATATGGATCGGCGCCTTGGGATTGATGTCATGGAAGGCCATGAAGTCGTCGTTCTCTGCGACGAGGTTGGAGGGGATCTCCTTGTTGACGATTTTACAAAAAATACACATCTCATATTCCTGTCCGGCATCCGAAGATGCCCACTGTATTGGGTTTAGCGGCATTGTAGCATAGCGACGGTTAGAAGCGATTTACCGGGGAAGAGCAGGGGGGAGAGAGGGTTTATGGGGTGGGCGAAATGCCCGATTTCAAGCTCTTTATAAAAGAGATGCGATACAATACGCGACAATCAAGACGGCTGCGATCGACCGTCCCGCGGGGGGCGCAGAATCCGGGCCGGGAGCATGGAGAGATTCGATTGGAAGAGTGGTACAACGCGATAGAAACCGCTGAAACAGCGGAAAAGCTCGAAGAGATCCGCATCGCCGTATTCGGCAAGAAGGGCGTACTCGCCGCGGAGTTCGAGAAGATGAAGACGGCGCCCAACGACCAGAAGGCGGGGATCGCCAAAGAGCTGAACATTCACAAAGGGAAGCTGACGGGGCTTTTTAGCGAGCGCAAGGCGGTCCTGCAGACCCTGGAGCTCGAACGGGCGATGAAGGCAGAGGCGATCGACGTGACCCTCTACTCGCCGACGTCGCAGCGGGGGGCGCTGCACCCGGTTATGGAGACGATGGACCGGATCGTCGACTACTTTGCGGCGATGAACTTTGCCGTCAAGACGGGGCCGATGGTGGAAGACGATTTCCACAACTTCGAAGCGCTGAACCTGCCTAAGTATCACCCGGCCCGGGACATGCAGGATACCTTCTACTTCAAGGATGAGATGCTGCTGCGGACCCATACCTCCCCGGTGCAGATCCGTACGATGATGAGCCACAAGCCGCCGATCCGCATGATCGCCCCGGGTGCGGTTTTCCGCCGCGACTATGACCTGACCCATACTCCGATGTTCCACCAGGTCGAGGGGCTTCTTGTGGACAAGGAGGGCAAGGTCTCCTTCGCCAATCTGAAATTCATCCTGGAGGATTTCCTCCGCTACATGTTCGGCGATGTCGAGGTCCGGTTCCGCCCGAGCTTCTTCCCCTTTACGGAACCCTCCGCCGAAGTGGACATCAGCTGTATCTTCTGCGGCGGCGACGGCTGCCGGGTCTGTTCCAAAACGGGCTGGCTCGAAGTTCTCGGCTGCGGGATCGTCGACCCGAACGTCTTTGAGGCGGTCGGGTACAAAAACGTCAGCGGTTACGCCTTCGGCCTCGGTGTCGAGCGTTTCGCGATGCTGATTCACCGTATCGGTGATCTACGTTCCCTGTTCGAGGGAGATATCAGGTTGTTGGAGCAGTTTAAATGATCGTTACAAGAAGTTGGCTAAACGAGTGGATCGACCTTGAAGGGATTACGACGGATACCCTCTGCAAGACCTTCAACGCCATCGGACTCGAAGTGGACCGCGTGGCATCGTTCCGGGTTCCGGAGAAAATTGTCATCGGTCATGTCGTCGAATGCGAACGCCACCCCGACGCGGACAAACTGAGCGTCTGTCAGGTGGATATCGGCACGAGCGTGCGCCAGATCGTCTGCGGTGCGGCCAACGTCCGCAAGGACCTCCATGTCGCCGTGGCGACTGTCGGCGCGGAGATGCCCGGCGGGCTGAAGATCAAGCCGGTGAAACTGCGCGGCGTCGAGAGCGAGGGGATGATCTGCTCCTCGACCGAGCTGGGGCTGTCGAAAACGGGCGAGGGGATCATGGAGCTGGACAAGAGTGTCGGCAATCTGGTTCCGGGAACTCCGCTGAACGAAAACCCCTATTTCAACGATGACCTGATCGAGATCGAACTGACGGCCAACCGCGGCGACTGTCTGAGCATCCGCGGCGTTGCGCGGGACCTCTCCGCAGCCTTCAACCGCCCTCTCAAGGAACACAGCTACAACGATGAGGATGAACATCGCCTCGGCATCGGCCGCATTCTGCAGCTGAGCCACACCGATGTGCCCGACGTCAATCTGCGCTACCGTGCGATCGACATGAAGGGGCTGAAGCTGCCGCTGCTGATGGAACTGCGTCTGGCACAGGTCGAGGAGGAGCGCCCGACCTGCATCGAGTCGATGCTGCTTTACGCGACCCACAGCACCGGGGTCATCCTGCGGGCCTACCACTACGGCGCCTTCGCCGAGGAGGGCTCCAGCAAGGCGAAGATCAATGTGCGCCACGACGAGAACGGTTATGCGGCGGTCTTTGGCAAAGAACGGGCCTCGGTGCTCGGCATTCGCCAGGAGGAGGCTTCCCGCGTCACCTACAACGAGGGTACGGTCCTTATCGAGGCGAGCTACATCCCGCCGGAGGTGATCTCCAAGAAGATGGCCGAGTCGAAAATCGAGAACGGTCCGCTCTTCTACCGGACGTCGCGGGGCAGCGAGCCCCAGCTGGACCTGGGACTGAAGTACTGCCTGGGGATGATCGAGGATTATTCGGATTCTGCGATCTTCGGGGGCAACATCGAACTCCTGGACGAGCATGAAGTGACGATGGTCGGCATCACGCTGCAGGAGATCAACGCCTTCATCGGGGCCGAGGTGGACAAGACGACGATTACGCAGATCCTCAAGAACCTTGGCTTCAACATTGACAAATCCACCAACGAGAGTTTTGTCGTCGGTGTCCCGCGCTACCGCCACGACATCGTCAACAAGCAGGACATCGTCGAGGAGATCGTCCGTCTCGTCGGTATCGACAACATCCCCTCCAAACCCTTCGTCTTCACCGAGGCGAACCGTTTCGAGTCGGATTACGAGCGTTACCAGAAACGCCGCATTTACCGCCACCGTGCGGCCCAGAGCGGTTTCTTCGAAAGCGTCCATTTCGTCTTCAATGAACGCGAGCAGCTTGAACGCTACGGCTTTACCTGTGTCGACAAGTCCCTGGAACTGCTCAACCCGATCGTCAACACCCTCGACACCCTCCGCCCGACGCTGCTGATGGGGCTGCTCAACGCTGCGAGCCAGAACGCGAAGGTGGGCCGCAAACAGATCCCGATCTTCGAGATCGGCAATGTCTTTGATCCGCAGCGCAACGAATCGCTGCGGATGGGGATGGTCTACTCCGGCGACGGCGAGCGCGAAACGCTGCGCAACGCGGGGAAACCGCAGTCGATCGGATTTGAAGGCTTCGTCCAGAAGGTGGGTGACGTTATCGGCGATTTCACCCTGCAGCCCTCTATGACGGTGCATACCCTGGCCCACCCCTTCCAGAGTGCGGCGCTATACATCGGTGATATCCGTGTCGGTGAACTCTTCCGGGTCCACCCGAACGTTGAAGCGGCTTTCGACCTCGATGAGACCTTCCTCTGCGAGCTCGATTTCAGCGCGCTCCCCTACGGTCTGAAGGAGGCGAAATCCTTCTCGAAATTCCAGGCCTCTTTCCGGGACCTGAGCGTCGTCATGCCTTCGAGCATGGCCTACGCCGAGATCGCGGCCGTCATCGAAGCGAACAAGCGCAGCGAAGTGATCCGCTACTACCCCGTCGACCGCTACGCGGATGCAAGCCTCGGCGACAAGGTGAGCCTCACCCTGCGCTTTATGCTGCAGTCGCCGGAGAAGACCCTGGAAGAGGAGGATATCACCGCTTCCATGGACGGAATCCTCGGCGCCCTTGAATCGCAACTGGGGCTGGCCCTGCGATGAGTACGGTACGCATCCAACCGGCGGACGGTTTCGATTTCAGAACCGACGCCATCGCCCCGGACAAGTCGATTTCCCACCGTTCGGCGATGTTCGCGACCCTGGCCGAGGGAGAGACGGTGATCACCAACTTCCTCCGCGGTGAGGACACGATGAACACCCTGCAAATCGTCCGCAACCTCGGCGCCCAGGTCGAGGATGACGGCGAGACGATCCGCATCCGCTCGGAGGGGATCAAGGAGAGCGAGGAGATCCTCGACTGCGGCAACTCCGGTACGGGTATGCGTCTTTTCTGCGGCCTGCTCGCTTCGGCGGAGGGGCATTTCGTCCTGACCGGCGACCAGTATCTCAAGCGCCGTCCGATGAAACGTGTGACGGGGCCGCTGCGCGATATCGGCGCGAAACTCGACGGCCGCAGGGACGGGGACCTGGCACCGCTGAGCATCCGCGGTGCCCACCTGAAGGCCTTCGACTACACGAGCCGCATCGCATCGGCACAGGTCAAAAGCGCCATGATCCTGGCGGCCCTGAGCGCCGACGGGGTCTGTACCTACACGGAACCCGAACTGAGCCGCGACCATACGGAGCGGATGCTCCGGGGGATGGGCGCGGGGATCAGCGTCGAGGGGCTGACGACGACGATCACCCCGATGACGGGGCTGCTCAAACCGCTGACGATCCGGGTTCCCGCGGACCCCTCCAGTGCCTTCTTCTTTGCCGTTGCCGCGGCGATCACCCCCGGGGCGTGCGCCGTACTCGAGGGCGTCACCTTCAACCCGACCCGCATCGAAGCCTTCAAGGCTTTGGAACGGATGGGTGCGGAAATTACCTACGATCTCAAAGAAGACCTGTATGAACCGATGGGTACCATTACCGTCAAACAGGCACCCCTGAAGGCGATCACGGTCGAGGAGAACATTTCCTGGCTGATCGACGAACTGCCGGCGCTCTCCATCGCCATGGCTTGCGCCGAGGGGACCAGTACTGTCAAGAACGCCGAGGAGCTGAGGGTGAAGGAGAGCGACCGCATCGCGACGGTCGTGACGAACCTGCGCCTGTGCGGCATCGACGTTGAAGAACATGATGACGGTTATGCTGTGACCGGGGGAACCCTTGAGCCGGCCTCCGTCGACAGTTTCGGCGATCACAGGATCGCGATGAGTTTCATCATCGCGGGGCTGCGCTGCGGTATGGAGGTGAGCGATACGGAGTGTATCAACACCTCGTTCCCGAACTTCTTCGAACTTCTGGGACAATTTGCACGGATTGAATCATGAATATCAAATTGGCTGAGAGTTACGGCTTCTGTTTCGGCGTCAAGCGGGCCATCAAGATTGCGGAGGAGAACCGTAACTCGGCGACCTACGGCCCGCTGATCCATAATGCCAACGAGATCGACCGGCTGAAAAACGACTATAACGTCGCCCTCGCGGAGAAACTGAGCGATTTCAGGCCGGGGGACACGGCAGTCATCCGTACCCACGGGATCCCGAAAGAGGAGCTTGCCGCCCTGAAAGGCAAGGATGTCAACGTGATCGACGCGACCTGCCCCTTCGTGACCAAACCGCAGCAGATCTGCGAGGAGATGAGCGCGGAAGGGTATGATATCGTGATCTTCGGCGACGACAACCATCCCGAGATCAAGGGGGTCAAGAGCTATGCGGCCAACGGCGCCCACGTTGTCATGAACGTTACTGAGCTCGAAGTGCTGCAGCTGCGGGAGAAGGTCGCCCTTGTCGCCCAGACGACGCGGAAAATCGAGGAGTTCAACAAGATCGCCACCTTTCTTATCCCGCGTCACAAGGAGGTCCGGGTCTTCAACACGATCTGCAACGCGACCTTTGACAACCAGGACGCGGTACGCGAACTTGCCAAGGAGGCGGACGTCATGATTGTCATCGGCGGCAAGAACTCCTCCAACACGAAGCAGCTGCACTCCATCGCTTCGTACCACTGCCCAGACAGTTTCCACATCGAATCGGCCGAAGACCTTGATGCCTCCTGGTTCAAGAACAAGCAGCTCTGCGGCGTCAGCGCCGGTGCGTCGACCCCCGACTGGATCATCCGTGAAGTCGTCGACCGCATCGGAGCATTGAGCCGCTAAGGTCGCGCGGCGACATGCCGGATCGGCCTTTTCGGGCCGATCGGAGCTTCCCAAGCTCCCTCTTTTCCCACCTCGCCGAAATCTCTAATCCCCGCAAAAGCAATTTTTGGATATACTCACGCAATTTTTAGTTATAAGGGAACAGGTATGGCTTTCGACAACGAAGCATTTGAAGAAGAAAATTTCGCCGAGATGCTTGAGGCTTCTTTCAAGGAACAGGAGTCCAACCGCATCACCGAGGGTGAAATCGTAGAGATTCAGGAAGATGACAACAGAGCGCTGGTCGGCGTCGGCGAAAAACTGGAAGGTATTTTGAACCTTGACGAGATCCGCGACGAGAACGGCGCGCTGTGTTTCAACGTCGGTGACAAGATCACGGTTATGGTTACCGGCCACTACAATGAGCGTCCGAAGATCTCCTACAAGAAGGTCCTTGAGCAGGAGAAGACTCGCGAATTCATCGCTGAGCACAAAGAAGACTTCGAAGATATCATCATCGAAGGTACGATCACCAAGAAGAACCGTGGCGGCTACGTAATCGAGGCCGGTGATGTCAGCTTCTTCCTCCCCCGCTCTCTGGCGGCGTTCAAAGATTCCGACCAGGTCGTCGGACGCACGGTAAAAGCCCAGGTCGTTAAGATCGACGAAGCAGAAGGCTCCATCGTCGTATCCCGCCGCAAACTCTTCAACGAAGAGCGCAAGAAGAAAAAAGAGATTATTGACGCCCTGATGGAAGAGGGTACCGTGGTTGAAGGTACGATCAAGAAGATCACCAGCTACGGCATGTTCGTCGACGTTGGCGGCGTAGACGGTCTGGTCCACTACAACGAGATCAGCTACAAAGGCCCGGTCAACCCTGCGAAACTGTACAAAGAGGGTGACAAGGTCAACGTCAAGGCGATCGCATACGACAAAGACAAACGCCACCTTTCCCTCTCCATCAAAGCGGTTCAGCCGGATCCGTGGAAAGAGGTAGAGAGCGAACTGGACGAGGGCGATACCATCACGGTAACGGTCAGCAACATCGAGCCGTACGGTGCTTTCGTCGACCTGGGCAACGATATCGAGGGCTTCCTCCATATCTCCGAGATCACGTGGGACAAAAACATCAAGAACCCGAAAGACTACCTGACGGTCGGCCAGGAGATCGATGTCGAGGTTATCGAGATTAACTCCGATACCCATAAACTGCGCGTCTCCCTCAAACGCCTGCTGCCGAAACCGTTCGACGAGTTCATGAGCCAGCACTCCGAAGGCGACGTTGTTACAGGTACCGTCACATCCCTGACAGACTTCGGCGCGTTCGTCAAGATCGCCGGTGTCGAGGGCCTGCTGCACAACCAGGACGCTACCTGGGAGAAGAACAGCAGATGTAAAGACTTCCTGAAAGTCGGTGACGACGTGGAAGTCCGCATCGCGAAGATCAACGCCAACGACCAGAAAATTTCCCTTAACCGCAAAGTGCTCCAAGAGAGCCCGGTCGAAAAATTCGCAGCGAGCCACAAAGTCAACGATATCGTCAAGGGCACTGTCCGTGATATCAAAGAGTTCGGCGTCTTCGTATCCATCGAAGAGGGTGTCGACGCCCTGATCCGCAACGAAGATCTGGCGCCGACGAAAGTCGAAGAGCTCGAAGTCGGCCAGGAGATCGAAGCGGTCATCGCCGTCCTCGACACACAGCGCGACCGTATCCGCCTTTCCGTAAAAAGACTGGAGCGCCTGAAAGACAAAGCGATCCTCGAAGAGTTCAATGACAACGAATCCCACAGCCTCGGTGACCTGCTGAAGGACCAGCTGAAGTAATCCGATGCAGCGCTATGTGCATTGGCTCGCCCCGCTGATCGCCGCAGGGGTAGCCATATATATCGCTCTGCTGATGTTCCGGGTCAACCAGACGGACCCCCTCCCGACAGGTACCCCGGCGCTTTCCCAGAGCGGTAGCGTGCTTCAGCCCCCGAAAACGGAACCGGGCTGGCTCGACGCACTTGCCGCCAACGAACGGGAAGGGTATTTCTATCCCGTCAACGAGATCCACATCGAACTTGATCTCAACCAGAAATTCGTTCACGAAAAAACCTATCGGCTTTCCGGCCGACTGCATGATCCTTTTCAGATCTTCTGTCTGAAACAGGAACTGAAGCGGCACCATCTGCGTTATACCCTCACACAGGATCAAGACGGCGCGGATCTGCTGGTCTATTCCCAGGAACAGGCACAGCTGGAAGCTCTTGTAAACGCCCTTAAAAACTACCAAATTACGGCATCATTTCTGCCATATGAAGAGGATCAACGATGGAAAAATATAAAGTAGTCGTATGTGACCACATCCACGAAGCCGGTCTCAAAATGCTCCAGGCCGACGAACAGATCGATTACGTATTCGCCGCCGATATCGATAAAACGGCCCTGCTCGACGTGATCGCCGATGCGGATGTCGCCATCACCCGCAGCTCCACGGATGTCGACGAGAAGTTCATTGCCGCCGCGAAGAATATGAAAGCGATCGTCCGTGCCGGCGTCGGTGTCGACAACGTCGATATCGACGGCTGTTCCAAGGAAGGGATCATCGTCATGAACGTCCCGACGGCCAACACGATCGCCGCGGTCGAACTGACGATGGCGCATATGCTCTCCTGTATGCGGATGTTCCCGTACTCCCACGACCATCTGAAGAACCAGCGCATCTGGAAACGCGAAAAGTGGTACGGCTACGAGCTCAAAGGCAAGAAGCTCGGTATCATCGGCTTCGGCAACATCGGTAGCCGGGTCGGGGTACGCTGTAAGGCGTTCGAGATGGACGTCATCGCCTACGACCCCTACATCAACGCCTCCAAGGCGACGAACCTCGGCGTCTCCTACACGACGAACTTTGAAGACATCCTCAAGTGTGACATCATTACGATCCACACACCGAAGAACCAGGAAACGATCGGTATGATCGGTGCCGAAGAGATCGCGAAGATGAAAGACGGCGTCGTCCTGATCAACTGCGCCCGCGGCGGCCTCTACGACGAACAGGCGCTTTACGACGGCCTGACATCCGGCAAGATCCGTTTCGCCGGTATCGACGTCTTCAACAAGGAACCGGCGACGGACCACCCGCTGCTCGACCTCGACAACGTTACCGTCAGCCCGCACCTCGGCGCCAACACCTTCGAGTCCCAGTACAACATCGGGACCGAGGCGGCCCAGCAGGCGATCGAAGCGGCAAAAGGTATCGCCTTCCCGCACGCGCTGAACCTGCCGATCGACGAGACGAAGATCCCCTCCTTCGTCAAGCCTTTCCTGCAGATGGGCCAGAAGATCGGCTTCCTCGCGTCCCAGATCAACAAGGCGCCGATCGTCTCTATCAAGGTGAGCGGGCAGGGCGATATCGCCGAGTACCTCGAGTCCCTGGCGACCTTCGTCACCGTCGGTGCCATCGCCGAGACGACGGGCGATACGATCAACTACGTCAACGCCGATTTCATCGCGCAGGAGCGCGGTATCAAGGTTGAGACCGAAGAGTGCCCGAGCAGCAGCGCCTATAAAAATCTGATCACGGTCAAACTGACGACGGAGAAAAACGTCGTTACCATCAGCGCGACGATGTTCAACGACGAAGTCCAGCGTATCGTCGACATCAACGGTTTCGACCTCGATGTCGCTCCCAAGGGCAGCATGATCATTTTCCGCAACACCGACGTTCCGGGTGTTATCGGGCAGGTGGGAACGATCCTCGCCAGCCACAATGTCAATATCGCCGACTTCCGCCTCGGCCGCAACAACAAGGGCGAGGCCCTGGCAGTCATCATCGTCGACTCCCCCGTCAAAGAGGCGACCCTCAAAGAACTGGGTGCTCTCGAAGCCTGTATCGGCGTCGACTACGCCCGTATCTAAGCGCTACACCTTGGAAATTCACCGGTGTGCCGGTGGATTTCTGCTACATCCCATAAAATTTTCTTCCCCTTTTTCCCTCGCTTAACAGGAGGCTTGGAGCCTTCTGCAACGTCTAATACCAAAGTACTATTTACACTCCCTTTCCTATTAGTTACTATAGTATATAGTTTAATCCCATGAAAAGGTGTGTATCATGTCTGCAATTATCGGTTACGTATCCCAGCAAAACGGGAGTGTGCTTTTAACGAGCGAAGAGGGCAAAGAGATCGCACTTGCGACCCACATGGCGGTACATGAAAATGACCTGATCACCACCGGTGACAACGGTGGGGTCGTGCTTGTACTCGATAACGGCAACACCCTGCGGATCGGACCGAACCAGACAGTACTCCTGGATGCGACGGTATTCGAGCAGGATCTTGCCCATGACGAAACCCAGGCTGAAGCCACGGCAATGCAACAGGCCCTGGCGCAGACCGGTGATATCGGAGAGACGACGGGTGAAACCGCAGCCGGTACGCCGCTCGGTGATGACTCGGGCCTTGTTGGCCAAGTCGTGACCGATCATATCGACAATCCGGGTTACGCCTATGCCGAGGGACTCGGAACAGAGTTCACCGCCGCGACAACGGCACCGCTCGAGGAAGTGCCCGGTGAGCTGGAACTGAATCTGCCGCCAATGGCGGATCCCGATCTGATCCACGCACAGGCAGGCGGGTTTGTCGTCTCCGGAGACGTTTCGGTAAATGATAGCGATCCCGATGGCGATAACATGACGTTCCGTATTATTGGAGAGTTGCCGGAAGGATTGACGTTTCATGAAAACGGGACATTCGAATTTGATCCATCCAGTTACGACAGTAAAGACATTATCCCTCCTATTCAATATGAAGTCTCCGATGGAAAGGGAGGAACTGATACGTCGCTGTTGAGTATTATCCTGGATCCGAAGCCATCGGTACAGCTGATTGCAACGGATGAAGCAGGTAATGAGCTTGCCAACAGTACGGTAGAAGAGGGTGAGACTGCGTACTATAAAGCGGTTTTGGTGGATCCCGACGGAAACGTGCTGCCTGCAGAAGGTACGGTTGATGTGACGTTTACTGATATCACCACGGATGGTGTGACCGATTATACCTACACGGTCAACAATGTGGCGATCGGTGAAGTCTTTAGCGCAGATGCGGTGGACGATGTTTGGGCAGAAGATACGGAGAGTTTCGAGGTCAGTATCAGTAATGTCGAGGGTATTACCTCGTATGAGAATGTCGGAATTGACACCGCAAATGACACGGTGACCACGGTGACCACGGATATCACCGATGACAGCGACGTTGTTACGGCGACGTTGACGGCGACGCCGAGCACGGGCGAGGACGGCGGTTTGATTACCTATACGGTGACGCTGACCAATGCCGACGGTATGGATGTAACGGCCCACGACGGGGTCAGCTTCACGCTGGCCAACGGCGAGATCGTGAACTCACGCTGGCCAACGGCGAGATCGTGAACATTGCGTCGGGCAGCGCGAGCGGGTCCGTGGACGTGGATGTGAATCGTGATGACGTATGGGTCGAGAGCGACAGCATCACCAACAGCATTGCGAGCAAGTCGGGCGACAGCGAGTTCGAGAACCTGCAGATCAACCCGGCGGCGGTGACCACGGATATCACCGATGACAGCGACGTTGTGACGGCGACGTTGACGGCGACGCCGAGCACGGGCGAGGACGGCGGTTTGATTACCTATACGGTGACGCTGACCAATGCCGACGGTATGGATGTAACGGCCCACGACGGGGTCAGCTTCACGCTGGCCAACGGCGAGATCGTGAAC
>QKCD01000024.1 GCA_003245815.1 Sulfuricurvum sp.
GACCCCCAGCGCCGCGACGACTTTTTCGATCATCGGCGCTAACGCCCCTCCCCGGGGCAGCTTTTTCAGCTTCTCGACGATCTCGGGGGTCGCGTCGAGGCCGTTGGCTTCGAGAAAGCGCGGCACGACCGCCATGCGGTCGAGGAGGTTCAGCGTTCGCATGGAGGTTTCGAAGAGGGTGTCGTGCACCGGGAGGTCGCCGTAATGCGCCCCGAGCTCCTTCAGCAGCGCTTCGATCATCAGGAAATGACGCACCTCGTCATCGGCCACCTCAAGCCAGTCGTCGTAATAGGCCTTCGGCAGCCCGCCGAAGCGGTAGGCGGCGTCGAGAGCGAGGTCGATGGCGCTGTACTCGATGTGGGCGATGGCGTGCAGCAGCAGCACCTGTCCCTCGTGGTCGGTAAGGTTCTGGCGCCTGGGTACGTCCTTGGGGGGGACGATGGTCGCGAAGGCGGCGAAAGAGGGGCGTTCGAAGACGACGGGAAGGTAGTCGGGTTCGAAGCAGCACGCCCCCTCCCGGTATACGGCGTAGAAACGCGTGAACGCGTCGATCTTCTCCCGGGGGGAGGGAGCCTGGAGGATGGTTTCAAGGGTCGCAAAAAAGTCCATGGGGGAATTTTGCTATAATCGCGCTAAAAACGGGATAAATAGCACATGATGACCATCAAAGCGCAACCGATGGGGATATACCAGACCAACTGCTACATCGTCACCGTCGACGGAAAGGACCTCATCATCGATCCGGGCGTCGGCGCGGCCCCCTGGGTCAAGGCCAACGTCACCAACCCCGTCGCCGTATTGAACACCCACGGCCACTTCGACCATGTCTGGTCCAACCAGGAGGTGAAGGAGCACTTCAACATTCCCCTCTACACCCCCAAGGGGGACATCCCGATGCTGACGGCAGGCAGCTTCGTGCCGGATCTTCCCCCCTCCTACCCCGATGTCGCGGTGGAGGGTGACGCCGAGTTCGAGATCGAAGGGATCGCGGTGAAGTTCCGCCACTTCCCCGGCCACTGCCCCGGCTGTTCCACCATCGAGATCGGCGACGCGATGTTCAGCGGCGACTTCATCTTCGCGCGTTCCATCGGCCGGGTCGACTTCCCCAACTCCAGTCCGACGGAGATGAAAAAGAGCCTGAAGAGGTTCCTCGAGATCGACTACGACCGAACCGTCTACCCCGGCCACGGCGGTACGACGACGATCCGCGCGGAACAGCGCAACGTCCCCTACTGGCGCTGCAGGAGCGAAGCCCCTGCAGCTGCGTTAACACTGGGTTTGCTGCGGCAGTAAGCCCGCGCGTCCTTGGCGCTTTTGCCTGCGCGTCACAACATTATTGCTGCACTCCAGGGGAAGTAGTAAAACCGAAACTCCCTGTTAGCGCCGTTCTAGGACTCGTTCTCCACTTCGTGCAGCAGCGAGAGCTTGAGGACGTGCTTCTCCGTCACGACCGTTTTGAACTCCCCTTCGAAGACCTTGATGTCGTGGGAGTACCCCTTGACCATCACGCTGCGTTTGCGTGCCTCGCTGTGGCGGACCTGCGCTTCGAAAACCACCTCGTCGCCGACGCGTACCGGGGCGAGGAAGAGGCAGTCCGTTCCCGCAAGGACGACGGTCGGTTCGTTGACTGCCGCCATCGCGGCGAAATCCGCCGCACTGAAGATGAAGCCGCCGTGCACCAGTCCCACGGAATCGGCCCGCATATCCTCCGTCGTGGAGAGACGGACTTTGGCATACCCCTTCTCGAGTTTCTCCAGGTCCCCGCTCAGGGCCCGGTTGATCATCCGGTGGGTATCGAGGTAGACCTCTTCGTGCCGTTCCGGTGTTCGCGTCTCCGTGTCGTCGTTTTCCGCGTCGATCGCTGTTTTGTCTTTGGCCACGTGGCGCTCCTTTCCTTGCTGTTTTCCGCCCGGAGGCGCTATTTCGTCATTCTGACGTAGACGCGTTTGGGCGCCGGGTACCCCTCTACGGTTTTGCTACTATCGTCCGGATCGAGGAAATCTTCAAGGCTCTGCCCCTCGATCCACTCCGTCTTGCGCTGTTCGTCGGCGGTGGTTACCGAGGTCGCCAATACTTCGAAGCCCCCGAATCCCGCGCGTCTACACCAGTTTTCCAGGGCCTTCACCGTCGGCACGAAATAGATGTTGGGGATCTTCGAATAGCTCCCGGCGGGGGTGAGGCAGATCTCCTCCTCGCCGTCGATCATAAAGGTGTCGAGAAACACCTCGCCCCCCTCGTCGAGCCCCTTGGCGAGTGCCTTGAGCATGGCGACAGGGTCGCTGCGGTGGTAGAGCACCCCGAGGCAGAAGATGACGTCGAACTTCTCCTCGTAGTAGGGGAGATGTTCTACCCCGAGAAGCTCGTAGACGATCTCCGTCTTGGCGAAGTGGTTGATAAAGTCGAACTGGGTCTTGTAGAGGGCCGAGGGGTCGAAGCCGACAAGTTTTTTCGGGGCGTCCTCGAGCATCCGGAAGAGGTAGTAGCCGTTGTTGCAGCCGATGTCCGCCACCCGTTTGCCCCGGAGGTCGAAGAAGGGGCGCAGCAGGTTGTACTTCTTGTCGCTGCGCCACTCGGTGTCGATGAAAAGGCCGAAGAGGTCAAAAGGTCCCTTGCGCCACGGCATCATCGCCCGGGCGGCGGCTTCGATCTGCTCCATCTCCGGCGTCTCGTTGGCGACGAAGGCGACCGTATCGCCCAGTACCATCTCGCACGCCACATCCGGCAGCGCCTCAAGCGCCTCGCGCAGCGGTTTGATGTTCTTCCAGTGCATCCACTGCTCGCGTTCGTACCGTATCGCAGCCAGGTCCAAATCCGCTCCTCTGAAAACCACCGCCCGCTCCTGTGACCGGGGACGGCAGTGCACACTTATCGTGCATTTTTTGGAACCGATTTTACCTTCCTTTATGTTAAAATCCCCTCATGCGAATTGAAAAGAAAGCCACCGTCATCTCCACCTCTGTCGCCTCCCTGCTGGTACTGATCAAAATGGTCATCGGCATCATGAGCGGCTCCATCGCCGTGCTTGCCTCCGCCATCGACTCCTTCCTGGACGTCGCGGTCTCCGTCTTCAACTTCTTTGCCCTGCACAACGCCGAGAAGGCGCCCGACGAGCAGTTCAACTTCGGGCGCAGCAAACTCGAGCCCCTGGCGGCGGTCATCGAGGGGACCATCATCTCCATCTCGGGGGTCTTCATCCTCTATCAGGCCCTCTCCAAGATCTGGCACGGTCAGACGACGACCCACCTCGAGGAGTCCATCGGCGTCATGCTCGTCTCCATCGTCATCACCGCCGCTCTCGTCGCCTTTTTGCAGTACGTCGCCAAAAAGACCAAGAACATGGTCATCCGCGCCGACGCCCTGCACTACAAGACCGACCTCTTCTCCAACGGCGCGGTTCTCTTTGCCCTGGGCCTCATCAGCGTCACCGGCGAAGACCTGATCGACCCGATCCTCGGCATCGCCATCGCCGGCTACATGGTCTACTCCGCCTACCCGCTCATCAAGGAGGGGATCCTGATGCTGCTTGACGTCGCCCTGGAGGACGAGGAGGTCCTGAAGATCCGCGAGGTGCTCCAGGCACGGCTCGATGCCAAGGATATCTCCGACTACCACTACCTGCAGACGCGCCACGCCGGCTCCGTCGTCTTCGTCTCGGTCCACGTCGTCTTCAACATCAGCGTCTCCCTCTACGACGCCCACCGTGTCTCCGACAAGATCGAACTCGCGATCAAGAGGCTCTTCCCCGACAAGAGCGTCGAAACGATCATCCATATGGATCCCTACGACGATTCTGAAGTCAACGAACTAGAAGCGGGGATTTAAGCACACCTCCCGGATCATAGTATATAATTATGAAAATAATTACCAGGAGATATACTTTGAAACGCTTTCCGCTCTCTGCCGCCGCCCTGCTCGCGTCGGCCGCCCTGATGGCGAACCCCTACCAAAGCCAGGAGGAGGAGCTCGCTTCCGTTATCGAAACCGGCAAGAAAGCCTCCCAGCAGCTGATCCAGAATCTCGGCGGCAACCTGAAACGGGAGATGGAAGCGGGCGGTCCGGTCGCGGCGGCGAAGTTCTGCTCCGAACACGCCTTCCCCCTCACCCACGAGGTGGGTGCGGCCATCGCCCCCAACGTCTCCGTCAAGCGGATCAGCCTCAAGGAGCGCAACCCGGCCAACGCCCCGGAGCGCCGTGAAAAAGCAGTCCTGCAATCCCTCCAGACCCTGAAGGAGAACAACGTCGTACTGCCGGAGTACCTCGTCGAGCAGGTCGATGCCGATACCTACAAGTTCTACAAGCCACTGAGCATCAACAAGCCGGTTTGTCTGAAGTGCCACGGCGACATCGGCGGCAACGCGGCGCTTGTCGGCTATATCGAAAAGCTCTACCCGGGCGACAAGGCAATCGGCTACCAGATGAACGACCTGCGCGGCGCCATCGTCGTCACTGTTAAAAAATAACCCGTAGAACGCGCAAAGCCCGTTCTACTTCGCCGGCCGCTGAAGCACATGAAGCGAAGCGGAATTCCGCTAGCTTGCGAGGATAGAACGAGTAAAACGGCTTGCTCCTTTCGGAGCAGAATAATGAGCAGTCTCTCTTTTGGAATCTGGATCGGGATATTCTCGTTCCCTTTTCCAAAGTCAACCGTGCTACAATGCCCCCCATGAAACAGGCCTTCATCACCGATCTCGACCACACCTTTCTGCGCACCGACCTCACGATCAGCACCTTCAGCCGCGACGTCTGGAACGCCAAGACCCGCGAAGCAACCCTCTCCGTCGCCACCGCCCGCAGCTTCAAGAAAGCGATGCAGTTCCTGCCGGGTCTGCATCTCAACGCCCCCCTCGTCCTCCTCGACGGGGCGCTGGTCGTCACCCCCGAAAAACGGATCATCGACCTCAAGCTGATCACCCGGGAGCTCGGCGACGCCGTGATCGACGCGGGCATGGCGTTCGACATCGAGCCGGTCATCATCACCCTCGAGGACGACGCGCTGAACGAGGCCTTCCTCTACCCCGCGCGGCGCACCCCCCACCAGGAGCAGCTGATCGACCGCTACCGGGAAGATGACAACCTCGTCGAACAGCGCACGAGCCGCGCCCGGGAGCGCAACATGAAGCTCGTCTACATGGGTGAAGAGGCGCTGCTGCGTCCCCTGCACGACGCACTGCAGCGCATCTTCGGAAGCGCCCTCAAACTGATCCTTGCCCCCGAAGCCTATCTGGGATGCTACTACCTCACCGTCCTCCACCCCCTGGCGGACAAGGCCCACGGCCTGATCAGCGCCAGCGCCCACGTCGACCACGACCCCTCCCAGATGACCGTCTTCGGCGACGGCGTCAACGACCTGGGGATGTTCGAACTCGCCGGGACCGGCATCGCCGTGCAGAACGCCGTCGATATCCTCAAGCAGGCCGCCGACATCGTGCTCCCCCATACGAACGACGAAGACGCCGTCGCCCGCTACCTGGCCGACTTCACCTGAAAGGAACCCCCATGATCACGACGCAACGGATGGAAAACGGCTTTGAGTACCTCGAGATCCGCAACGCGGCCGCCGAGGCGAAGATCGCTTCACAGGGGGCCCACCTCTTCCACTACCGCCGCCACGGTGAAACGCCCCTGCTCTGGGTGAGTGCGACAAGCCCCTTCGAAACGGGCACGGCAATCCGCGGCGGGGTCCCCGTCTGCTGGCCCTGGTTCGGTATGAGCAGCGACCCCGCCCTGCCCCAGCACGGTTTCGCGCGGACGATGATGTGGGCAGTCGAGCAGACGGAGGAGATCGACGCGGATACGACGCGGGTCGTGCTCCGCCTCGCCCCGTCGGAAGCGACGCTGAAGCTCTGGCCCCACCGTTTCGCCCTCACCCTCGAGATCACGGTCGGCGCCGTCCTCTCCATGTCCCTGACGACGACCAATGCCGACGACCGTCCCTTCACGCTCGGCGCGGCGCTGCACACCTACTTCGCCGTCTCGCAGATCGCCGATGTCCGCGTCGAGGGGCTGGAGGGCAGACCCTACTTCGACGCCCTCACCGGCACCCGCCACCGCCAGGAGGGGGCGATCGGGTTCGCCGAAGAGACCGACCGGGTCTACCAGGAGGTGGACGGAGCGATCCGGCTCGTCGACGGCACCCGCACGGTCACGATCGCCAACGAAGGCTCCGCCTCCGCCGTCGTCTGGAACCCCTGGATCGCCAAGTGTTCGCGGATGAGCGGGATGGCCCCCGACTCCTACCTGACGATGCTCTGTATCGAGAGTGCCAATGCGATGGAGGATGTCCGCACCCTGCAGCCGGGGGCGTCGCACACCCTGAAAGCGGTTATCGGCTGAGTTCCCGGTGCGCGTCGTAGGCGAGGCGCACCACGCCGATCGCGTAGTTGGAGGAGTTGTTGTAGCGCATCACCTTCTTGACGACGCCGCGCAGATACTCCAGCTCCGGCTTGCCGCAGCTGTAGCAGTTGAGCTGTTTCTTTTTCCCCTCATAGGCGAACGACGCCTTCTCATGGGTGAAGTCGTAGTCGTACCACCCCGTTTCGACCCCCTCCATCGGCGGGATCTTTGACCACTCCACAGGCTCCCCGAAACCGGCGTTGTAGTGCATGAAGCGGCTGGTGGAGACGATGGCGTCCTCCATCTGCGAGAGGTCGCCGACGCGCTTCTGGTACCCCTCGATATGGTTGAAGTTCTGCGGCATGAACTGCGGGATCCCCACCGCCCCGGCATAGGAGCTCTCGAACCGGCACATCTCCGGCGCGATCGCTTTCTCGTAGCAGTAGACCATGATCGCGACGACGTTGCTGCGGGCCATCCCCACCAGCCTCCGGTTGCGGGCCGTATCTTCGGGCAGCTCCCGCAGCAGGGTGTTGAAGACGATAAAGGCGTCATGCCGCGGCCGGATCTTCCCCAGACGGGTCTCCTTCATCAGGATCGCCGCGACGATCTCCCGGCTCACCCCGTACTTCGCCTCCGCGTAATCGTAGACCGCCGCGTAGCGGCGCAGGTGCGCCGTCAGCTCGGGGATGTACTGCACAAGGTTGTTGTTGGCCCGCTTCTCGTTCTTGGCGTGCGCCGCGATCTTTTTCGGGCTGAAGAGCTTGAGGCTGACCAGGTCCCGCTTGCCGGTGCGGAAGGAGAGCAGGAAACGGTTGGCGTAGTCGTAACTCACCCCCTGCTTCACCGCCGCCTTGCAGACCTCCTCGTAGCGGGGGTTGGCGAAATCGCAGTTGCTGTAGGTCGCCGCTCCGGCGCCCAGCACTCCCGCGGCCAGCAGGCCTATTATGAGTCTCATCATCGTGATACCCTTTCGTTAAGTTCGTTCAGCCGCTGCGGTGTGCCGACGTCCACCCACTCCCCTGCGTAGAGGGTGCCGCGCACCGCCCCCGCCTCGACCGCCCTGCGCAGCAGAGGTGCCAGCGGCGCTTTGCCGTAGGCAAGCGGCGCGAAGAGTTCCGGCGCGTAGTAGGCGGCCCCGGCGAAGGTGTAGCGGCGCCCGTTGGTCACCTGTTCCCCCTCTAGGCCGAAATCGCCCCCGGGGTTGTGATCGGGGTTGGGTACCAGCAGCAGGTGGGCCAGCGCCCCCTTCAGCTCGAAGGCGGGATCGAAGTCGCAGCCGCACCAGACGTCGGCGTTGACGACGAGGAAGGTGCCGCTCCCCAGCAGGGGGAGCGCCTTGACGATGCCGCCGGCGCTCTCCAGCGCCCCCTCGTCGCGCTCGTCGGAGTAGGCGATCGCCACACCCCAGCGCGCACCGTCGCCCAACGCTTCCATGATCTGCCCGCCCAGGTGGGCGACGTTCACGACGAGCTCGCGAAAGCCGCAGTATGCGAGCTTTTCGACGAGGTGCACGATCAGCGCCTTGCCCCCGACTTCGAGCAGCGGCTTGGGGGTGACGTCCGTCAACGGCCGCATCCGTTCGCCGCGCCCCGCGGCCAGGATCATCGCCTTCACGGCAGCTTCACCGATTTGAGCAGTGCGGCGAGCTCCGCCGTCTCGCTATAGCGCTCCGCCGCCTCGATCGCGTACTGCAGGGTCAGCGGCAGGTCTTTCAGGTAGCCGGATTTTCCGTCGCGCAGCCAGAGGCGGGCGAAGATCCCCAGCACCTTGATATGGCGCTGCAGCCCCATGAAGTCGAACCAGCGCAAAAAGGTGGCGTCGTCGACGTCGAGTCCCTTGAGGTCCCGGAACCTCAGGGCGAGCGCCTCGATCGCGTCGCGCTCAAAGCGGATGTAGCAGTCTTTGAGCAGCGAGACGAGGTCGTAGGTAAGCGCGCCGCTCATCGCGTCTTGGTAGTCGATCACCCCCAGCTCCCCCTTTGGGGTGAGCAGCATGTTGCGGGAGTGGTAGTCGCGGTGGACGAAGAGCCCCTGGGGCTGCTCCAGCACGACGTCGGCGATCGCATCAAGGGTGCGGTCGATCATGGCCGCCTCGGCGCCGGAGAGCTCCAGGGCCAGGTAGTCGCACAGGAACCACCGCTCCATCAGCGCCATCTCGAAACGCAGGAAGGCCTTGTCGTAGAGCGGCAGCCCCGCCGCGTCGCTGCGCTGCATCCGTACGATCGTTTCGATCGCCTTTTGATAGAGCTGCCGAAAGTTGCCCGCGTTGAGCAGGTCGAGGTAGTGGGTGCTTCCCAGGTCCTCGAGGATCAGGTAGCCCCGGTCGCGGTCCTCGGCCAGAACCTCGGGGGCGTGGACGCCGGCGCTGCGCAGCCGCGCCGTCACGTCGAGGAAGGGGCCCAGCGCCTCCTTCTCCCGCGACGCGTCCATGACGATCGCCGTCTTTCCCGCCCGGCTCAGCCGAAAATAGCGCCGGAAGCTCGCATCCTCGGAGGCCTTCTCGAGGTGCCATGCCCCCCAGCCGGCCGCTTCCGTCCACGCCTTCACACTATCCATAGATCCCCCCCAACACTCCGTCCTCCTTGGCTCCGGTGACGCTTCTGAGCGCCACCGTTTCGTTATGCATCCGCTTGTAGGCGAGCCATGCGAAGGCCATCGCCTCCATCGCATCGCCGCTGACGCCGTAGTCGTCCGTCTTCGCTACTTCCGTCCCCGCCAGCAGTACCGCCAGCCGCTCCCTCAGGTAGCCGTTCTTCGCCCCCCCACCGCAGAGCAGCAGCAGCTCCGGGGCGAACCGCTTCGCCGCGTCGGCGATCGTCTCCGCCGTCAGCTCCGTCAGCGTCGCCTGGACATCCTCCGGGGCTATAGCGGGAAAAGCCGCCAGCTTCGATGCCAGCCACGCGGGGTCGAAAAGCTCGCGCCCCGTGCTTTTGGGTGGCGCTTCGCGAAAATAGGGCTCCTCCAGCAGCGCTTTGAGCAGTGCGTCGTGCACCCTTCCCGAGCGCGCCCACGCCCCCTCCCCGTCGTAGGGAAGCGCGCGGCAGCGGAGACTCCAGCCGTCAAGCAGCATGTTGCCCGGGCCGATGTCGTACCCCGTCGTCTCGCCATCCAGCAGGGTGATGTTGGCGATCCCCCCGATATTGACGACGGCGCAGCGCCGTTTCACAGCGCCGAAGGCGAAGGCGTGAAAGGCAGGCGCGAAGGGCGCCCCCTGCCCGCCCCGGGCCATATCGGCGCGCCGGAAATCGGCCACCGTTGTGACCCCGGTGCGGACCGCGACAAGGTTGGGGTCCCCCAGCTGCATCGAAAAGGGGGCCTCGCCCGAAGGGGCGTGCCACAGTGTCTGACCGTGCAGGCCGATGGCCGCGACCGCTTCGGGCGCCACTGCTTTCTCTTTGAGCAGGGCGTTGACAGCGTCGGCAAAGAGCACTCCGAGCCGGTGATCGACGGCGCCCGTCTCTGCGAGGGTCGTGCTCCCCGCGATCATCGCCAGCAGCTCCGTCTTGAGCCCGACATCAAAGGGGTACTCCACGAAGGCCTCCAGCCGGCACTGCCCGGCGTTGACGCGGCAGAGCGCCACGTCGACCCCGTCCATGCTCGTCCCGGACATCACGCCGATATAGTAGCCGTCCCTCACCCTTCGCCCCTTGCCGACTGCATGATCGCAAACGATACCATACTCCCGATGATAAGCTGCCAGGAGAAGCCGATCTCCCACGCGGTAATCGTGCCGAGGATGTAGGGTTGTAACAGCAGCACCGTCGCGAAGCCCCCCAGCAGGGCGAGCGGGACCGTCTTGGCGGAGCCCCGTTTCGTGAAGAGCGCCGAGAAGTAGACCCCTAGCAGCCCCGAGTAGGCGAAGGCCATCACCCCCAGAGCGAAGCTCAGCAGTGGCAGGTCGCTGTAGCGCTGCCAATAGTAGCTCACCATCGCCATCAGCGAGAGCAGCAGCGCGAAGAGCAGCACCGCCGAGCGGGCCCTCTTGATGTAGTGCGCCTCCGGGAGGCCCGGACGCCAGGGGCGGTAGAAGTCCTCCACCGCGACCGAAGCCATCGCACCGAGGACCGAGGTGGTGGAGGAGAGGGCCGCGGCGATGGCGCCGACGGTCACCAACCCCCGCATCCCCTCGGGCATCTCGTTGAGGATGTAGGTCATGAAGATCGTGATCTTCTCCCCGGCGAACTCCTGTGCGACCCCGCCGTTCAGGTAGGGAGAGAGCTCGGGGTGGTGGTAGTAAAGATAGAGCAGCACCCCGATCGCCAGAAAGAGCATCGTCACCGGCAGGGAGAGCAGCAGGGCGTAGATAAGCGAGCGCGCCCCTTCGCGGTCGTCTTTGCAGCTGAGGATGCGCTGGCTCATATCCTGGTCCATCCCGTAGACGGCGATATTAAGCAGCAGCCACCCCCCCAGCAGGGCCCAGACGCTGAACTCCCCCGCGAAGGAGAAGTCGAGCAGCCGCAGTTTCCCCTCCTGCTCCAGCGTCGCGGCCATCGTGGCGAAGTCCCCCTGCAGCGAGGCGTAGAGGTAGATCAGCACCGCCACCGCCGCGCCGATGTAGGTAAGTGCCTGGATGACGTCGCTGAAGATGATGGAGCGCACCCCGCCGACATAGGTGTAGGCCAGGGCCCCGAGCATCAGCACGATGATGGCGACGGCGACGTGCGACGCGGCGATGTCCCCGAAGAGGATCATCGAGATCGCCAGGGCGCCGATGTAGAGACGCGCCCCGCTGGCGAATAGGCGACCGACGAGGAACATCGCCCCCGCTTCGCGCTTGGCCCGCTCGCCGTAGCGGATCTGCAGCAGTTCATAGACCGTCACCGCCTTGATGGCATAAAAGCGCGGGATCATCACCTTCGCGACAAAGAGGGCGCCGAGCATCCCCGAGACGAAGAAGCCCAGCAGGGTCAGGTCGTTGCGGTAGGCGAACTCCGGGCCGCCGAGGAAGGTCGCCGCCGACTGGGCCGTCGCCAGGACCGAGAGGGCGACGGCGAGCACCGGCATCGCGTTGCCCCCGACGAAGTACTCCCGCGCCGAGCGCACCCCCGCACGGCTCAGCAGCAGCGACGATCCGATCAGCAGCACAAAGTAGCCGCCGAAGACGCCCCAGTCGAGGAGCGAGAAGGCCGAGTTCATACCGCCATCCCCCCGCGGCGCCGCTTCAGGGCCGCGATGCGACCGCAGGCCGCCTCGAGCCTCTCCACCGCGATCTCCCCCGAGACGACCCGGGAGTAGATCGCGTCGATCACGGCATCGGGTTCATGGTGCGCCAGCTGGTTGCCGAAGAGGAGCATGTCCACCCCCGCGTTGATCGCGAGGGTCACCGTCTCCTCCAGACTGTAGCGCGAGGCGATCGCCCCCATCTGCAGGTCGTCGCTGACGATCACCCCTTCAAAGCCGAGTTTTTCGCGCAGCAGATCCGTGTTGACGGCGTACGAGAGGGTCGCCGGGTGCTCCGGGTCGAGGCGGGCGTTGAAGACATGGGCCGTCATCACCATCTCCGCCCTTCCCGCCGCGATCAGACGCTCGAAAGGTTCGAGCTCGATTTTGCTCCAGGTGGCGGTGACGTCGACAAACCCTTCGTGGGAGTCCTCCAGCGAAGAGCCGTGGCCGGGAAAGTGTTTCAGCACGGGGAGCACCTCCCCGGCCTCCAGCGCCTCGCAGAAGATCTCCGCGTAGCGCGCCACTGTTTCCGGTGCTTCGCCGTAGGAGCGTTCCAGGGCGACAATAACGCGGTTGGCTTCATTCAGACGGAGATCGACGTCGGGGGCGAAGTCACAGTTGATGCCGTGCGCTTTGAGCATTTTGGCCAGGGTTGCGTACTCCCGCCGCGCCGCAGCCTCTCCCGATTCGGCGATCTGCGCCGCACTCGGCGTCGCCGGGAACCCCGCTTCGCTCTTGAGACGGGCCACCCGACCCCCCTCCTGGTCGACGCCGATCAGCAGTGTACCGCCGGCGCACGCCTGCAGCGCTTTGGTCAATGCCTTAAGCTGTCCGGGGTTGCGGATGTTCTTGATGCGTTCGCGGTCGTGGAAGAAGCGGTCGAAGAGGATGACGCCGCCAAGGCCGTTTCGGATGTGGCGGCAGATGGGGCTTTGGGGGGTGATCGCCTCCTCGTCGAAACCGACGATCAGCATGCCGGCGATCAGGCGGCGCAGCGCCGCTTCCGAGGGATGCGGCATCAGCGGGCGAATTCGACCGCGCGGCTTTCGCGGATCACGTTGACCTTGATCTCGCCGGGGTACTGCACCCGCTGTTCGATCTCTTTGGCAATCTCCCGGGCGAGCAGCGAAGTCTCGTCGTCCGTCACCACTTCGGCGTTGACGATAACCCGCACCTCGCGACCGGCGTTGATGGCGTAGGCCTGCTTGACGCCCGGCTTCTCGGAGGCAATCTCCTCGATCTCGCTGACGCGCTTGAGGAAGCTCTCGAGCACCTCGCGGCGCGCGCCGGGACGGGCCGCGGAGAGGGTGTCTGCGGCGCAGACGGCGGCGCACTCGACGCTCTTGACCTCTTCGTAGCCGTGGTGGGCGTAGATGGCGTTGATCACCACCTCGTCCTCGTTGTAGCGGCGGCACACCTCCACGCCGAGGTCGACGTGGTTGCCGTTCTGGTCGTGGGTCAGCGCCTTGCCGATGTCATGCAGCAGACCGGCCCGCCGGGCCAGCAGGGCGTCGCCCCCCATCTCGGCGGCCATGATCCCCGCCAGATGCGCCACCTCGATCGTGTGGGCCAGAGCGTTCTGGCCGTAGCTGGCCCGATAGCGCAGACGCCCGACGAGGCGCGTCAGTTCCGGGTGCATCGTGCCGATCTCCAGGGCGACGAGGGTCTCTTCGCCTTCGCGCAGTACCGCGTCGTCGAACTCCTCGCTCACCCGCTGGAAGATCTCCTCGATCCGCGCGGGCTGGATGCGACCGTCCTCGATCAGCAACTCCAGGGTCCGGGTCGCGATGGCGCGGCGGTAGAGGTTGAAACTGCTGACGATGATGGTGTTCGGGGTCTCGTCGATGATGATGTCGACCCCCAGCAGCATCTCCAGGGCCTTGATATTGCGCCCCTCCTTGCCGATGATCCGCCCCTTGAGCTCGTCATCTTCCAGATGGACCGTGTTGATCAGCCGTTCCGAGGCGAACTCCCCGGCGTAGCGCGTCGTAGCCTGCGCGAGGATGTAGTTCGCCCTGCGCTGCCCCTCCTGCTTCGCTTCGTTTTCGAAGCGCCGCACGATATGAGCCATGTCGGCGCGCGACGTCTCCTCGACCTGCCGGAGCAGCAGCTCCTTGGCCTCCTCAGCGGTCATGCCCGCGACTCCTTCGACGATCCTAACCGCGTCGTTCAGACGCGCGGCGTATTCGGTTTTCAGTTTCTCTAACGACTTCTCGTTGCGCTCTATCGAGAGGCGGCTGCTCTTGACGGCGTTGCGCTCCTGCTGCAGCTTCGCCAGCTCCTCCGTGCGGAACTGTTCGAAACGCTGCTCGCTGCGCGAGACCGTCCCTTCGCGTTCGGCCAGGTCGCGCTTGGCCCGGGTCAACGCATCCTCGTAATGCTTCTTGGCCTCGAGCTCGATCTCCTGCGATTTCAGGTTCGAGCGGTGCAGCAGCATCTCGGCTTCGTTCTCGATCGCCTTGGCTTTCGCCCGGGCCTGTTCTACGTAGATGTCAAATTGTGAAGACGTTATTTTTTTTGAAATGAAAAAACCGATTACTCCGCTTAGCGTGGCAATGCCGCCGCCTAAGAGTACTTCGTTTAACATTCTGGGTTCCTGTTTTGCTATAGCACGTACGCGGTGTCACGACGATGTCCGCCGAAATGTCATGGGGGTCGCAGATCGCTTCGCGGCTGCAACAATACTCCATCTGGACAAATAAAATAATCGGTCTGTTTCTCAGTCTGGCAAAGAAGCGGTCGTACATTCCCTTGCCAAATCCTATTCGGCGTGCCTCGGCATCGATCCCGACGGCCGGCACAATAGCAATATCAACTTTATTAATTTTTCGGTGTGTGTTCCCCGGTTCGTAGATCCCGAACTGCTTGCGCTTCAGAGGGAGTCTAAATGGTACCATCTTGAAACTGACGTCTTCCATAAACGGCAGGTAGACCTGCATCTCCCGCGGCAGGGCCCAGATGAGCTTCCGCAGGTCCGCCTCGATGGGCAGCGGCCAGTAGAGCAGAATGCTCTTCGCCCCGCTGTGGCGGATCAGGTTGTGCAGACGCAGGTGGAGCTTCGACTCCATGTAGTGTTTGTTGTGCCGGGAGCGCTCTTTCATCTTCTCCAGACAGTGTCGGCGGAATGCGGCTTTGTCCATTTTCGGTACTCTCTTGGCGGTCTCGCCCCGAAAACCTCGGCGTATCAAAGGTTTCGGAGGCGCCCTTTGCTATAATGGCGCATATTTTATCCCAAGGCACCTCTGAGAAACCTGTACGGTGCCCTTCGTCAAGGTTCCGGAATGTTGAAACACTCCCTATTTTTTACCCTTTTTCTCCTGCTGCAGGGGTGCAGCCCCTCGGACCAGGGCGGCCAGAGCGCCGAGAGCCTCGTGGCGTCCAACGAATTCCAGATGAAAGATACCCGCAACTACCCCTTCACCATCGTCAAGGAGGGGAGCAACTTCACGGTCATGGAGCACGAAAGCAAGATCATCCTGTTCGACATCTTCGCGACCTGGTGCCAGCCCTGCCGCGCCGAGGCGGCGCACCTGGCCAGCCTGCAGAAGAAGTTCCCCGCACAGCTGCTTGTCATCGGCGTCAGCATCGAAGACGGCATCCCCAACGCCCAGCTTGAACAGTTCAAGAAGGAGCACGGCGCCGACTACGTCATCCTCAACTCGGACCAAAACCGCGCCCTCTACCGCGCCATCGCCTCGGCGATCAACGTCGGACAGCAGTTCCCGATCCCCCTGATGGTCATGTACAAGAACGGCCAATACGTCACCCACTACATGGGAATGGTCGCCGAAGAGATGATCGAGAGCGACATTAAGCTCGCGCTGGAAGGGAAGTGATGTTCGGCTTTATCAAAAGGGGTCTCGCCAAGACCGCCGAGGCGATCAAGACCGTCGTCCCGAAGAAGAAGGTCACCGTCACCAAGAGCGAGCTGGAGGATATCCTGCTCGAAGCGGACGTGGAGTACGAGCTGATCGAGATCATCCTGCGCGAACTCTACAAGGAGGATGTCACCCGGGAGCAGCTCCGTTCGAAACTGCTGGCCACCCTCGCCTACGCCGGCTACAAGGAGCCCGAATTCGCCAAGCCGGGGGTCGACCTGATCATCGGCGTCAACGGCGCCGGCAAGACGACCACCATCGCCAAGCTCGCCAAGCGCTACATGGACGCCGGTGAGCGGGTGATGCTGGGCGCTTCCGACACCTTCCGCGCCGCGGCGATCGAACAGCTCTCGCGCTGGGCGGAAAAGCTGGGCGTCGCCATCGTCTCCTCCCGCCAGGGTCACGACCCCTCCGCCGTCGCCTACGACGCCATCGAGTCCGCCAAAGCGAAGGGGTATGAACGGGTGATCATCGACACCGCCGGGCGGCTGCATACCCAGACCAACCTCGCCAACGAGCTTAAAAAGATCGTCCGCATCTGCGACAAGGCCCACCCCGGCGCGCCCCACCGCACGATCCTCATCCTCGACGGCACCCAGGGCAACTCCGCCATCGCCCAGGCGAAGGCCTTCAACGAGATGGTTGGCGTCGACGGCATTATCATCACCAAGCTTGACGGCACGGCCAAGGGGGGCTCGGTCTTCTCCATCGCCTACGCCCTGCAGCTGCCGATCCTCTACGTCGGCGTCGGCGAACAGCCCGACCACCTCGTCCCCTTCGACAAGTACGAGTTCGTTGACGGACTGCTCGACGCGATCTTCGTCGAGGAGGGAGAGGCGGCGTAACCGCTTCCCCGGAGCGGCGTCTACGCCTGTTCCTCCTCCGACTCCTGCAGCGCTTTCAGACGCTCATGGTACTCTTTCGTATCGATCTCTCCCCGGGCATAGCGCTGATCGAGGATCTCCTTCGGCGATACGCTCTCCGCTCTGCGGTCGCCCAGCAGCAGATAGACAACTGCAATGATCAACAGCAGCGACAGCAGGCCGCCTACGCCCATACCCCATCCGTGCGTTCCGAATCCGTACATCTTCAGCTCCTTGGCATGGAATGACTTTATACCCAGAATAACGTATCGGTGTGAGGTTTGCGTGAAGCGGCGCACCCTGGCGATGCGCCCTTTGCGAGTCAGGGATGGAACGCAGGGAAAGCGGTATTACTGCATGCTCAGGTGTACGGCACCGCTGAGAACAAAGACCAGCGTGAAAAGCATCAAAAAGTTTTTAAAGGTGAGGATACCCCTACTGTATCCGTATCGGCGCAATTTTGTCATCTGGTCCTCCTTCCGGCATGCGTAACGTTTTTGGTGAATAATTATATCGTTTAAAACAAACAGAATAGTAAACAGGAGTGTTTAAATAGTAGACATTATTCACCGCAGCAACCGCCGAAATCTCCTGTTTCAAGGGCTTTGGACCCGATTTTCTCCGGAACGACTAAAAACTTTTTATATTTATTTTAATTTTATTATGTGACTATATCGAAGTGCGAAGCTCCAACTGCTGTCGAAAGTCCGACCGGTGGTCTGTTTCGTTTTCCTCCTATTGGCATTTACCGCCATGCAGCCCAAACGCGCCGGGGTGATTCGGACGCACGGAGGCTGCAGCGGTATGCTTCACCCCCGTCATTCCGCATGCGGGATGCGCGTAACTGCGGTACCGGCCGCAAAGGATCATCGATGAAACACGTAAAACTTCTGCTTATACCCGCTATAGCCTCGACACTGCTCTGCGCCGCGGGCAGCGGCGTCAGCAACAACACCGCCCTGCCCGGCGGCAAACCCTTCCAGACGATTCAGATGTCCCTCGATGACCTGCAGAGCCAGATCGATACGCTCGTCGGTATCACCGACTCTCTCGATGCCCGCGTGACAGCCCTTGAGGCAGCCGTCGCGGATCTGCAGGCCCGAGACGAGGAGTTACTCACCATGATCGAGACCAATGCCGGCGACATCGATGCGCTGCAGCTGGAAGTGGCACACAATAGCGCCTTGATCGCGGCCATGCAGAGCGAGATCAGCAACCTCGCGGCTATCGTCGCACAGAAGCAGAACATCGTCGACGGCACCTGCCCGGCCGGTTCATCAATCCGCATTATCAACGAGGACGGTAGCGTCGTCTGCGAACAGGACGATATCGGGACACTCAGTGTCTTGACCTCATCCAATTACCGGGATCTCGGTATTCTGGAACACAACTCCGTCACGGCCACATGCCCGGCGGGAACGGTCATCACGGGCGGCGGCTTCCACTCCAGCAGTGATCTGGTCTATGTCTTCGGCAGTTGGCTCGATGGTAACGGGTGGAAAGTCTCTGCTATGAATAACAATCTCTTCGGAAGCGGAACAATCATCGTCTACGCCCGCTGCATCCAGCAGCAGTAAAGCACCGCTGAGGCGCCGCTACGTCCGTGCAGCGCCTCAAGCCCTCGTCGTTCCGGTTACTTCCTGCCCGATATTTTACTTTTCCCTTCAAAACACCCTATACTTTCACCCTATGATCCCCGGCAAGGAGCCCCCATGGCCAAAAAGAAAAAGGTCCTCTTCGAGTGCCAGCACTGCGGCATGACCAGCCCCAAGTGGATGGGCAAGTGCACCAACTGCGGTTCCTGGGACTCGCTGGTCGAACTGAGCGAACAGCAGCAGGAGATCATCAAGCTCACCTCCGCCTCCCCCGGCGGCGGGAGCGCCCGGGCGGTGCCGATCAGCGAAGTGGACGAAGAGAGCGTCGAGCGGTTCAGCTCCAACGACGTCGAGCTGGACCTGGTGCTCGGCGGCGGGGTCGTCCCCGGGTCGCTCACCCTGATCGGCGGCAGCCCCGGGGTCGGCAAATCGACCCTGCTGCTCAAGGTCGGCGCCAATATCGCCGCGACGGGGCGCAACGTCCTCTACGTCACCGGTGAAGAGTCGGAGGGGCAGGTGAAACTGCGGGCCAACCGCCTCGGTGCCATCGAGCCCTCCCTCTACCTGATCAGCGAGATCCGGCTGGAGCAGGTGCTACTCGAGCTCGAAGCGCGCGCCTACGACTTCATCATCATCGACTCCATCCAGACCCTCTACTCCGAGACGATCACCTCGGCGCCAGGCTCGGTCACCCAGGTGCGCCAGATCACCTTCGACCTGATGCGCATCGCCAAGGAGCGGCGCATCGCCATATTCATCATCGGCCACATCACCAAGGAGGGCTCCATCGCCGGGCCGCGAGTGCTGGAGCACATGGTCGACACGGTCCTCTACTTCGAAGGGGACAGCTCCCAGGAGCTGCGGATCCTGCGCGGCTTCAAGAACCGCTTCGGCCCCACCAGCGAGATCGGCGTCTTCGAGATGCGGGGTGAAGGGCTCATCTCCGCCAAGGACATCTCCTCGCGCTTCTTCAACCGCAACAAAGCCCAGCCCGGCTCTGCCCTCACCGTCGCGATGGAGGGTTCGCGCCCCATCATCCTGGAGGTGCAGGCCCTCGTCTCGGACGCCCACGCCCCCAATCCCAAGCGCCAGGCGACGGGATTCGACACAAACCGGCTCAACATGCTGCTGGCGCTGCTGGAACGGAAACTGGAGATCCCCCTCAACCACTACGACGTCTTCGTCAATATCGCCGGGGGGATCAAGATCAACGAGACCGCCGCCGACCTGGCGATCCTCGCGGCGATCATCAGCAGCTTCCGCAACCGCGTCATCTCCAAGGAGACGGTCTTTATCGGGGAGGTCTCCCTCGTCGGGGACGTCCGGGAGGTGTTCCAGCTCGACAGCCGCCTCAAGGAGGCACAGCTGCAGAAAATCTCCAAGGCGCTGCTGGCCAAAAAGCCCCTCGAGAGCCACGGCCTCAAATGCTACGCGGTGGACGAGGTGACCAAACTGATCGAGTGGATGTAAGCCCCGCACTCCTTCCTTCCCGCGCCCGGGATGCTGTCACCGCCTATACCTACCCCTAGACAGATACCTTTACCTTATAACTTAAACAATTTTTCTTTATCATGTTTCAGAGCGATCCCTCTATAATTCGCTCCCTGATTCAACCCTGTTTACCCAACCAATACATCAACAAGGAGATTTATTTG
>QKCD01000121.1 GCA_003245815.1 Sulfuricurvum sp.
AACCCCGCACTGATTTTCGGTACCTTCATCCTGGCGGGCCTGCTGCAGATCGCCTTCGGCTTTCTGAAGATCGGTTCGGCCGTGCGCTTCATCCCCTACCCAGTCATCTCCGGCTTTATGAACGGCATCGGCGTCATCATCATCATCCTGCAGATCAATACGGCCTTCGGTGTTGCGGGCAGCGGTTCGGTGATGGAGACCCTTCTTACCATTCCCGCGACGGTCGCCGCCGCCAATCCCGTCGCCCTCGTACTGACCCTCGCCGCCCTGGCCATCGTCCTGCTGACCCCGGCGCGCATCAGCAGCATCGTCCCTTCCCCGCTGATCGCCCTCGTGGGTTTGAGCCTGCTGAGCTATCTCATGCATTTTGACATCACCTACGTCTCCGACATCCCGATGGGCCTGCCGGCGCTGGTCATGCCCGACTTCTCCGCCACCCAGCTCTCCTTTATGCTCACCTCGGCGCTCACCCTGGCGATCCTCGGCAGCATCGACTCGCTGCTCACCTCCCTCGTCGCCGACTCCATCACCCGCGACAAGCACGACTCCAACCGCGAGCTGATCGGTCAGGGGGTCGGCAACGCCGTCGCGGGCTTCTTCGGCGGCCTTCCCGGCGCGGGGGCGACGATGCGTACCGTCATCAACATCAAGAGCGGGGCGACCGGGCGGCTCTCGGGCATGATCCACGCCGTCGTCCTGCTGCTGATCCTGCTGATCCTCGCCCCGCTGGCGGAACATATCCCCATGCCCGTACTCGCCGGCATCCTTATCAAGGTCGGCCTTGACATCCTCGATACCCGGATGCTCAAACAGCTGAAAATGGCGCCACGCCCCGACCTCGCCGTCATGCTCTCCGTCTTCGGCCTCACCGTCTTCGTCGACCTCATCGTCGCCGTCGGCGCCGGGGTCGTTCTCGCCTCCTTCCTCATTATCCGCCGTCTGACGAAAGAGGCGAAAGTCGACATCTTCGGCCCCGAAGCCTCCGACGCCAAGGGCGACCGGATCACCGACGAGGGGATCCGCATCGTCAATATCACCGGCGCATTCTTCTTCGGTTCCACGACCCAGATCGTCGAGAGTGTCGAAAAGGTCTACAACGTCAGCTCCGTCATCATCGACTGCAGCCGGGTCCCCTTCATGGACCTCTCCGCCGTCTACGCCCTCTCCGACACCCTCGACCGCCTGCGCAGCACCGGTACGACCGCCTACCTCGTCACCGATCAGCGCCGCAAGGGGCGGCTGCTGGAGCTGGGGCTGGGAGACTTTATCGAAGCGCAGCACATCCTGCCGACGCAGGAGTCCGCGCTCCTGGCCGCCCGTCAACGGCACCAGGAGGCCTGATCCCCGCCGCCGACAAGTTGCGGCGGCTACGATTTTCCACACCCTTCAAAACGCCCCTTGCAGCCCTTCTTCCGGTTCAATACTTTACCCCGCATAAGCGCTCCAATCATATATATCAATATATCTTGATATATATGATTTATTTCGCTACAATGGTCAAATCGAAACCAAGGAGCCCCTATGAAACGGCTGCATATCCATATCTCCGTCGATGATCTCAACGCGAGCCGCGCATTCTATACGGCCCTCTTCGGCATGGAACCGACGACCGTCAAATCCGACTACCTGCAGTGGCTCGTCGACGACCCCGCCGTCAATTTTGCCCTCTCCACCGGCAGGGCGAAGACGGGGCTCAACCACCTCGGGCTGCAGTTTGACAGTGATGAAGCCGTGGCCACAGTCCAGGCACGGCTGGAAGCCGCGGGGATCCGGGGCGAAGAGCAGGAGCAGGCACAGTGCTGCTACGCCCGCTCGAACAAGTACTGGGCCGAAGACCCGCAGGGCGTCATCTGGGAGCAGTACCATACGACGGGGCAGATCGAGCTCTTCGGCGGCGACGCCTTCACAGGCGGTGCGGGATGCTGCGAGCCGACCTTTTCCGCCAACGGCATGTGGCGCACGGGAGGCTGCTGAGATGGACGTCTTTCTCAAGAGCGTCGCCGCCCTCAACGACGAGACCCGCGTCATGATCCTGCGCTTTCTCGACGAGCACGGGGCGCTCTGCGTCTGCGACCTGCAGGCCTCCTTCGCCATGATCCAGTCGCGCCTCTCGCGCCACCTGAAGATCCTCAAGGAGGCGGGCTTCGTCCGCGTCGACCGCAGGGGGACCTGGGCCTACTACTCCATCCGCAGCCCGCTGGACCGCTTCCGCTCCGAAGCGCTGGAGGAGATCCGCCATCTCGGCATTTCCCTCCCCCCGCTGCAAAAACCCTCCGAGACCGAACAAGGATGTACCCTATGAAGAAAAAAGTTCTGATTCTCTGTACCGGCAACAGCTGCCGCTCCATCATGGCCGAAGCGCTCGTCAACGCCAAGCTCGGCGACTGCGTCGAGGCCTATAGCTCCGGCGTCAGGGCGAGCGGCACCGTCAACCCCAACGCCAGGGCACTGCTTGAGGCCAAGGGGTATTGGCGCGAGGGCTACCACTCCAAGGTGATCGAAACAGTGCTCGACAATGCCTTCGACCTCGTCGTCACCGTCTGCGACCACGCCAAGGAGAGCTGCCCAATGTTCCCCAAGGCGGTCAAAACGATCCACGTCGGCTTCGAGGACCCCTCCGGCAAAGCCGAGGAGGAGTATGCCAAAACCCTGGCAGAGATCGAAACCGAACTGCTGCCCGTCATTAAAGCGGAGCTCTGCTGATGTGGTACGACCTCAGCCACCGATTCGTTTTCGGGCTGATGGGCCTGGAAGGGCGCCTCGCCGACGCAGTGCACTTTTTCCTCTACGACACAATCAAGATCTGGTTTCTGCTGCTCTCCATCATCTTCGCCGTCTCCTTTTTACGTACCTGGATGAACACGGAGATGGTCCGCGCCTGGCTCGCCGGCAAGCGGGAGTTTACGGGGAACATCCTCGCGGCGCTCTTCGGCATTATCACCCCTTTCTGCACCTGCTCGGCAATCCCCCTTTTCCTGGGGTTCCTGCAGGCGCGCATCCCCGTCGGGGTCACCTTCTCCTTCCTGATCAGCGCGCCGCTGAACAACGAGATCGCCATCGCGATGCTCTTCGGCCTCTTCGGGGTGAAGGTGACGGCGCTCTACATCGGCTTCGGCCTCCTCGTCGCCATCGTCGGCGGCTGGATGATCGGCCGCACCCGTGCCGAACAATACGTACTCATCGACGTCCCTGTGCTGCAGGGAAACCTACACGTCGAGGCTACGGAGCTCAACCTCTCCCAGCGCTCCCGCGACGCGTGGGGCGCGACGACGGAGATCTTCCGCAAAATCTACCTCTGGGTGATGGCCGGGGTCGGGGTCGGGGCCCTCTTCCACGGCTACGTCCCCGCCGATTTCATCGCTGAGTACGCCGGGGGGGACGCCTGGTATGCCGTCCCGCTCTCCGTCATCATGGGGATCCCGATGTACGCCTCCGCCGCCGGCGTCATGCCGCTGGTGGAGGTGCTGACCCAGAAGGGGATGCTGCTGGGGACGGCGCTCTCGTTCATGATGGCGGTGACGGCGCTGAGCCTCCCCGAGGCGATCATCCTCAAACAGATTCTCGCCCCGCGGCTGATCGCCACCTTCTTCGCCATCATCGGCTTTGGTATAATGGGAATCGGCTATCTTTTCAACGGGATCCTCTAATGGCAGAAGATGTCCTGGAGATCGCGGATCTCCACGTATCGGTCGGTGACAAGGCAATCATCAAAGGGACGGACCTGAGGGTCGGGAAGGGGGAGGTACATGTCCTCTTCGGCCCCAATGGCTCGGGCAAGTCCACCCTCCTTGCCGCGGTCATGCGCCTACCCGGCTATACCCAGACCTCCGGCAGCATCACCGTCAACGGCACCCCGACCGAAACCCTGTCGACCGACGCGATCGCCCGGCTCGGCGTCGGCATCTCCTTCCAGCACCCCCCGGCGATCCGCGGGGTGACGCTGGAGCGCTTCTTAAAGCGCATCGACCGCAGCGACGACCTCGAAGCCGCCGTCGCGCGCCTCGATATGGAGCGCTTCCTCGGGCGCGAGCTCAACGTCGGTTTCTCCGGCGGCGAGCTCAAACGCGCGGAGATCCTCAAACTCTACGCCCAGAACCCGCAGCTGCTGCTGATCGACGAGCCCGAATCGGGAGTCGACATCGAGAACATCGCCGTCATCGCCCGCGCGATCAACACGATCCTGCAGGGGGAACGGCCGATGAAACTGCGGGAGAAGTCGGCGCTGATCATCACCCACACCGGCCATATCCTCAACTACATCGACGCCGACGTCGGCCACGTCTTTATGGACGGCAGGATCGTCTGCAGCGGCAATCCCCAGACGATCATGGAGGATATCCGGAAACACGGTTTTGCCGGCTGCGCCGCCTGCCTCAAAACCCAGAAGGCCCTGCCGTGACCCCCGACCTCGAGAGCCTGCGCAACGTCGCCTTCGACCATGCCAAAGAGGGGAGCGGCCGCTTCCTCGCCTCGAATTTCCAGATCCTCGAGACCCACAGCGCGACGCAGGAGCTGGAGCTGCTCCCCATCGCCCTCGCCCTCGAGAAGTACGACTGGCTGGAGCCGATGCTCTTCTCCCTCGTCCCCGCGGATACGGACGACTATGTGAAGGCGGTAGCCGCCAGCGAAGCGAAACTGGGCTACTTCATCCGTGTCCGGGCCGGTGCGAAGGTGGCCCTCCCCGTCTACACCTGTTACCTTATCAGCAGCGACGCCTTCGTCCAGACCACCCACAACATCATCATCGCCGAGGCGGGTTCGGAGCTGCACCTGATCAGCGGCTGCACCTCCGACGCCCACGTCACCTCCGGGCGCCACCTCGGGGTGACGGAGTACTTCATCGCCGAGGGGGCAACAGTGACGAGCACGATGATCCACAGCTGGGGCAAGGAGGTCGAAGTCTACCCCCGCAGCGCCGCCCACGTCGGGAAAAATGGCCGTTTCGTCTCCAGCTACATCGCTCTCGGCGGCGTCAAGCGGCTGCAGATGAATCCCCTCGCCCGCCTTGAAGCGGGCGCGCTCGGGGAGTTCTACTCCGTCGTCTACGCCCCCGAAGGCGCCTCCTTCGACATCGGGTCGCGCGCCCTGCTCGAGGGCGAAGGGGCATCGGCGGAGATCGTCAGCCGGGTCGTCTCCTCGGGGGGCGATGTCGTCACCCGCGGCACGATCGCGGGCAACCGTCCCGGAGGGCGCGGAGTCATGGCCTGCAACGGCCTGCTGCTGAGCCCCAAAGGCTACATCCACGCCATCCCCGAACTCATCGGCAGGGACCCGGCGCTGGAGCTCTCCCACGAGGCGAGCGTCGGCATGATCTCCAAAGAGGAGCTCGCCTACCTGATGGCTTCGGGCATCGACGAGGAGGAGGCAAAATCCCTCATCATCCAGGGCTTCCTGGAGCTGAAGGTCCCTTCCCTGCCCGAAGCGCTCCAGCAGCGCATCGACGCCCTCGTCCGCGAGACGCACCATTTCGACACCATCTGAAAAAGGAACATTATGAAAATCGAAGTCCTCGGTACCGGCTGCGCCAAATGCAACGAACTCGAAGCGAAAGTGAAACAGGCGGTCGCCGCCAGCGGCAAATTCGTCCAGATCGAAAAGGTCTCGGACCTGCAGAAGATCATGGGCTACGGGGTGATGAGCACCCCGGGGCTCGTCATCGACGGTGCGGTGAAGTCCACGGGCCGGGTCCCCTCCGTGGAGGAGATCCGCGCGCTGATCGAAGGGTGAGCCCCGCGTAACGGGCGCACTTCCGCTGCAAATCCCCGCTGCGATTGTTACCGTACTGTACTATAATAAGTCATGATGATACCGGTACGAAACACGCTCGCACTGCTCCTGGTTTTGATTTGGTCACTGCTGCTTGGCGGTTGTAATACGAAAACCTCGGAGCGGTTGCGCATCGCCGTCAACCCCTGGGTCGGTTTCACCCCCCTGGCCTATGCCCAGCAGAAGGGGTGGCTCGACGAGAAGCAGATCAAGCTGCTCTGGGTCGTCGGGCTCGAAGAGAGCATCAAACTCTACCGCCAGGGATTGGCCGACGGCTTTGCCGGCACGCAGTACGAGTACCGGGCCGCGGGGGGGCCTGACACATTGCGCCCCCTCTTCTTCTTCGACCGCTCTTTCGGGGCGGACGTTTTCCTCTCCAATATGACGCTCGAGCAGCTGCGCCAAAGCGAGCGCATCGACGTCTACCTGGAGGTGACGGGCCTCAACAACGACCTGCTGCAGGCCTTTGCCTCCCAGTACGGCCTGCGAAACGAAACCTTTCTCCGCCACGCCAGCGACCCCGAATCGATGAGCGCCCTGCGCCCCGGCAATACGCCGACGCTGCTGATCGCCTACGAACCCTACGCGACCGCCATCGCCGCCCACGGGTTCAACACCGTCGCCTCCACCCGGACCCTCACCGGGGCCATGGTCGTTGACGCCCTCTGGATCAACGCGCAGCAAGCCGACGCGAATGCCCAAGCCCTGAGGGTCCTTAAAGGTGTCGTCGACCGGGCCGTCAATGACCTCCGCGACAACCCCCGGGAGTTTTATGAAACGGTTCGCGGCTATCTCAAAGACCAGAGCTTCGAGGCATTTGAGCAGAGCCTCGGGGGGATCCAGTGGCTCAACCGGGAGCTCCCCCCCGAGGTGTCGCAGTTCCTGAAAGCGCGCGGCATCGCACCCGACAGGCTGATCCCGTGAGACTCAAATACTTTCTTTCGCTTCTCTTCGCAGCCCTGCTTGGGGCGACGCTCCTGACCAGTTTCCATGCCTATCACACGCACCGCAACGTCGTCCTCGACTATATCGGGGACTGGAGTTCCAGCGCCCTGCTCCAGACGGAAGCCTCGCTGACGGAGGCGCTGAAACGTTCCGACTTCGCCGCGATCCAGAAGCTCCTCGACCGGGGAGTCGCCACCCGTCCCTTTATCGCCGTCTACTCCCTCTCCCTCGACGGTACGACCTACCGGGTCTCCTCCGACCGAGCCCTCGGGGGAAAAGCGATCACCCGGCACCATAACGACATCACCGGCGCACTGCAGCAGCAGATCTGCGACGGGGTCACCCGTTTCCAGCTTCCCCTGGAGTACTATCGCGACGGCATGCGCCGCACCGCCTACCTGCTGATGGAGCTCGACCCCGAGTACGTCTTCGACGAGCTCGTCACCCGTTCCCTGCATACGGCCCTGCAGACCGTCGGTGCCGTCTTCGTCGTCTTCGGCCTCATCTTTTTCCTCTTCTACCGATTCCTGATCGCCCCGGTCAACGGCATCGTCGCCTTCGTCACCTGCCGCAAAACAGAGCTGCACGACTACTTCATCACCGATTTCAGGCTCCTCGCCGAGGCGATCCGCAAGAGCTATACGACCCTGCACCGGCAGAAGGAGCAGATCCAGGAGTCCCTGGAGCTGGAGCGCTACCTCGAGGCGATCCTCCAGACGGTCGCCGACATCAACAAGCTGCTCGTCGTCAGCAAGGGGATCGACGAACTGCTGCAGCAGAGCTGTGACCGTCTGGCGGGGCACGGCGACTACTGCCTCGCCTGGATCGGCTTCGTCCGCGAGGGGCGCCTCGACATACTGGCCCACTCCGACGACCCGACGGAGTACCTCAAAGGGGGGCTCGGCATCACCCTCGATCCCGACGACCCCACCTCCCGGGGCCCGGCCGCCCAGGCGGTCCTGCGCCGGGAGCGGGTGATCATCGACGACCTCCAGAACGATCCCAGTTTCGCCCCGTGGCGCGGCCGCGCCGACCGTTCCCATTTCCGGGCCATCATCACCCTTCCCCTGCGAGCCGACAGCTACAGCGACCCCTTCGGTACCCTGGCCATCTACACCTCCAACCCGTCGGGCTTCAACCCCCGCGAAGTCGACATGCTCGAAGAGCTCGCCGGGGATATCGGCTTCGCCGTTGACGCCTTCGAACACCGCGAACGGCTGCAGTACCACCTCTCCAAGGACCCCCTGACCGGCCTCCCCAACCGCGCCATGCTCCTCGAGGCCCTGACCCGTCACCCGCTGCCGGAGGTGATGCTGATCAACATCGACCAGTTCCGGGAGATCAACGAGGTCTACGGTTTCGAGATCGGCGACTACCTGATCAAGGCCTTCGCCGCCGCCATCGAACGCTTCCTCGAGGCCTATCCGAAGGTCGTCCTCTACAGCCTCGGTATCGACAACTTCGCCCTCCTCTTCACCCCGGGCCACGGCATCGAGATCCAGGGCTTTGCCGAGACGATGATCCTCTACCTCGAGCGGCAGCCCTACGACTGTATGGGGATCGGCATCCTTCCCCAGGTGACCGCCGGCTACGCCCGTTCCGATGCCCAAACCGTCGAGCGGGCGGAGCTTGCCCTGAAGTTCGCCAAGTCCGACAAGCGCAAGCTCACCATCTTCAACCCCTCCCTGCTGATGGTCGAGCGCTTCCAGGAGAACATCGAGTGGTACAACACCGTCCGCACGGCCATCGACGACGACCGTATCGTCCCCTACTTCCAGGGGATCGTCGACAACCGAACCGGGAAGACCACCAAATACGAGACCCTGATGCGCCTCATTCTCCCCAACGGCCACGTCGTCCCCCCGGCCCAATTCCTGGAGGTCGCTAAAAAGAGCCGGCTCTACCCGGAGCTGACGCGCGTCATCGCCCGCAAGGCACTCGAAGCGTTCGAGCACGAGACGGCGGAGGTGAGTATCAACATCTCCCTCGAGGATATCCTCAATCCCCAGCTCGTCGCCTACCTCCATGACGAGATCGTCGCCCGCAATATGGCCGAGCGGGTCACCTTCGAGCTCCTCGAGAGCGAGGGGATCAAGGACTACAACCGCGTCGCGACCTTTATCCGCAGCTTCAAGGCGCTGGGGTGCAAGATTGCCATCGACGATTTCGGTTCGGGCTACTCCAATTTCGAGCACCTCCTCAACCTGCAGATCGACTACCTCAAGATCGACGGCAGCCTTATCCAAAACCTCGTCCACGATCTCAACGCCCAGGTCCTCGTCAAGCATATCCACAGCTTCGCCGTCGACCTCAACATGCAGTCCGTCGCCGAATATGTCTGCTCCGAAGCGGTCGCCGAGGCGGTCAAGGCCCTGGGCATCGACTACTCCCAGGGGTACCATTATCACCAGCCTGCGCCGAAGCTTGCAGCGCCGGAGGCCGGGGAATAGCTACTCCTCCAGGGCGTGGTTCTTGTCGACGTAGAGCAGCATCACCGGCAGTACAAGCAGGTCCACCGCCAGCGAGAGGAGGATCAGCCCGCCGGCATAGCGGCCGATCGTCTCCAGTGCCGGCACCCCCATTGACGCCAGCACGAAGAAGATCACCGCCAGCAGGACGTTCCCGATGATCACCGGCACCCCGGCGTAGAAAAAGACCTTCTCCAGCGCCTTGATCCGCTTGTGGTAGAAGTGGCGGCTCTGCATGTACTTGTAGGAGAAGTGGATCGTCGCGTCGCTGGCGAGGCCGAGCATGATCGTCACCGCGATCAGGATCTCCACCGAGAGGGGGATATCGAAGGCGATGATCACCAGGGCGAAACCCACCATCGGGATCGCATTGATGATCCAGGAGATGAGCAGCAACTGGTATTTGCGCGTCACGATGAACATCACCACCCCGATGAGAATCAGGGCCGTCAGGATGGAGACCGCCATGATCACCGCGTCGTCGCTCTTCGCCGCGTAGGCGAGGCTCTCGCGGTCGACGAGGTAGGCCTTTTTGCCCTCTTCCTCCCAGGAACGGGCCCAGGCGACGACACTGTTTTTGCTGAGGGACTCCTTCTCCAGCCAGATGTGGACGAGGGCGTAGGGGCCGTTCATCAGCCGCTCCGCCTCGCCGTAGAGCTCGATAAAGAAGAGGTAGCGCCCGACCCGCTCTTCGTCAAGGGTACCGCCCCCATCGAGTGCATGCATCCGGGCCATCGTCGTATGCATGGATTCGATCGTGGTGATATCGCCGAAACGGCGTTTGAGTTCCCCTTCGAAACGTTCCAGCGACGCCACTGCCGAAGCGTCGATCTCCTTGAAGGGGATCGCCAGGGTCACCGTGTCGTTGTCCGCACGCGCGTCGAAGATCTTCGGGGGCTTGGAGATGAAATTCCAGGAGGCGACCAGGGTCCCGGCGAAGGCCAGCGCCAGAAAGAGCACCAGCAAGCGGCGGTTGTAGTGGATCTCGTGGGCGGCGAAGTAGGTGGAGAAGCGCGCGAAGGGGACGGTCGCATTGCGGATCGAGAAAAAGCTCAGCAGCGCCGGCAGCAGCGTCGCGCTGAAGAGAAAGCCCAAGAAGGCCGACAGCAGGGCGAAGACCCCGATCTGCCGCAGGACGGGGATATCGATCAGCACCAGCGACCCGAGTCCCAGCGCCGTGACCACCGACGTCAGGAAGGCCGGAAGCAGGTTGCGGTTGAGGGCCTTGTGGACCGCCTCGTGGGAACCGATCTTGAACTGGGAGACGTGCCAGCGGTAGTAGAAGTAGATGAAATCCATCTGGGCGATCGCCAGGGTGATGAGCGTCACCGCGAGGTGGATCCGCTGGATCCCGAAGAGCTGCTGTGCCAGGAAGAGGGTCGCGCTCAGCGTCGCCACCGTCACCGAGGCGGAGAGCAGCGCCGGGATGATGTGGCGGAAGACGCCCCAGAAGAAGAGCGCCATCAGCACGACGATCACCCCCACCGTCATCAGGTAGGAGACCGACGCCTTCTTCTGGGAGATGTAGGCTTCATCGACAAAGGCGCGGACCGCGTCGAGACTCTCGGCGGAGTCCGCGATAACGTAGATGTAGAAACGGGTCAGCTCCGGGTCGGCATAGGGGCGGTAGAGGCCGTAATACTTTTTCAGCACCTTGCGCAGCTGCCGGGGATCGGCGTCGGCGAGCTTTTCGATCTCCAGCAGCGAGGAGCCTTCGCTGCCCATATTGTTGAAGGGACGCCCCAGGGTGAGGATGGAGCGGATGTCCCGCACCCCCTTCACAGCGCGGATGTCATTATGGAGGTCCTTGAGCAGCGCGATATGCTCTTCGAAACTCTTTGCGTCGCCCACCTCGTAGACGAGTTTGAGGTAGCAGAAGGGGTCGATCGCCTCCGCCTCGTTGCGCAACTGCTCCTTGCTGCCGGAGATCCAGAGCGCCGTATCGTTGGCGGAGAATTTCGCTTCGAAGCCGACGGCCATCAGTACCGTCAGAAGCAGCGCCGTCAGCGCGATCGGCCAGCGGTAGGCGATGACTCCGGCGGTGTAGCCCCGGTACTGTTCTCTGTCGTAAATCATTTCGCTTTCCCGTTGTAGATGATATAGGGACGTTTGTAGACGCCGATCGCCTTGGCCGCTTCGATGATCCGCTCCATGCGCGCTTCGGTCTGCTCGTCGGGAAGATACTCCTGGGCCTCGTCGGGCTGGAGGTCGTTGAGCATGATCGCGCTCAACACTTTTTCCGGGTCGGGGGATTCGAAAATATAACCGATATACCCGCCGGAGTCAAGGCGCTTGAGTTCAAGGAGGTAGAAGTAGTAGGTGTAGCGCTCCATCATCGCCGGGCTCTTCGTGATAAAGGCCATGTAGCGCCGGGACATCTCGCATTTGGGGTCGATGAAGCTGTGGATCGCCTTGGGCCCGTGTCCCATGACGATAGCGGTATCGGCGATCCCCCCGAGCACTGTCTCGACTACTTCCGGCGGCGGTGGCGTCTGCGTGGAAGGCTCGGCGTAGGCGAACAGCAGGAACAGGCAGCACAGCAGCGCGATTTTCATGGATACCTCAGAAGTGATGTGCGACAATGGTAGCACACTGCGATCACGTTGCCGTTACGGCGATGATCAAAAAAGATGCAGAAGAGTATAAGGTCTTGTTATGCCGACACCCGCCGAAACCATCCGCGAATTTCTCTCCGGGCAGCGCTCGCTCATTCTCTCGACCCTCGACGGCTCGGGACTCCCCCACACGAGCTACGCCCCCTTTGCCGCCCACGACGAACGTTTCTGCCTCTTCATCAGCGACGCGGCGCTGCACACGCGTCACCTGCGCGAGCGGCCCGACTGCTCGGCGCTCTTCATCGAGGATGAAGCGGAGGCGGCACAGATCTTCGCCCGCCGGCGGGTCATGCTGCAGTGCCGCGCGGAATGCATCGCCCGCGACGATGCACGGTTCGGACCCCGTATCGCCGCGATGCGCGAACGGTTCGGCGGCATCGTCGCGATGCTCGAGGGGCTGCAGGACTTCCACCTCTTCGAACTGACGCCGCGCTGCGGCGAGGCGGTCTTCGGCTTCGGGGACGCCTACACCATCGAGCACCCCTTCGACCGCATCACTCCCAAGCGTACCGGCCATCAACGCTGACGTACGTTAATCGATCCGATGTATAATAAGTAACACGATAGAAGGAGGAGGCCCCGATGGCGGTCAAGCGTCTGCAAGACAAACAGTTCCTCTTCAACACGACCCTGCTTGTCATCATCATGATGATCTTCGCCATTTTTGCCGTCATCACCTACCTCTCCCTCTACAAGTTCGCCGAATCCAATGCCGTCGACGCGGCACGCCTCAGCGCCAACCAGCTTCTGACGACCCGCAGCATCATGGCCCAGCTCGCCCCCCATGTCACGACAGACGAAACGGTCACCCCCTTTGCGACGGCGCCGGCCGTCGTCGGACGTGCCATCGGCGACGAACTGGGAAAACGGTACGGTTTCTACCTGAAGCAGACCTCCCGCCGCTACCGTAACGAGCTCAACCGCCCCAACTCGGTGGAGTCCGGGATGCTGAAGGAACTGGAGGCGGGCAAGGAGGAGGTGTGGCTGCGCGAAACGCGCGACGGCCTTGACCGGATCCGCTACGGCAAAGTCCTCAAGATCGAACCTGCCTGTCTGCGCTGCCACGGCGAACCCCATACCGACGTGCCCGACGACGTCTACGCCAGCCTCACCGCCCTCTACGGCGACCGCGGATTCCACTACAAGGTCGGGGACGTGCGGGGCATGATCTCGGTGATCATTCCGATGGAGACCTTCCGCGCCGAGTCGCTGAAGCTCTTCTACCACATCATTCTCGTCGGCTTCGTCACCCTGATCTTCCTGCTGCTTCTGCTCTATCTGCACAACCGCTACGTCATCCGCCCCCATATCGGACTGCTGCAGGAGTCGCGGGAGAAACTCTACCACACCGCCTACCATGACCAGACGACCGGACTGCAGAACCGGTTCGCCTTCAACCAGAACATCCGCGAGAACGTCCAGAACCGCCAGCGCGCCTTCTGGCTCCTCTTCATCGACCTCGACGACTTCAAGGCCGTCAACGACCTCTACGGCCACGAGGTCGGCGACGACGTTCTGCGCAGCGTCGCCTACCGGCTGGGCATCGTCGAAGAGGCCTCCGAGGTCTACCGGATGGGCGGCGACGAGTTCATCATGATGGTCTACGGCCGCAACCGCGCGAACGAGATCGAGCCGATGCTCAGGGAACTGATCCGCGAAGTCTGTACTCCGATCCACACCCACCAGAACACCATCCACGTCAGCGTCAGCATCGGGGCGGCACACTACCCGACCCATGCCGGAACCATCGAGCTCCTCCTGCGCCACGGTGACCTGGCCATGTACAGCGCCAAACAGGGCGGCAAAAACAACTACGTCGTCTACAGTGATGCGCTGCTGGCACGGGCCAACGCCATCAAGCAGATGAAGAACGACCTCCGCCGGGCGCTGGACCACCACGAGTTTTTCCTCCGCTACCAGCCGCAGTATGACATCGTGCAAAACCGCATCATCGGGGCGGAGGCGCTGCTGCGCTGGAACCATCCCGAACAGGGGGTCCTCGCCCCCGACGCCTTCATCACCGTCGCCGAGGAGAGCGGCCTGATCGTCGAAATCGGCCACTGGGTGCTCCAGGAAGCGTGCCGGCAGAACCGGGCGTGGCAGGATGCGGGCTATGACCCCATCCGCATCGCCGTCAACATCACCGCCGCGCAGATCGAAGACCGCCGTTTCACCGCGGAGCTCGCCGACGTCGCCAGAGAGGCCCACCTCGACACCCGATACCTCGAGGTGGAGTTCATCGAGCGCACCGCCATCAGCAACGAGGGGCACACGATCAACTTCATCAAGCAGCTCAACAAGATGCATATCCACGCCGCCATCGACGACTTCGGCACCGGCTACTCCTCCCTGAGCTACATCAGCAAGTTTCCCATCGACAAGATCAAGATCGACCGGATGTTCGTCGAACGGATCCACGAACGCGAAGACAACGCGATGATCGTCCGTTCCATTATCGCCATCGCCAAGCATCTGAAGATCAAGGTCATGGCCGAAGGGGTGGAAACGAAAGAGGAGCTGGAATTTCTGCGCAGAGAGGGGTGTACCCTGGTACAGGGATACTTCTTCAGCAAACCCCTCCTCCCAGAGGAGTTCGAGGCCCTGCTGAAAAAGGCGTAAGAGGCGCTAGAAGTAGCGCCCGATACGCAGCGCCACGGCATTGTCGCTGGCGCTGTCGCTCAGCCCGGAGGCGTAGCTGAAGGTGAGAAAGAGGGAGTCACTGACATTGTAGACCCCGTAAAGCGAGACGTTTTCGATCGCCTCGACATCGCGGTAGATGCTGTCGCTGGAGCCGTAGGAGAGGCTCGCATAGAAGTTCGGACTGAAACGGTACCCCGCACCGGCCATCCACGCCGCCGTATCCTGGTAGATGACGTCACCGATGTCGGTAACGTTGTAGACGTCGTCATCGTTGACCAGGGTGTAGCTGAAACCGCCGAAAACATTCAGCCGTTCCCCGATACTGTAGCTCAAAGCCGCCGAGGCCTGGTAGTCCGCCGCCTCGTTGTCGAATCCCGTCTCGTAGGTCGGCAGGACGACACCCACACCGATCCGCCCGAAGAGCTTCTCCGTGGGCTGAAAGCGGTAGTAGGCGGCCAGCAGCGTATCATTGAGGCCGCTGTCGCTGTCGGTATTGTAGAACGAGGTGGCCAGCTGCACCGTGTACTGCTTGTAGTAGTAGTCGGCCTGGAGGGAGAGTGCCACAGTGTCTTCGCCCTCTTGGGCGATGTCGAGGCGGCTGCCCCCGTTGTAGCTGACGCCGGCGATGATGTCGAAACGGTGCGGACTGATGAGCGACGCGACCGGGCAGCCGTCGCTTCCGACGAGCTCGCTCAGCTGGGTATCGGGACAGCGGTCCATGCTGTCTTCGACCCCGTCGAGGTCCGTATCGACATAGGCGGACGCCGCCGCAGCCAGGCATGATAAGATCAGAAGCGTTTTTTTCATACGCTACCCCTTTTGTTGCGAAGTTTCAAAGCCGGATGCGCCTTAGCGCGTCGGCGCCTGCGTGCCCTGGGCCGGCTGTTGTCCCATGCTCCCCTGCATCTGCTGTTGCTGCTGCATCTGGTTCATCTGCTGTTGCTGCTGGAGCTGATCCATCTGGTGCAGTTGCTGCATCTGCTGCTCCTGGGTACGGATCTGATCACCGGTGCCGTCCTGCAGGCGGTCCTGGTCGCGGATCTGATCCCGTGTGCGGTCCTGTGTTTGATCCTGCGTCTGGTCCCGAAGCTGGTCCTGGGTCATCGTGCGGTCCTGCAGTTTCGCGATCGCCGCGGCGCGGTCTTCCGCATTCATCTCACCCAGCTGTTTTTTAAACTGGTTCATCAGGCGGTAACGCTCCTGGGCCGGTGCCTGCTGGATCTCCTCGATCTGTGCATCGACATCCGTCGTTGCTACGTCTTCGGCCATCAGCGGCATCATTCCCAGCAGCAGCGCTGCCGTTACTATCGTTGCGATCTTCATAGTGATCTCCTTTGTTTTGATGGTCTCATTGTGGCACAGGAACATTAGCGAAGTGTAAGCGCTGCAAGGTCGAGGGTGAAACGGCTCCCCGCCCCCGGTTCGCTGGTGACGGCGATGGTGATCCCCATCTCGTCGCAGAGCTTCTTGACGATATGGAGGCCGATCCCCATTCCCCGTTCATGCTCCTTGTAGAAGCGTTCGAAGACCCGCTGCGGCTCCCGGATCCCCCGCCCCGTATCGGCGACCGTCAGCCGCGCACCTTCGAAGGTGATCGTGACGCTCCCGTTGCGGACGTTGTACTTGCCGGCGTTGTCGATCAGGTTGTCGATGACGCGGATGAGCGCCTCGCGGTTCGCCGAGATTGCCAGCGGCTCCGCCTCCAGGGTGAAGCGCAGGTCGGGATAGAGCTTCTCGAACCACGCCGTGCGTTCCGCCAGCAGCGTCTGCAGCGCGATCGTCTCCCGCTGCAGGGCGTGTTCCCCGAGGTAGCTCCTTAGGTTGGCCTGCAGGGAGAGGATCCGTTCGACCCCCTCCTCCATCCGCGCCACTTTGGGGTTCTCCCCCGTCTCCCGGCGCAGCATGGCGAGGTTGAGCCGCAGGGCGGAGAGGGGGGTATTGACGTCATGCAGGATGTCCCGCACGAACTCCTCGGTCAGCTTCAGGGCCCGGCGCAGGGGGTTCAGGGCGTAGAAGGAGAAGAGCAGCGACAGCACGACGATCAGCACGGCCACGCCGACGTACTGCCAGAGCAGTGCCCGGGTGATGGCGCCCACCGCCTGCCGGTAGGCGTCGACGCCGAAACTGAACTTCATGACGTAGCTCTCGCTCCGTGGGATCGGGAAAAAGGCGTAGCGCGTGTCGCCGTCGTGCTGGAGCAGGTGCAGCGGCTGATTCTCCGCTGCTTCGAAGCCGATCTCGAAGCGGTCGCACTTCAGATCAAGGCTACAGAGCTTCATCTCCATGAAGAGCGATTCGTCCAGGTTGTGGCGGGCGTCGGTATAGATAAAATAGAAGATCGCCCCGCTGAGCAGGTTGAGGGAGAGGAAGAAGAGCGCGAAGCTCTTCAGGAGGGATTCGCGTTCAACACGTTTCAAGGGCGTATCCTACTCCCCGCACGTTGCGGATCTGCAGTCCCGTCGTCTGCTTGAGCTTGTTCACCGCGACGCGCAGCGCGTTGGAGGAGGGCTGTTCCATGCAGGCGAAGAGCGCCTCCTTGTCGAGGATCCGGCCGGGATTGTGCATAAAGAGGTCGAAGAGGCGCAGCTGCACCTCGCCCAGGGCGAGGAGCTCCCCGTCGCGCCGCACCTCGCCACTGGCGGGATCGTAGCTCAGCGCCCCGCAGACGATCCCCCGGCTCGCGGCGGCCATCTTGCTGTTGACCCGGATCAGGAGCTCTTCGGGGAAGAAGGGCTTTTTCAAGTAGTCATCCGCCCCGAGGGAGAAGCCCTTGGCAATCGAGGCGAGGTCGACCAGGGCGCTGATAAAGATCGTCGGCGTCCGGTCGTCGGCGCCGCGGAGGCTCTCCAGGAGGTCGAAGCCGTCGATCTCCGGCACGTTGATGTCGAAGATGTAGAGGTCGAAGCCTCCGTCGTAGGCCGCTTCGGCCGCCTCCGCACCGTCCATCACCCAGGTTACGGCATAGCCGTCGCTACCGAGCAGCTCCTCGATCGTCTGGGCCAACAGACGGTCATCTTCGAGCAGCAGAATCCTTCCCTTTGCCATCATCGCCTCCCTAGAGTTCCCGGATATCGACGTAGGAACCGCTCTCGTAGCTGCGCAGCGCCACGAGGCTGGCATCGATCGCCGCCGCGGCGTCCGCCGGGGAGCGCACCAGCCCCTCCTCCTCCGAGGCGCGCAGCCGGGCCACCGTCGTGTAGCGCTGCGTGTCGTGATCCCCTTTGAGGATGGAGCCGAGCATGGGGGTACCGACAAGCCCCGGTGCCAGGGCCGTCAGGTGGCTGTAGGGCATCTCGTGGGCATAGAGCTTGACCAGCATGTTCAGCGCCGCCTTGGAGAGGGAGTAGCCGTTCCATCCCAGGCTGCCGCTCTGCGACGCACCGCTGGAGATCGCAACGACCTGCGCCACCGCGATGCCGCGGCGGATGAGGGCATCGAGGATCACCTTGTTCGCCCAGAGGTTGACATCCATCTGCGCCTTCAGCTCCGCCAGGGTGCAGGCGCTCATGTCCTGGATCCGGCCGAGGGTCCCGGCGTTGAGGATGACGAGGTCGAAGCGCTCGACGCCTTCCAGCAGCTTCGAGAGTGCCGCCTCCATCCCCTCGGGGTTGCTGAAGTCGCAGGGCTCGAAACGGTAGCGTCCCCGCAGCCCCGAGGGGGCGTTGCGGCTGATGCCCCACACCGACGCACTCTGCGCCAGGTAGTGCTCCGCCAGGGCATGCCCGAGCCCCGAACTGATGCCCGTGATCATCACCTGTTTCATGACGTCGCCTCCGTGAAGATTTCCAGGTCCGATGGCGAATGAAAGACGAAGGTCACCATCATCTCATGGCGCAGCAGCAGCGCCTTGACACTGCGCAGGGCGATAAGGGCGGCCTCTGCCTTCGGATAGC
>QKCD01000042.1 GCA_003245815.1 Sulfuricurvum sp.
TCAAACTTCCCGTTCCTTCAACTCGAAGGGCCGTTAGATCAGCTTCTTTCGATGCCTCTCATCGTTTGTGGACGGGAATTATAGGGGAATCCACTGCGAATGTCAAGAGGTTTTTCGAAGAAATTTCGGGAAATGTGGAAAGTTTGTAAACCGCCTCTTTTTTACACACTTTAATCAGTTTTTAATCGATATCCAGCTAATTATTAATTACTTATTATATATGAGTTCGCCGCTGCTTTCCCTTCGCGGAAAGATACCGCGCCCCGCTATCATTAATATCCGATTAGTTCGCGGCATCACATTCCTCATATGTTGTTTGGCCTAATATCTTCTGGTATAATCCCTCACTCTATATACACCTAGATTATGGAAAAGGAATCCACACATGAGCCTTTATGATCGCAACTACGCAAGAGAGAGTGCTTTCGGTTTCGAAACCGCACATCGCAGTGAAGCGCAAATCGTCTCTTTTGTAAAAGAGACCTATAAACTTTTTGCAGCTTCCATGGTCGCCGGTGCCGCCGGTGCCTACGTCGGTATGCCTTTTGCGGCTGCCGTCGCAGCCAACTACTGGTTTATCGCCATTCCGTGGATGCTCTTCGGTATGTTCGGCCTGCAGATGGTCAAGAACAAGCAGGGTCTCAACATGATCGCCCTCTTCGCCTTCACCTTTGCCAGCGGGATCATCATCACGCCGCTGCTGACACACATCCTCGGGATGAGCGGCGGCGCCCAGATTGTCGCCAACGCCTTTATGATGACGGCTGCCCTCTTCGGCGGCCTCAGCTTCTTCGCAATCAAGTCCAGCCGTGACTTTACATCCTGGACGAAACCGATCGTGATCGCCTTCTTTATCATCCTGGCGGTATCGCTGATCAACGTCTTTTTCCTGAAGAGCCCGATGCTCTACGTGGCGATCGAGGCGATCTTCCTCCTCGTCATCAGCATCATGGTACTGATCGATACGCAGAACATCATCCGCGGTGCCTACGAAACGCCGATGGACGGTGCGGTTGCACTCTACCTGGACTTCTTCAACATGTTCGTCACGCTGCTGCAGCTCTTCGGAATCTTCGGTGGCAGCGAAGAGTAACCCCTTCCCGCCCGATCTCTACCGGGTGATCGACGCGAACCTCAACCGCCTGAAGGAGGGGGTCCGCGTCATCGAAGATATCGCCCGGTATCTCCAAAACGACAAAGCCCTCGCTTCCAGACTCAAAGCCCTCCGTCATCAGAGCCGCATCGACGACCTGCACAACCTGCTCGCATCCCGCGACAGTGTCAACGACGTCCTGCGCCCCACGGTGGCCAGCGAGATGGAACGCAGCGATCTGCAGAGCATCCTGATCGCCAACTACAAGCGCGCCCAGGAGTCTTCCAGGGTCCTCGAAGAGCTCTACAAGATCGTTGACCCGGCGCTTTCTGAGACCTTCAAAGAGATCCGCTACACCCTCTACACCCTAGAAAAAGAGCACCTGCTGAACACCCCTTCTACTCCGCAGTAACCCCTACGCAGCGATAAACGACTTAACCGCAGTGCCATCACGCACACAGGTGCGGCAGAGCGTGCCGATCACATAGCAAAGGTGGCTTTCTGGAAGAGGATAGTTGAAACAGGGTAAACGTCTGTGGGAGTAAAGAGAGGATATTGCGTGGGAAGCCAGCGGAGAGAAGCTCCGCCGACCCGAGACCTGCTGCGGGCAGGGGTTATTTGTTCGGCTTGACCGTCGTTTTGATATCGGTACCGGTCACCGTTTTCACGATGGACTGCATCTCGCCGCTCTGGACGGTCATGTTCATCGTCGAGTTGGTCGCCATGGAGGTCACCTCGTAGAGGGCCCCGTCATAGAGCATCGTACCGGTGCCCGAACCATTGATAGTGACAGCAGAGGATGTAGCACCGGGTGCCAGGCCGTACTCCTGCTTGATGTCGAAGTTTGCCTGCTTACCCTTGATGCTCTTGAGGGTGTAGTGGGTCGTCATCAGCATCTGTACCGGCGCAGCACCCTGCATGGGGATCGAAACAGGAACCGCCTGGGAGAAGGTATCTCCAACCTTGATAGGGTCTTTGGAGTACTGGACGGACTGCATCACTTTCACCAGGGCTTTTTTGATGGCATCTTCGAGTTCGGGGGTCACGCCGTCGCCCTTGACGCTGTCGATCGCCAGGACGCCTTCCCGGTAGGCCCCGGCAAGTTCGAAACGTTTCTGCGTACTCTGGTTGGCCTGCTTGGCGCTGCTCTCGACCTTGGCTTTGGTCTCCAGTGTTCCCGTAAAGGGAATATCCCCGTTATCCCGGGCCGCGGAGGTCTTGAGCGTATTGACGACTGTCTGTTCCTGCTTTACCGTGAGCGGCAGTTTCACGCCGGAGGCCTCGAACTGGTCCATCGTCTCTTTGGGAGCCTTGATATTGAACTCGTTGCTGGTAATGGTCGTCGTCACGGTGTTGTAGTCACGGTTCTCCAGGCGCTTAACCTCCAGTACGATACTCTCCGCCGCCTGGGCCTGAAAGGCCATAAAGATCGTCGCCAGCAGTAGTGCTTTCATGCGCATTGTCTGTCCTTCTTTTTGATAACTTTCACATCCGCCGCTGCGGAACGCGAAAAAATATGTGCGACCATTGTACTGCAAACTCCTTAACCGCCCGTCAATGCGCGCTCCCTCCGGAGAGATTTTCGGTCAGCTGTTTCCCGATGCTCGGCCCCGCGTCGTAATAAAGACGATCTCGAACTCCAGGTAATCGAGGGGGTAGTGTTCCATCAGCCGCTTCGTCTCCCGGTAGCCCAGCAGATTGCGGCCACCGCTCACCCCGCTGCGCTTGATATAACGGAACATCTCCCGCGTCGACGCGAACTCCAGCCGGTAGTGGACCGTTTCCGCCACGTCCCCGAACCAGGGGAGGGCCGCCGCAGCGACTTCCTCGGCGCTGCGCAGCAGCGGTGTGATCCCCGCTGTTTTAAAGAGGGTCGCGAAGGTGTTGGCGGTGAAGAGGGCCAGCGACACCGGGGCATTCAGAGAGGCGATCATCGCGAAGGTGCGGTCGAGATCCTTCGACCACTGCAGGGCGGAGCCCGAGAAGATCCGGTCGAATGCCAGATAGCCCAGCTGCTCGAAAAGCAGCGGGTTGTTGAAATCCCCATAGATGCACTCGATGTTGGAACCCTTGGGGTGCAGCTCCAGCATCCTTGGGGCGAAATCGACCCCGAGGAAATGCTCCGGGCGCCAGGTTAGCGCTTCGCAGAGCACCCCGTTGCCGCAGCCGAGATCCAGGATGCGGCGGGGGCGTTCGTCCCCGAGATCTTTCAGCAGCTTCGCCACCACGCGCCGCTGGATCACATTGTAGCTGCCGTACTCCTCGGCGTAACGGGAGAATTCGGTCTGGACACTCATCGCCGGTTGATCACCATCGAGACGATGAAGATGAGCAGAACGGCCAGGACGATGGTCGCACCGCTGGGGAGGGAGAAGTAAAACGAGAGCGTCATCCCGGCTGTCACCGATGCGAGGGCGAAGGCCATCGCCAGCATCACCGTCCTGGCGAAGCCCATGCGGTAGCGCAGCGCCGAGATCGCCGGGATCACCATCAGTGCGCCGATCAGCAGGGTGCCCACCACCCGGATCGAGAGGGCAATGATCACCGCGACGATACTGACCAGCAGGAAGTTGAGCAGCTTGACCCGCAGCCCGCTCACCTGGGCCACCTCCTCGTCGAAGGCGATGAAGTAAAACTCCTTGAAGAGCCCCAGAAGCACCGCCAGCGCCAGGCTGCCGAAAAGACCCATCACCAGCAGGTCTTCGCTGCTGACGGCGAGGATGGAACCGAAGAGGTAGCTGAAGAGCGACGCGTTGAAGGAGCCCGCCACCGAGACGATAACGATCGCCAGGGCCAGCGAACCCGAGAGGAAGATCGCCAGGATCGAGTCGGAGTAGAGGTTATGGTAGCTGCGGAGGTACTCGATCACCCAGGCGGCGATCATGGAGACGATGACGGCCACCCAGACGGGGTTGCTGCCCGTCAGCAGCCCCACCGCCACGCCGACCAGAGAGGTATGTGCCAGCGTCTCCGTCAGGAGCGAATAGCGCCGCAGCACGATAAAGGAGCCCGTGACGGAAGCCAGCACGGCGATGATCAGCCCCGCGGCAAAAGCCCGGAGCATAAAGTCGTATTCGAAGATTTCCAGCATCCGCGCTGACTCCTAGTGGGTATGGTGCACGACGTGCGCGTCGATGCCGTAGAGGCGGCTCATCTCGCTGCAGCTGAGCACCTCGGCGGGGGTATCGCTGCTGAGCATCGTCTGGTTGACGAAGAAAAGCGACTGGATATCCCCGGCGATCACCCCGACGTCATGGGTGACGAAGAGGATCGTGAGCGACTCTTCGCGGTTGAGTTTGCGCAGCAGTTCGTAGAAGCGGTGCTGGGTCTGGGCGTCGACCCCCGTATTGGGTTCGTCGAGGATCAGCACCTCCGGCTCCGAGGCCAGCGCCCGGGCGATCATCACCCGCTGCCGCTGGCCGCCGGAGAGTTCGCCGATCAGCTTGTCGCGCAGCCCCGTGACCGCCATCTTGGCCATCGCATGCTCAACGGCCTCCACATCCTCGGGACGTTCGCGCCCGAAGAGACCGCGCCGGGCGACCCGTCCCATCCGGACCACCTCGTAGACGGTGGCGGGGAACTGCATGTCGACCTGCGATACCCGCTGGGGAACGTAGCCGATCCGGAACCACTCATCGAAGGCCTTGCGGGTTTTCCCGAAGATCCGGATCTCCCCGCCGCTGAGCTGTTCCAGCCCGAGGAGGAGCCGTACGAGGGTTGTTTTCCCCCCGCCGTTGGGACCGATGATCGCCGCATTCTCCCCCCGCTTCCCCACGAGATTGATGTTTTTCAATATCTCGTTGCCGTTGACGCGGTACTGGACCCCTTTTGCTTCGAAAACCGGCGGGTAAAACTTCAATGGCACTCCAGGGCCTGGACGATCTTCTCCAGATTATTGCGCATTATAGTAATATA
>QKCD01000125.1 GCA_003245815.1 Sulfuricurvum sp.
TTGCTGAAGTCGCAGGGCTCGAAACGGTAGCGTCCCCGCAGCCCCGAGGGGGCGTTGCGGCTGATGCCCCACACCGACGCACTCTGCGCCAGGTAGTGCTCCGCCAGGGCATGCCCGAGCCCCGAACTGATGCCGGTGATCAATATCCTCTTCATGACGTCGCCTCCGTGAAGATTTCCAGGTCCGATGGCGAATGAAAGACGAAGGTCACCATCATCTCATGGCGCAGCAGCAGCGCCTTGACACTGCGCAGGGCGATAAGGGCGGCCTCTGCCTTCGGATAGCCGTAGACGCCGGTGGAGATCGCCGGGAAGGCGATGGTGCCGCATCCCGCCGCTGCCGCTTCTTCAATGCAGCGGCGGTAGCACGACGCGAGCAGCTCGGCGCAGCGCTCACCGCAGCTGCCGTAGACGGGCCCAACGGTGTGGATGACGTACTCCGCCGCCATCTTCCCGGCCGTGGTCGCTACCGCTTCCCCCGTCGGCAGCCCGTCGGGGTAGCGCGTACGGCGGATCTCGCGGCACGCCTCGAGGATCGCCGGCCCGCCGGCGCGGTGAATCGCCCCGTCGACCCCGCCGCCCCCCATCAGGGAGCCGTTTGCGGCGTTGACGACGGCACAGACCTTTTCCCGGGTAATGTCGCCGACTTTGGCAAAGATGCGGGGGGAGAGCTGCGTCATGGCGTTTCCTGCAGAGAGAAGGTTGTGCTCCGGTACTTTCATAATAGTACCAGAATCTTGTTGCACCCTCAGGAAGCGAGATAGCGTTCGAGGATGATCTTCGCGGAGAGCGAGTCGATGCGGCCGTCTTTCTTGTGGCGGATCTCGCCCTTCATCAGTGCTTCGGCCTCCAGGGAGGAGTCACTCTCGTCCTGGTAATAAACCGGTCCGCCGAAGCCGACGAGGTTCATGAAGTGCGCGACGCGGCGGCGCATCTCCTCCTCGGAGCTGCCCCCCATCGGGATGCCGACGACGACGGCCTCCGCCCCCCACTCCTCCAGCACCGCCCTGACGTCATGCGACGCCTGGTTGCGGTTTTTGCGCTCGACCGCCGGCAGCGGCGTGACAATGTTGCCGTCGGCGCTGTAGGCGAGCCCGATGCGTTTCAGTCCGAGATCGATGGCGATGATTTTCATAAGCTATTTCCCGAGGCAGAAGCTGCCGAACATCTTGTCGAGCATTTCGTCGTGTTCGTAGGGGCGTGTAATGGAGGCGATGGCGTTAATGGCCCGGGTCAGGTGGAAGGAGAAGATCTCCAGTTCCTGATCCTCCAGGGGAAGCAGCGCCTCGTCAATCTCGTTCAGCGCCCGCTGCACCGCGTCGGTCTGGCGGGTCGAGATGAGCATCGTCTCGTCGGAGAGGTTCTTGCCGTCCATCAGACCCTGCAGGGCGTCGATCAAGACGGAGACGTCGGATCTGCAGTTGAGTGCCAGGGGTGCGTAGGCCGCGAGGGTATCCGCGTCGAACTGCTGTTCAAGGTCGCACTTATTGAGGGCGACGATGATCTCCTTCGTCCCTTCATACTCCTGCAGCAGGCCGATGATCCGGTCATCCTCGCCGTCGCGGCCGCGGCTGCCGTCGAAGAGGGCGATGACGATGTCCGACTCCTCGATCGCCGCGATGGAGCGCTCGATGCCGATGCGCTCGATCTCGTCGCTCGCCTCGCGGATCCCCGCCGTATCGATGATACGGATCAGGTGGGTGCCGATGCGCACCTGCTCTTCGATCGTGTCGCGGGTCGTCCCGGCGATGTCGCTGACGATGGCGCGGTTGTAGTTGAGCAGGGCGTTGAGCAGGGAGCTCTTGCCGACGTTGGGCTTGCCGACGATGGCCACCTTGAACCCCTGCATCAGCCCCGCCCGGCTCCGGCTCGCCTGCAGGGTCCGGGAGAGTTCGCGGTGCAGCGTCTCAAGACGGGAGCGGATCTGTTCCACCAGGTCCTCGGGGAGGTCCTCTTCGGCGTAGTCGATGGTCACCTCGGCGTAGGCCGTGATCTCCAGCAGCTGGTCGCGCACCCCCTCGACGTACTCGCGCAGCGCCCCCTTCATCTGCTTGGCGAGGATCCGAGCCGCATCCTCGCTCTTCGCCTCGATCAGCCGCGCGATCGCCTCCGCTTCGGTCAGATCGATCCGGCCGTTGTGGAAGGCGCGCTTGCTGAACTCGCCCGGTTCCGCCAGACGGGCCCCTTCGTGCAGAAGGGTCTCAAGCACCTCCTGCGCGACGATCGTGCCGCCGTGGCACTGGAACTCGACGATATCCTCGCCCGTGAAGCTCTTCGGTCCCCGGAAGTAGAGGACGATCGCTTCGTCGATCAGTTCGCCGGCGGCGTCGTAGAGGGGGGCGAGGGTCGCATGGCGCGGGGCCGGGGCATCCCTGCGCATCAATATGGCGGCGATTTCCGATGCCCGGGGGCCGCTGAGGCGGATGATGGCGATGGAACCGATGCCGTGGGCCGTGGCGACGGCGGCGATGGTGTCATTCATGGTGTTGCACTCCGTGCCTGTGAGGAATGGGGAGCGAGAAAGCGGCGGGGTCCGGCATGATCAGGTGTTCCATGCGGCGTTCCCCCTTTCGCTCCCTCTGGTGAAGGTCAATACTCGTTGTAGTCGTTGACGATGATGAACTTTGAACCGTCCCGCGTGGAACGAATCGCGACGTACTTGTCCGGGTAGCGGTTGCGCAGCTCGCGCAGGGCGATCTGGACCAGTACCCCGTCGAGGATCTTCGTCTGCGCCCGGCCATCGCGGTCGATGTTTTCGCAGACGCCGACGAGGTAGCGCCGGATCGACTCCTCCTGGTTTTTCAGGAACTCGGCGATCTCCAGGCGCAGCTGCATCTGGTATTTCGAGTTGATCCAGTTGAAGAGCATGTAGGAGAGCGCCTTGTAGCGGTACCCCTCCTTGCCGATGAGCAGCGCCGCGTCCTTGCCGGTGAACTCCACCAGTACCGTCTCCTCGTTGTAGAGAGAGACGGAAACGGGATCGAGGTCGAAGCATACCCCTTCGAAGAGGGTATTGATGTCGGCGCGGATCTCGTCGACCACCTCTTCGGCCGGACGTTTCTCTTCGTAGAAACGCTCGTCCACACGGGTCTCGTAGACAAAGGGTTCCCCGGCGTCGCGGGCAGTCGTTTCCGGCTCCGCCGATTCTTCGGCGAAATCATCGCCCTCGTTTTCGGGTGTATCGGCGACAACAGGTGCCGCTTTTTCGAAGCGCGCCGCCGAAGAGGCGCTCTTTTTCATGCAGTTGGCGACAATGACCGCCGGCTTTTTAAAGAGGCCCAGGAACCCCTTGGCGGGGTGCTGGACGATCTCGACCTCAAGTTCAGTGACCGAACAGGTCAGCTGTTGCGCGGCGCGGGCGTAAGCCTCTTCAAGAGTCGCCGCTTCAATCTTGACCATGACTCTTCTCCGCCAGGTGCTGCTCGTGGCGGGCTACTTTGGCTTTTTCAAACTGCTTGTTCACCACGTACTGCTGGGCGATGGAAGCGAGGTTGTTGACCAGCCAGTAGAGTACGAGCCCCGACGGGAAGGTGATAAAGAAGAAGGTGAAGATCAGCGGCAGGAACTTGAAGATCTTCTCCTGGAGCGGATCGGTGAAGTTGCTCGGCGTCATACGCTGCTGGAAGTACATGGAGGCACCCATCAGCAGCGGCAGGACCATGTAGGGGTCCATGCGGGAGAGGTCGTTGATCCAGAGCATCCATTCGGCCCCCTGCAGTTCGACGGCGTTCAGCAGAACGCGGTAGATCGCGAAGAAGACCGGGATCTGCAACAGCAGCGGCAGACAGCCGCCGAGCGGGTTCGCGCCGTGCTTCTTGTAGAGCTCCATGACCGCCGCGTTGAGGCGCTGCGGGTCGCCCTTGTACTTCTCCTGCAGCTCTTTCATCTTCGGCGCGATCTCTTTCATCTTCTGCATGCCGACCATACCCTTGTGCGTCAGCGGGTAGAGGAGGATACGGATGAGGATCGTCAGGCCGACGATCGCCCAGCCCCAGTTGCCGAAGATGCCGTGCAGCCACATCAGGATCTTGAAGAGCGGCGCCGCCGCGAAAGTGAACCAGCCGTACTCGATCGCGTTGGTCAGTACCGGGTTGATCGCTTCGAGGGCGCGGTAGTCTTTCGGTCCGATGTAGCCGTTGAACGCGACGTTCTGCGACGCGTCGAAGTAGACGACCGGGTTGTCGTCGCGGTCGCGTTCGACCATTACGTTGATATCCGGGGCGAAGCCGTAGAAGATCGTCGCGAAGTACTGGTCGAAGGCGGAGACGAGCTTGACGTCCGTCGCGGTGGTACGCCCCTCGACGTCGCCGTCTTCAAAGATCTGCGTCAGGCCCGCGCCGTCGTAGATCATCGCGCCGCGGACGGCCATCATCATCGTATCGTTCACCTTCGGGCGCTGGCCGAGGTAGACGAAGTGGCGCTTCTCCTCGGAGAGCTTGATCGCCGCATCATAGTGCCCGTCACTGTAGAAGGTCAGTGTCTTCGTCACGGTCAGCGTCGGCAGGTTCTGCTTCAGGGTCACCGTCACCGGTTTGCCCTCAGCCAGGGTCGCCGTCGTCACGCTGCTCGTGTAGGCCTCGGAAGCCGCCGCCTTGTTCAGGTCCGCATCCGCGAAACGGACGTAGAGCGGTTTGGCGCCGCCCTCGGAGATCAGTTCGGAGTGGATGTTTTCGCCGCTGTTGTACTTGTCGGCTTTGAGCACCGCCGAGGCGATACGGCCGAGGGTGTCGATCTTCAGGGTGAAGGCTTCGGAGTCGATCGTGACCAGGGTGCTGGAGATCCCCTTGGCGACCGTCTCGTCGGAACGAACCTCGTGGCCGGCGTCCACCGCCGCCGGTGCCGCGGCAGCAGCCGGGCTTGCATCGGCGACAGCGACTTGCTGCGTCGTAGTCTGTTTCGCTGCTTCCGGTGCCGGTTTTTCCGGCGGGAAGATCGTCGTATACCCCAAGAAAAAGAGGAACGAGAGCGCAACGGCAAGGATCAGTCTCTGGGTGGAGGACATATTTTCTAGCATCATAAACCTTTGTAGCTAAAATTTTTGATTATGAAAAAACGGTTGTTCGGTTTGGGCACATACCAGTATTTGATCGAGTCCGGTGCCGGGGTCGCGGGATCGAGCTTCAGACGCGTAACGACGGGATAGTCGATGCCGCCGGGAAAAAGCTGGTTACAACGGAGGATTCGGACAAATGAGTGGTAAAAAGCGCTGGGAAGGGAGTTGTTCTCGAACTGCCACTTGGCATATTCGGAACAGGTCGGGTAGTAGCGGCAGCTTCCAAAGCCGATCAGCGTGAAGAAACGCTGATACAACCATAAGAGTTTAAGAAGAGATGCTCTGATCATCCGCCATACCACCCGTACGCATCAAAACGTGTCTGCAGTCGCGTTTCAACGCTTCATATGTCGCCTGGTTCATCGGCTCTTTCGCCACCCAAACGAAGCTGCCGCCGTTCAGGTAGGGAGCGAACTCCGAGAAAAGAGCGCGGAGGCGCCGTTTGCAACGATTTCGCGTCACGGCGTTTCCGACTTTTTTGCTGGCCGTGAACCCGACCTTGTGGACCTCCCCGGACGGGAGGTAAAACAGGACGAGGTTGCGCGCGTGAGCGCTTTTCCCCCGCCTGTATACATACTGAAACTCACGGTTGAGTTTCAGCGTCTCATGACCGCTTAGACGGACAATTTTCTTCTACCTTTGGCACGGCGTGCATTGATGATCTTACGACCGTTCTTTGTCGCCATACGTGCTCTGAAGCCATGGGTACGCTTGCGCGGCGTATTGTGCGGCTGGTATGTTCTTTTCATTACCATTCCTCGTATTTAAAATTAGCACGCAATGATAGTGGCATTTTACTTAAATGGCGGTTAAGTTTCGTTCAAGTTTCATCGGCAGGGGCCTTCCGGCGGGCTCGGACGCCCCTCTTGGGAAGCGCAGAACTTGATTCCCCGCGCCAAGAGAGAGTATCATATAAGAAAGAGCCCTGCAACAGGGGAGGCCGCCATGCCCGACCACGGAATCGCCGTGCTTATTTTCGTCGTCTGCGCCCTGCTGCTCGGCGCCCTGCTCAAGGCGCTGCTGCACGGGCGGAAGTTTCCCTACACGGTGGCACTGCTGCTGGCGGGCATCCTCCTCGCGTCGCTCGACCGCGAGGGGCTCTTCGGTGCGGGGAGCGTTCATGCCCTTTTTACGCAGATCGCCGCCGTCGACCCCGAACTGATCCTCTACCTCTTCCTCCCGACGCTGATCTTCCAGTCCGCCTACGCCATGGAACCCCACCTCTTCCTGCGCGCCGCCGGGCAGATCACCCTGCTCGCCGTCGCCGGGCTGATCCTCTCCATGGTGCTGACCGCTCTCGCCGTCTCCTGGCTGCTGCCGTGGGGGTTCGGCGCCGCCCTGCTCTTCGGGGCCCTGATCAGTGCCACCGACCCCGTCGCCGTCGTCGCCCTCCTGCGGGAAAAGAGTTCACGCAAACGGCTGGAGACGCTGATTGAAGGGGAGTCGCTGCTTAACGACGGCACCGCCATCGTCTTCTTCGCCCTCTTCTACGGCTTCGCCCTCGGTGCCGGGGCCGGTCCCGGCGCCGCCGACGTCGTCCTCGGCTTTCTCTGGGTCGTCACGGCGGGACTCGGCGTCGGCGTTGCCGTCGGGGGAATCACGCTGCTGGTGATCGGCCGTCTCTTCAACCAGCCTCTCGTGGAGATCAGCCTCACGATCGGTGCCGCCTACGTCACCTTCTTTATCGCCGAAGCCCTCCACGTCTCAGGGGTTATCGCCCTCGTCGCTCTGGCGCTGAGCTTCGCCTCCGTCGGCAGAACCCGCATCTCCCCGGAGGTCTCGGGGTTTCTGCAGCAGTTCTGGGAGATGATGGCCTACGTCGCCAACACCCTGATCTTCCTCATCGTCGGGATCATCATCGCCATCAACGTCACCCCCGATTCGCCGCGCCTCTGGCTCACCCTCGCCCTGCTCTACCCCGCACTGGTCGTCATCCGGGCCCTCTCGATCGCCCTTCTGACCCCTCTGCTGGCGCGGATGGGGGTCGGTTTTACGGCCTCCAAGGGGGCCGTCCTCGTCTGGGGCGGGCTGCGGGGGGCGATCTCCCTCTCCCTGGCCCTCGCCCTAGCGCAGGACAGCGCCGTGCCCGAAACGCTGCGCGAAGAGATCCTTTTCCTGACCGCCGGAATCGTCGTGCTGACCATCGTCCTCAACGGTACGACGATCGGCTGGCTCCTGCAGCGGCTCGGGCTAGACCGCCTCCCCCCGGCCAACGAGGCTTCCGTCGCAAAGGCCGAAAAGAGTCTCGACCAGCAGATGCGGAGCTTTCTGCCGCAGCTGCGCCGCAACCCCTTCTTCAACGCCCTGGGTACCAAGACGCTCGAGAGCCTGAGCGCCGTCGCCTCCACGCGGCGCCCTCCCGACGCCCTCAGCGGCGGGGATGTCGAGATCGCCTTCCTGCGGCGGCTCCTGGAGATCGAACGCAGCGACTACTGGCACCAGTTCGAGCAGGGACATATCGGCCGCCAGGCGGCACGGCTGCTCACCCAGTCCGTCGAACAGGCCCTGGACAACGCCCCCGTCATCGCCCCGCGCTACGGCCTCGAAGCGATCCTTACCGTCCCGCGGCCGCCGGCGTGGCTGCACAGGCTGCCGATGGTCCACCACAGCCTCGATACGTGGATCTTCCACCGCCTCTCGCTGGGGTACGACGTCGCCCGGGGCTTTGTCGAAGCCCAGGAGGAGGTCCGGCGCCACCTGCGCGAACTCGCCCCCTCCGGCGGCGCCGCGGCGCAGGTCGAAACGATGCTGGAGCAGAACCGTTCGCAGGCCTTCGCCTTCACCCGCCGGGTCGGCGAGCACCTTCCCGACCTCGTCCGTTCCCTGCAGTCGCGCGCCGCCCGGAGACTGCTGCTCAACCACCGCCGCGCCCTGATCTGGCAGATGCACCGCGAAGGGATCCTCGAAGAGGCGGAAGCGCGGCGTTTTGTCGAGGAGATCGAGCAGCAGATGGCGGCGATGTCGACGGAAGAGACGACTTAGAAGGTGTAGCGAAGGCTCAGGCGCAGGGTCTCCAGTTTTCCCTCCTCGCCGTTTTCCAGCTCCCGTACCGCACCGGCGTACTCCAGCACGACGAGGGTATCGGGCAGCGGGTCCCACATCACGTTGGCCTGTAGCCCGCGGACCCGTCTGGTGACGTCCGTCGGGAATCCGTCGCGATGCTCCGTGCCGATCAGGGAGAGGGCCAGCGTCGAGCGTAGGTCGTGGCGCCACCAGTGACGGTAGCCCAGGTGCCCCCCGTAGCTGCGGAGCAGGCGGATCGTCCCCGAAGCGTCCATCGTCCCTGCGGCGAAGGCGTTGTAGGCAAGGTAGCGGCCGATTCCATTGCCGTACTGCAGGTCGCAGCGGATGTCGTCCCGGCCGACGCTTTTGATGCGGGCGGAGGCGTTGACGCCCCATCCCCAGGCATCGGAAGAGCGGTTCGTATCGGCGGCGTGGTCCTGGACAATGTAGCGAAGCATCCCCGCCACGGCCACTTCCCCCCAACCGGGGTAGAAGCGCAGTCGCGCGCCGAAATCGGGAAGGCGGTCGTCCTTGGGGGTGATAATGGTGCCTTCGGAGTCCAGCAGGGTCGTCTCGGGCTGCTCGGCAGAGAGGTCGAACCCCCAGCTTCCGCTGCCGGCGGAGTAGCGCACGAGGGGCTGGCGCACGAGGGTGTCGTTGATCACGTAGTTTACCGTATCAAGGGCGACAAAGGCATTGAAAAGGGAGTTCGTCTGGCCGACGGCGAGGCCCTTGTAATCAACGTAAGCGTGGCGCAGGCGGGGGTTGTGGGAGTTGGTGTTCGCCTCGGTGCCGGGACTCCCCATAAAGTCGGTCTCGATCAGGGCACGTACCACCCCCGATCCTACCGGGCGGCGTGCCTTCACCCAGAGGCGGCTGTCCCGGGCGGACATCGTCAGCTGGCCGTCCTCGCCCGACGCGGTGATGGGGACGTACTTGGCGTAGTAGCTGCTTTCGGGCCAGCCGTAGAGGGCGTCAAGCTGTACCCTCCCCCCGACGGTGAGCACCGTATCGGCGCTGCCGAGTTCCAGGACGCCTCGCTGGGGCGGTTGGGGTTCCGCCGTCTTCTTCGCTTCGAGGGCTTCCAGGCGCAGGCGCATCGCCTCGAACTCCGTTTTCAGCGTCTGCAGTTCCGTCGTGTTGGTCTCCGCGCCCAGCGGCGCCGCCAGCAGCCACGCCGCCGCCAGGAGCCCGAGCGAGCGCATCACGGCCTCCCGCATACGAAAGGGACCTCGAAATGGGCGTGGCAGCGGTTGCAGAGGTCGATCATCCCATCTACCGCGGAGGCGATCTTCTCCGTCTCGTAAGCCTCCGCCACGGCGCGGATCGCCTCGCCCCGAGCCGCGAGTTCACGGGCGTAGGCCGCGTACGCCGCGGCGTCGGCGGCGTCGAGCCGGACACCGGGCATCGTCGAGGGGGCCGTTTCGACCTCCTTCACCAGTACCGCGACGGTCTCCGCCAGATCCAGGGCGTAGCGCTGTCGCAGGTCGTCGCGCTCGAGCTCACTGAGGTGCTGATCCTCGTAGACGGCGTGATGCAGCTCGTACATCACCTCGCGCAGGGGCGTACCGTGAATTCGCCCCGCGGCGGGATCGGCCCAGAGCACCTGCTCCGGCTGCGGCGCACAACCGGCGATCCCCACCACCATCAGCGCCGCGGCGGCAGCCGACAGCACACACGTCACTCTTTGCGTCATTCGCTCTCCTCACAACGGTCGGCCCGCCGCAAGGGGGACCGATGATGGTTCAATTGTAGCGTAATCGGGAACTCGGTGAAACGGCAGCCCGGGCTGCATGGCGTCAGAAGGTGTTGATATTGCGGAATTCGGCGATTTCGGCTTCGACCATCTCGTCGATCATCATCCGGTAGAGCGACGTGATCATGTTCGGGGAGAGGCCGGCGGTCAGAGCGCGATGGCGCACCCGGTTGATCACTGCTTCGATCCGATCGTCCGCCTTGATCTCGTCGATGGACTGTTTGAACTTCGACGCCTGGTGGATGTAGCGGTTGCGTTCGGCGATCAGGTCGACGATCTGATCGTCGACCTTGTCGACCTCGGTTCTCAGTTCTTCTAGGGTGGCGCACTCTTTCATCGGGTACCTCGCAGGTTCGTTTGACACATTATAGCGAGTTATTGAAACAAAAACTCTTTCAGCGGCTGGGCCCGGGACTGCCCCGTTTCGGGCTTCACGCCGAAGAGTTCCTGCTTGAGCTGCATGTGGCATTCGCGGCAGCCGCGGATGACCTGGTGCGCATTGACGGGCACCCCTTCGATCTTTTCGACGGGGTGGCAGGCGAAGCAGTCGCTGCCGCACTCGGCCATCGAGGCCGGATCGGCCTTGTGGCACTCGACGCAGCCGAGCATCGGCTTGTGGCGGCTGTCCTTCTCGATCGTCGGCATCAGGTTCGGATGACAGCTCATGCAGTCGCCCGTGCAGGCGAAGAGGGGGAGCAGACAGGTCAGCAGAAAGAGGAACGTTTTCATGGCGGCCATTATAACACCCCTTCCGTTTAGCACCCTTAGGCGATCGTCACCGTGATTTCGCCGTCAACTGCGTCAAAGGTAATGCGGCTGCCTTCGACGACTCTCTCTTCGAGGATCAGGTCCGCCAGACGGTCCTCCACAATCTCGTAAAGGGCCCGTTTCAGCGGCCGGGCGCCGAATACCGGGTCGAAACCGACCTCGGCGATGTAGTGTTTCGCCGCATCGGTCAGCTCCAGGGTCATCTCCCGTTCGGCCACCTTCTCCTGGATCTCCGCGAAGAAGAGGTCGACGATGGCAAGGATCTGCCCTTCGCCCAGCGGGTTGAAGACGATGATGTCGTCGAGGCGGTTGAGGAACTCCGGCTTGAAGTTGCGCTTGAGCTCCTCGAAAACGATCTTCTCCACCTCCGGGTCGCCGGCATGGGCCATGATTTTGTCCGAGGCGATGTTGGAGGTGAGGATGATGATCGTGTTGGTAAAGTCGACCGTCACCCCCTTGTTGTCCGTCAGCCGCCCGTCGTCAAGCACCTGCAGCAGCATGTTGAAGACGTCGGGGTGCGCCTTCTCCACTTCGTCGAAGAGCACGACGCTGTAGGGCTTGCGGCGCACCGCCTCGGTGAGCTGCCCCCCCTCGTCGTAGCCGACGTAGCCCGGGGGCGCGCCGACGAGGCGCGATACGGCGTGTTTCTCCATGTATTCGCTCATATCCAGGCGCACGATCGCCTCTTCGGAGTCGAAGAGGAACTTCGCCAGGGTCTTCGCCGTCTGGGTCTTGCCGACCCCGGTCGGGCCGAGGAAGAGGAAGCTGCCGATGGGGCGGTGCTTCTGGGAGAGCCCCGCCTTGTTGCGTTTGATGGCGCGGGCGACGGCATAGGTCGCCTTTTCCTGCCCGACGACGTCTTTGTTGAGCTCCGCTTCGACGTGGAGGATCTTCTCCTTCTCGGACTTGAGCATCTTTTGCACGGGGATCTGGGTCCAGCGGCTGACGATACCGGCGATGGACTCCTCGTCGACGCTGTTTTTGAGCAGGGTGCCGTGCTCCTGCATCTGCTTCCACTGCTCCTGCAGCGCCTCCTCCTCCTTGTTCAGCGCGGGGATCTCGCCGTACTCGATGGAAGCGGCCCGTTCATACTCGCCATTGGATTTGGCCGTCTCCGATTCACGCCGCTTCGCCTCGATCTCCCCCTTGATGACGGCGATGCGGTTGAAGACCTCCTTCTCGTGCTCGAACTGCGACTCGAGACGGCGCTGCTCCTCCTGCACGTCGGCGAGCTCCTTCTCGATCTCCTCGATCCGCTTCAGGTTGGCGGGGGTCTGTTCCATCTTCAGCGCTTCCTTCTCCACCTGCAGCTCGGCGCTTTTGCGCTTCACCTGCGCCAGCACGTTGGGTTCGGACTCGATCTGCATCTTCAGCTCCGCCGCCGCCTCGTCAATCAGGTCGATCGCCTTGTCCGGCAGAAAGCGGTCGGCGATGTAGCGCTCGGAGAGCTTCGCCGCCGCCACCAGCGCGGAGTCCTGGATGGTAACATTGTGAAACGCCTCGAGGCGCTCCTTGAGCCCGCGCAGAATCTGCAGGGACTGGTTCACCGTCGGCTCGTTCACGTTGACCGGCTGGAAGCGGCGCTGCAGGGCGGCGTCTTTTTCGAAGTACTTGCGGTACTCCTTCAGCGTCGTCGCCCCGATGGTGTGGAGTTCACCGCGGGCGAGGGCCGGCTTGAGGATGTTCGCCGCGTCCATGCTCCCCTCGGAGGCGCCTGCGCCGACGATCGTGTGGATCTCGTCGACGAAGAGGATGATGTTGCCGCTCTTCTTCACCTCGTCGATGACGGCTTTGAGACGGTCTTCGAATTCGCCGCGATACTTCGCCCCGGCGATCAGCGCGCTCATGTCCAGCGCCACAACCCGCTTGTTCTGCAGGCTCAGCGGCACCTCTTTGTTGTAGATGCGCTGCGCCAGCCCTTCGACGAGGGCGGTCTTGCCGACGCCAGGCTCGCCGAGGAGGATCGGGTTGTTCTTCGTCTTGCGGATGAGGATCTGCATCATCCGCCCGATCTCCTCGTCACGCCCGATCACCGGGGAGAGTTTCCCTTCCGCCGCCTGGGCCGTCAGGTCGATGCCGTACTTCTCCAGGCTCTCGAGGGTCTCGTCGGCGGTCTGGGAACTGATTTTCTGACCGCCCCGCGCCGCTTCGATCGTCTTGCGCAGCGTCATCAGGTCCGTATATTTGCCCAGAAGTCCCTTGAAAGGCTCCTCGTTCAGATTCGCGAGCAGGTAGCTGTCCACCGCCAGAAAGCTGTCGCCGTTCTGGGTCATCAGCCCCACGCCCCGCTCCAGGGACTGAACGAAGGTGCGGGAGAGCTTCATATGTTCCTTGGAGACGACGGAGCTCTTCGGCAGCTTCTCCGCCGCGCTTTTGACGTCGAGCTCCACGGCGGTCTTGTCGATTTTCATCTTTACGAAGGTCTGGTTCAGGACGGAATTGGAGTTGGTCAGCTGCGCCCAGAGGAAGTGGATCGGTTCCACCTCCGTGTTCTGGTTGTGCAGGGCCAGCGAAAGGGCCGACTCGATCGCTTCCGTCATCTGGTGGGTCAGTTTGTCAAAAATATTCTGCATGGATGATGCTCCTACCTTGAGTTGTAAGCATTATAACTAATTGAGTCGATTCATGTCAACTATGTTTTTCCGACCGTCGCAGGAAATGTTTGATTGTAACGCATCCCTATTGTCATTTAATGCGCTTTTGACTATAATGAGCCCCTTTAATCAATCCTAGGTTTTCAGATGCAAAATAGAACATTCATGATCATGGGCTTTGTCACCACGCTGACAGCCGTCACCCTTGCGTTTTCCACAACCCTTTTCGCCAAGACCGAAGAGAGCGGGCCGACGGTCGAAGCGTCCCGGCTCCAGTCCCTGGCCAAGTTCACCAAGGTTCTCGGCATCGTCGAACGCTACAACGTCGACGGCCTGACGATCGAGGAGCTGATGGACAAGGCGATGCAGGGGATGATTACCAACCTCGATGCGCACTCCTCCTACCTGAACGAGAAGAACTTCGAGCAGATGAAGATCCAGACCAGCGGCGAGTTCGGCGGCCTGGGTGTCACCGTCGGTATCAAGGACGGCGCGCTGACCGTCATCGCGCCGATCGAAGGTACCCCCGCTGACAAAGCGGGCATGAAATCCGGCGACATCATCCTGAAGATCAACGACGAATCGACGCTGAACATGACCATCGACGAGGCGGTCAGCCGGATGCGCGGCGAACCGAAGACGCCGATCGAACTGACCGTCGTCCGCAAAGGCGAACCCGACCCAATCGTCATCAAGATCATCCGCGACATCATCAAGATCCAGTCCGTCTACGCCAAGCAGATCGGTGAGGAGATCCTCTACATCCGCGTCACCAACTTCGACGCCAAGGTCGTCGACGATGTCAAACGCGAGCTCAAAAAGCACCTCGACCACGACCGCGGGATCATCCTTGACCTGCGCAACAACCCCGGCGGCCTCCTCGACCAGGCCGTCGACCTCGTCGACCTCTTCGTCAGCAGCGGGGACATCGTCTCCCAGAAGGGTCGCGACAAGCGCGAAGACAAGTACTACAAGGCGACCAAGGCCGCGACGATGACCGACGCCCCCCTCGTCGTCCTCGTCAACGGCGGCAGCGCCAGCGCCTCCGAGATCGTCAGCGGCGCCCTGCAGGACCACAAGCGCGCCGTCGTCCTCGGCGAGAACACCTTCGGCAAGGGGAGCGTCCAGGTGATCCTGCCGATCTCCGAGAACGAAGCGATCAAACTGACCATCGCCCGCTACTACCTCCCCAGCGGCCGCACGATCCAGGCCGTCGGTGTCACCCCGGACATCCAGGTCCGTTCCGGCGAGATCACCAACCACGCCGAAGACGCCTTCGCCATCAAGGAGGCGGACCTGAAGAAGCACCTCGAAGGCGAGCTGGAGAAGGTCAACGGTAACGGCAATGGCAACGGCAAAGCCCAGGAAGAGGAGCCGGAGAGTGATACGAAACACACGATCACCCTCGAACAGCTCAACAAAGACCTCCAGCTCAAAGAAGCGGTGGATGTCATGAAAGCACTGATCATTATGAAAGGAAACAACCATTAATGGAAAAACGTGAACTACTCTATGAAGGGAAAGCAAAAAAACTCTTCACGACCGACGATCCGGACCTCCTGATCTCGGAGTTCAAAGACGACCTGACCGCCTTCAACGGCGCCAAAAAATCGAGCGAAGCGGGCAAAGGGGCGCTCAACAACAAGATCTCCACGGAGCTTTTCAAGCTGCTCGAGGCCAAAGGGGTCCCGACCCACTTCGTCGAGATGATGGACGACAACCATATGATCCACAAGCGCGTTGACGTCATCAAGATCGAGGTGATCGTGCGCAATATCGCGACCGGCAGCCTCAGCAAAAACCTCGGCATCAAAGACGGTACGGTACTTCCTTTCACCCTCGTCGAGTTCGACTACAAGAACGACGAGCTGGGCGACCCGAAACTGAACGACCAGCACTGTCTGATCCTCGGCCTCGTCGACAGCCAGGATGAGCTCGAAGAGCTGCGCGCCAAAGCGCGCCAGGTCAATGACATCCTGCGCCCCTACTTCGCCGAGAAGGGCCTCAACCTCGTCGACTTCAAGCTGGAGTTCGGCAAGGACAAGAACGGCACCATCATCCTGGTCGACGAGATCAGCCCGGACAACTGCCGTTTCTGGGATATGGAGAGTGGCGAGAAGCTCGACAAAGACCGTTTCCGCCAGGGGCTCGGCGGACTGAAAGTCGCCTACGAACAGGTGCTCAACCGCATCCTCGGCTGAGGCGCGGCCCGCACCCGTCACACCAACCGACACACATAACTATTTAGAGGAACCCAATGAAAGCAATCGTCAACATCTCACTCAAAGCCGGCGTTCTGGACTCCCAGGGCAAAGCGGTCCACCATGCCCTGGATGCCCTGAAGTTCGAAGGCGTTGAAGACGTCCGCGTCGGCAAGCAGATCGTCATGCAGCTCAACGCGACGGACGAAGCCGCGGCGCGCAGCGAAGTCACCGAAATGTGCGAGTCCCTGCTCGCCAACACGGTCATCGAAGACTACGAGATCGAGATCATTTCATGAAAGTCTCCATCCTACAGTTTCCGGGCACCAACTGCGAGTACGACACCGAGTACGCCTTCAAGCAACTCGGCTGCGAAACGCAGATCGTCTGGCACAAGGAGACCGCCGTTCCCGCCGACACCGACCTTCTGGTGATCGCCGGGGGCTTCAGCTACGGTGACTACCTCCGCAGCGGTGCCATCGCCCGCTTCAGCCCCGTCATGCAGGCCGTCAAGGTCTACGCCGACAACGGCGGCAAGGTCCTGGGCATCTGTAACGGCTTCCAGGTCCTCACCGAGTCCCACCTGCTGCCGGGTGCACTCAAGCGCAACGACAATCTCCACTTCATCTCCCGTCACCACCACCTCAAGGTAGCCGCGACGGAGAACGCCTTCCTCAACCGCTGCGAGAAAGGCGACGTGCTGAACGTTCCCATCGCCCACCACGACGGCAACTTCTACATCGACTCCGAGGGGCTCAAAGAGCTCTACGCCAACGACCAGGTGCTGCTGCACTACTGCGACGCCGAGGGCAACATCAGCAACCCCAACGGCTCCGTCGACGCCATTGCCGGGATCACCAATACGGCGAAGAACGTCTTCGGCCTGATGCCGCACCCCGAGCGGGCGATGGAAGCCATCCTCGGTTCCGACGACGGCCGCAGGATGCTTGAAGGGTTCCTGAGCGCGTGATGCGGGTACTCCTAGGACTATTGCTCGCGTTCGGCCTGCTCTTCGGCCAGCGCGCCCACTTCCAGCAGAACGAGCCCTCCGCCTTTTTCGGAACCCCCTCCGAGCAGCAGGAAGCTGCCCAGGATGAACCGTTGCAGGACGAATCCCTGCAAGAGGAACCGATGCAGGAGGAGACGATCCGGGTCGAGGAGCAGCCCGCGGTAAGGGTGGAATCGCCGATCGCGCCGATGTTCATGCCCGAGCGTGCGGCCTCCGACGCGGAAGAGTCCCAGGTCGTCCCGCAGGTCCTCTACCTCCACTACGAGCAGGTGCCCGAACGGATCTTCCGTGGCGAAGTCTTCTCCGTTACCCTCAAGGTCCTCTCCACCGAAGTACAGTACGAAGATATCGACTACAGCTTTACGGAGGGGTTCGGCTACAAGCTGCTTACCCCGCTTCCCGAACGCCGCGCCGAGGGGCGCTACCTTTACGACACCTTCTACTTCAAGGCAACGGGCTCGCGTCGTATGCGCATCCCCGACATCACGGCCAGTGTCCGCTTCAGCGATGCCGCAAGCTCCGCCCCGACCACCCTCGAGGGCAAAGCCCTCGAAGTCGTCACCCTCAACCCGCCGAAGAACTTCGCCCATATCCTGGCCGACAGTTTCGAGATCACCAACTACAAGACGACCCGCTACAACGGGGAGTTCAACACGGCGATCTTCGAGGCGAAAGCGACGCGCTGCGATATCGAATCCCTCTACTTCGAAGGGTACGAAAAGCAGGGCGCCGACTCCGTCGAACCCTCGCACCACGAAGCGACGATCACCTACTACGTCATCATTCCCAAGGAGCTGGAGAACCTGAAGTTCAGCTACTTCAACCTGCAGCGGGAGAAGTTCGTCGATGTCCTGATCCCCATCATTGTCGAGGATGACTCCGTCTCGACCCAGAGCGACCTGAAACCGACCGAGCAGAGCCACACCCTGATCAAGGTCTCCGTCGCCGCCGGTATCGCGCTCATCGCGCTGATCCTCTTCGTCATGCGGCGCAAGGTCTACTACCTCGTCTTCGTCATCCTGCCGGTGCTCTACATCGCCGACGCGGCCGTGCCGACCGAATACGCCTGCATCAAGCCCAACAGCCCGATCTACCTGCTGCCGATGGAGCGCGCCACGACCTTCGAGGTGACGACGATCAAGTACAGTCTCGAGGTCCAGGGACGGATCAAGAACTACACGAAAGTAAAGCTCCACAACAACAAGATCGGATGGGTCCGCAATGAAGATCTTTGCGCTCGCTAGCTGGCTCTACGCGACCTTCATCATCCTTGTCGGACTGACGATCAAGATCGTCCTTTTCAAGTTCGTCAAGCGCCCCTACGCCTCCAAGATCGCCTCCTGGTTCATCCGGCTGCTGATCTTCACGCCGGTGAAGGCGCGCGGCAGCGTCGACCCCGACGTGCAGCTCTTTCTCATCAATCACCAGAGCGACCTCGACATCGGCGTCATGGAGACCCTCACCC
>QKCD01000091.1 GCA_003245815.1 Sulfuricurvum sp.
CGCGAAAGAGATGGAGGATGTGCTCGAGCACTTCCTCGTCAATATGAAACCGGGTCTTATCGAAAACCCGAAAGCGATGGAGAACGATCTGCGCCAGGTCGTCCGCAAACATATCTACCGCAAGATGAAGAAGTACCCCCTCATCGTCCCCCACGTCTTTGTGATGTGAGCAGCGTAAAGAAAACGTGCCGGGGGCACGTTTTCAGCTGCGAAACCAAGCGTGCCGAGCGTAGCGAGCCGCGCGGCTTGATATCAAATGGACACGCCAACCGCTCAAGAAAAAAACAAAGCAAATACGCTACTACCCTCTTTTCACTCCTAAAACCGTTATTTCAGATATTCAACCGCTATAACATCCATAAAACCTTGCGATAACACTCCTAACACTACTCCCTGCCTGTTTTCCGAAGCAGTGTCTGGGACAACGGAAAATGTGTTAAAATGATTCCATACCGAAGGTTCCGGGTGGCGGGGACGGAGAGTGTAGCCATTATCCGGTTCGTCACGGGATTGAAACCCAACGAAGGAGAGAAGATGAGTACGCAATGCCATACCGACGCCATGGAGCTTCTGAGAGGCTATCTCTATCAGGTGGTCGAGCGCTCGGGCAGCGACCTTTATGTCAAGAGCGATGCCAACGTCCGTGCACGGGTGGACGGAGTGATTAACGTATTGACGGAGGAGCTGTTTCCGGCAACCTGTATGGATGACGTTGCACGGGAATTGATCGGGAAGCGGTACGAAGAGTTCGTCGAGACGGGGGAGTTCGATACGGTCTATATGCTGGACAACCATAACCGCTTCCGGATCAATCTCTACAAGCATCTCGACGGCATCGCCCTGGTCTGCCGCCTGATCCCCCACGTCATTCGGAACTTCGAAACGCTGAACCTGCCGCCGGAGATGAACAAGCTGGTCAACCTGAACCGCGGGCTGGTCCTGGTGACGGGGACGACGGGCAGCGGCAAGTCGACGACACTGGCAGCCGTCATCGAGAAGATCAACCAGAACCACCGCCGCCATGTCGTGACGATCGAAGACCCGGTCGAATACACCCATACGGACAAACTCAGCATCATCGAGCAGCGCGGTATCGGGCAGCATACCCTCACCTTCGCCAACGCCCTGCGGGCGGCGATGCGTGAGTCCCCGGACATCATCGTCGTCGGCGAGATGCGCGACGTGGAGACGGCAGAGGCGGTCCTGCAGGCGGTCAACACCGGCCACCTCGTCTTCTCGACCCTGCACACCCTCGACGCCCGCGAGACGATCGACCGTCTGATCGCCATCTTCCCGGAGATGGAGCAGAACCGCGTGCGGATGAACCTCGCCTCGAACCTGCAGGCGGTCGTCTCCCAGCGTCTCATCAAAGGGAAGCGGGGCGGATTGCTGCCGGCGGTGGAGATCATGTTCAAAAGTCCCCGCACCGAGCATCTGATCCGCAGCATGCGCGACAACGAGCTGCCCGACGCGATGGAGGCGGAACGCCATATCTTCGGTTCGGTCACCTTCAACACGGCCCTTTTCGAACTCTGCCTGGCGGACAAGATCACCGAGGCCGAAGCCTACAACTATGCGACCAGCGCGTCGGACCTCAAACTGATGTTCACGAAGAGCCCCGAGTACAACGACAAGCTGATGCGTGAGGGCATCGTCGAAATCGACGAGGTCAACCTCAAAGACGAAGGCGACAGCAAGGCGTACTAAATGATCAGAAATCTCCTGAGCGCTTTCGCCTTTGCCGTTCTGGGGTATCTGGTACTCGCCAGCAACGATTTCAAGGTGATCGCCGCCGGCGTCGCCATTTTTCTCGTAGGGATGTTCTTCCTTGAAGACGGTTTCAAGTTTTTCACGGGAGGCTTCCTCGAAACCCTGCTCAAGCGCTGGACCGACACGCTCTCCAAAGCGATCTTCAGCGGCTTCCTCGTCACCTCGATCGTGCAGAGCTCTTCTCTGGTCAGCATTATCGCCATCTCCTTTCTCTCCGCGGAACTGATGGGACTGCCGCAGGCGATCGGCATCATCTTCGGTTCCAACATCGGCAGTACGACGACGGCATGGATCGTCGCCGGTCTCGGCCTGAAGGTGAAGATCGCCTACTATGCGATGCCGATGCTGATCTTCGGGGCAATCCTGCGCTTCTTCAAGGGCAAAATGACCCAGGGGAGCGGGTTCGTCCTGTTGGGGCTCGGCTTCGTTTTCCTGGGGATCGGCTACATGAAGGAGGGGTTCGATACCCTCAAGGACGGGATCGACCTGGCCCAGTTCGCCGTCCCGGGGCTGCTGGGGGTTTTTGCGTACATCCTCGTGGGGATCGTGGCGACGGTCATCATCCAGTCCAGCGCCGCGACGATGGCGATCATCATCACGGCACTCGCCACGGGGCAGATCCTTTACATGAACGCCCTCGCCGTGGCGATCGGGGCGAACATCGGTACGACGGTTACGGCGATCATCGGGGCGGCCGCCTCGAACGATAACGGCAAGCGGCTTGCCCTTGCGCATTTGATCTTCAATGCGGCGACGGCGGTCATCGCAGTCACCTTCCTTCAGCAGATCGCGTCGCTGGTCAACGTCGTGGCCGGGGTGTTGGGCATCGCGGCGGAGGATTACGTTCTGAAGCTGGCGCTCTTTCATACGGTCTTCAATATTATCGGCGTCCTGGCCGTCGTCCCTTTCAACGCCCGCCTGGTGGCATTCCTGGAACGGCAGTTTACCGCCAGGGCTCCGGGCAAGGGGGTACCGAAATATCTCGACAATGCGGTTATCGAGTTACCGGAACCGGCCCTGGCGGCATTGAACAAAGAGGTGGAGCGTCTCTATAAAAAAAGCATCAAAATTTTGACCCATGCGCTGCTGCTACACCGTCATGAAGTGTGGTCGGACCGACCGATCTACGAGGTGGTGGCCCAGTCGAAACAGAGCATGAGCGTCGATATCGAGGCCTACTACCGCGAGAACATCAAGATGCTCTACGGGGAGATTCTGCGCTACGCGGTCATCGCCCAGGGGAACATGGACGAAGTGGGCCAGCACCGGGTCTTCCAGCTCAAGCTCGCCTGCCGCAACATCGTCGAGGCCCTCAAGCACGTGCGGGAACTCAACCGCAACATCGTACGCTACCTCGACAGCCAGAACAGCTACATTAGCGCGGAGTACGACAGTATCCGGGAGCAGCTGGCCACGCTGCTGCGGGAGATCCACCGGATCCGCAGAAAGCCCACCGACCTGATGGCGCTGACGCAGATCGAGGTGATCCGTGCCGATGTCAAGGAGATGGACCGTGTCGTCAACCACCGCATCGACGAACTGGTGCGGAGCAACCACATCAATACGGTGATGGCAACGTCACTGATGAACGACAGCGCCTTCGCCTCGGAGATCATTCTCAACCTGATCGAGGCGGCGACGATCCTCTGGATCAAAGATGAAGATATCCGCGACCTTGGGCTCGGATCGAAGGGAGGTAACGTATGAGCATTCTCAAGAAGGTGAAGAAATTCTTCGGCTACTCCGATGGGAAGCAGCGTGAAAAGCGCGAGAAGCTCGAGGCGATGATTGAAAAGCTGGTCGCCAAGGCGGAACGGCTGCTGCGGCGTCATGAGCAGGAGCCCGGCGAAAAGAAAAAGAAACGGCTTCTCAAAGAGTACAAAGCGGTCAAGAAGATCCTCCGCAAAAGCCGCCAGAAGCTCGAGGCCCTCTCCGAAGATTAGATTTCGCTATAATTCGGAAAACGAGTCCCGATCCGGGCCCGCTCTCTCCATTCGCGGCCGCAGTGACGGCACCCTATCTCAAGATTATAAAGGACGCATTTGGCTTTCTCTGCAGAAAAACGTGCCGGTACGATCAACGGCATTATCTTCGTAGCAATATTTGCCGCCGCGGCGACGATGATCGCCGATCTCAAGGCGGTCAGTAGTCTCGGCATTTCGCCGCTCGTCGTCGGTATCGTCATCGGTATCTTCTACGCGAACACCCTCCACAACAAAATTCCCTCCGCCTGGGATACGGGTATTGTCTTCTCCGGCAAGAAGATTCTCCGTTTTGCCATCGTCTTCTACGGCTTTCGCATCACTTTCCAGCAGATCGCTGAAGTGGGCATCGAGGGCTTCCTCGTCTCGCTGATCATGCTGGCGACGACCTTTGTGCTCGGCAGCTGGCTGGGGCAGAAGTTCTTTGGCATGGACCGCGACACCTCCATGCTGACCGCGTCGGGCGCCTCTGTCTGCGGGGCGGCGGCGGTCCTGGCTACCGAGCCGGTCCTCAAGGCCGAAGAGCATAAGGCGGCGGTCGCCGTATCGATGGTTGTTCTCTTCGGTACGATCGCGATGTTCCTCTACCCGGCGCTTTACTCCGCCGGGGTCTTCGACATGGATGCCCGCACGTTCGGTATCTTCGTCGGCGGCACCATCCACGAGGTTGCTCAGGTCGTCGCCGTCGGCGGCGCCTACGGTACCGAAGCGAGCGATGCGGCGGTCATCGTCAAGATGACCCGCGTTATCATGATCGCCCCGATGCTGATCCTGCTGGGGCTCTACCTCTCCTACAGCGCCAAGCGCACGGGGGGCGAAGGGGCCGAGATCAAGCTGGTGATCCCCTGGTTCGCCGTCTACTTCATCGGTATGGCGGGCTTCAACTCCCTGCACCTCGTGCCGGAGAATATTGTCGGCATCATCAACGAAGTCGACACCTTTCTGCTGACGATGGCGATGACGGCCCTGGGTATGGGGACGCGCTTCGCGAAGTTCAAGGGGCTCGGCCTCGCGCCGCTCTACACGGCGGGTGCGATGTTCGCCTGGCTCGTGATC
>QKCD01000131.1 GCA_003245815.1 Sulfuricurvum sp.
CCGAACTCGACTCATGATATTGATACATTTGTTAACATGGTAAATACACAAACTATTCCTTATTTAAAAAGGCTTGGTGTGGCGCGTGATGCTCTGAAGTTCGCGAGCAAAGGTGAATATGATATTTTAAATAGAACTGATACTATGTTATTGAAGAATATCGTTGATGTGCTAGACGACTCTGCTTTGTGATAGAATAAATCAACATCATACATTCCTTCTTCCACCTTGCATGATTACGTAACGTCGTGTGTACGTACCACTTCAAGACTTAACGAGGCTTCAAAATGAATTCAGTTAATAAAAGCGCTCTTTTAGAAAACTCCCTCCAGGTTGCCGGCGTCATTGATCGTGAAGAGGCGAAAATGCTGATCGACTGCGGCGTCAAGAACCTTGGATTTCCCCTGAGGCTTGACTACCACAAAGAGGACCTCTCCGACGAGGATGCCGCCGCGATCGTGCGGGAATTCGGGGAGCGTGCGAACTTTTTTGTCATTACCTATCTGCAGAAGGCTTCGGAGATCGTTGCGCTGTGCCGGAAGATCGGGGTTTCGATCGTCCAGATTCACGGGGAGATCACTGTCGGCGAGCTGAAGGCTTTGAAAGAAGCCGCACCCGAGATGGTTGTGATCAAGAGTCTGATCGTGCGAGGGGAGAACCTGCCGGAGCTGCTGCAGGAGGTCGAAGCGACGCGCCCCTACGTCGATGCCTACATTACCGATACCTACGACCCCGATACCGGGGCCAGGGGGGCGACGGGAAGGGTGCACGACTGGAATGTCAGCCGTCAGCTGGCCCGCGGCGTTGCGCACCCGCTCATCCTTGCCGGAGGCTTGAACCCCGGGAATGTCCGTCAGGCGATTCTTGACGTCAGGCCGTCGGGAGTCGATGTGCATACGGGTGTCGAGGGCCGGGACGGGCGGAAAAAGCGGGAACTCGTGGCAGAGTTTCTGCGGGAAGCGGAAGCGGCGTTCGAAATGCTCTAAAATACCCGCGCGTTTTATCTTTTTCGACTTCACCCAAAGGAACTACAATGAAAATATTGATCATCTTCAACCATCAGCCCTACGACGGCGGCGACGTGGCCTGGAACGGTCTGCGGCTTGCGGAGAAACTGTTGGATGCGGGTCAGGAGGTGCGGATCTTCCTGATGAACGATGCCGTCGACATGGCGCGGGAGTGCTGCCGACCGCCGGAAGGGTACGACCAGGACCTGGTGCAGGTCCTCAAGGGCCTGATCGGCCGGGGCGTGCGTGTCAAGGTGTGCGGCACCTGCATGGCGCGCTGCGGTATCCACAAAAACGTGCCCTATTTCGAGGGTGCCGAAAAATCCACGATGCCCGCCCTGGCCGAGTGGGTCATCGACAGCGACAAGGTCATCACCTTTTAGCCGCGGCCGGATGCCCCCCTATTGACAGCAATTACAGCCCATAATCGTTGTTTCAGGCGTGGTTGGGAACCTTTGCGCCGGTCATCTTGCGGTAAAGCGGTCCGCCGAACATGAAGGGTGCCGTAAGACCCATCGCGATCAGCAGGCTGATCAGCAGAACCGTGAAGCTGCCCGGACCGCCGGACCCGTCGGCCTCTCCCGCCGCGGTGCTGATCTCGTCAAGCGCGACGGCCGGCTGGGCCGCCGGTTTGACGGCAACAACTTCCGGGAAGTCGTAGCCGCCCGACGGTGCGGAAGCGGAAGCCGCGGCCGGTTGCGCCGCAGGCTCGGGGGATACGGCGGCCCGGTGTACCACGGTGCCACTGCTCTTGCCCGCGGCAGTGGCGCCCTGGTTGGCCGCGACGCTCTGGCTCTCCTGCTCGACGCTGCCGCTCTCCTCCGTCGGTGCGATGACCGTCGAACCCTCGCCGGGTTGGATCACGGTGACTTTTTTCGTGCTGGCGTCCTCCGGCGGGATGGGGTTCTCTTTCGGGGTACATGCGCCCAACAGCAGTCCACCCAGAATCAGGGTCGCCATCAGTGGTTTTCGCTCTCTTCTCATCGATCGCTCCTTAAATGATTTCCATACACTCTAACATTAGAAAAGCTAAAGTTGCGTTAAATGGCGTTCGGTCTATCAAAAAGACGTATTTATACGATGGCGGGGAAGCGTGTGATGGTGTCAGAGTGCTCCCATCACGAAGATGGGAACGGGAGAATGAGTGAAATGAAAAGTCGGGCGGTGCTAAGCTGGCAGGCTCAGCGTTTGGGGCAGTCGCAGTCGCGCATGGAGGGGCGCATGTTGCCGCGCATCGATTTGAGCTGTTGCTGCTGCTCGGGGGTGAGCACGGCCATCATACGCGTGCGGGTATCGTCCCTGAGGTCCTGCATCTGGTCCATCAGCTTGATGCGCTCGTTGCGCGCCTCTTTGCGGATCTGCTTGATCTGTTTCACCTGTTCGGCGTTCAGGTCGAGCTGCTCGTAGGGGAAGTAGGGCATATGTGACCTCTGCCCGGGCGCGTCCATGTAGGCGAAGGCGCTGACTGACGCCAGGATGATCCCGGCGGCTACGATCTTTTTCATAGGGTGACTCCTTGGTTTCAAAAGTATCGAAAAGATTGCCTTTTGCATTCACCAGTATGCGCGCATTGCATAAGCGGCCCGAAAACGGCGGATAAACGAAGGTAAACGGTTGTCGGGCTTCAATGAAGGCGCTACTTCGCCGGCAGATCTCTGGAACCGCCCTTGCATTGCAATTGAGACCACTCTTTGATTTTCAGCGTACTGCCCACCGGTAGCAGGAGTTTTAGATAAATAAGATAGAGTTTCGGGGAAAATTCGAAGGGGTTATAGACAGCGATGACATTCAGAAACAAAAAAGTAATTCTCTTCGATCTCGACGGGACGCTGGTGGACAGCGCCCCCGATCTGGCCCTGGCCCTGAACCATACGCTTGAACGGATGGGACGTCCCCCCTTCGAGACCGACACAATCCGCACCTGGGTCGGCAACGGCGCGAAGACCCTTGTTGAGCGGGGACTCAGCGGCAGCAGCGTCGTCGACGATGCGATCGACACCGCCGAGACGGCGCGGGCCCTGGAGATCTTCCTGGAGTACTACGCCCGCAACCTCTGCGTCGACACCGAGACCTATCCGGGGGTTGCCGATACTCTCTGGCGCCTGAAGGCGAAGGGGTACCGCCTTGTGCTGGTAACGAACAAGCCCTACGCTTTTATCCACCCGCTGCTCGAAGGTCTGGAGATCGGCGAGCTTTTCGAGCTCTGCCTCGGCGGCGACAGCCTGGAGCGTCGCAAGCCCGACCCGATGCCGCTGCTGCACGTCTGCGAACGGCTGGGCGTCACGCCGGATGCGTGCGTGATGGTCGGCGACTCGAAAAACGATATTGTCGCGGCGCAGTCGGCCGCTATGCAGAGCATCGGCGTCAGCTACGGTTACAACTACGGCGAGCCGATCGCTTCCTGCGGGCCCGACCGCGTCGTCGGGGAGTTTGCGGAACTCCTCGAGTGCCTGGAGTAGCGGGATGTCTCCGATGCCCGGGAAGAAGCGCATGGAACCGCGGGGACGGATCGCCGTCGTCGGCGGCGGGGTCGCCGGGGCGACGATCGCCCTCTACCTGAGCGAGATCGGCCTGGAGGTGACGCTGTTCGAAAAGGGACCGAGCCTCGTGAGCGGCCCGCCGATGTGCCACCTTCACGCGGGGGGGAACCTCTACCGGGAGATCTCCGACGCGCAGTGCGTGACACTGCTCAGAGAGTCCATCGACCTGATCCGTTTCTACCCCGACGCCATGGACTACCGGCCGACGGTCATCGCCGTGCCGACGGATGATGCCGGCTCTCCCCGGGAACTCTTCGGGCGGCTGGCGCTGCTGCGGGGCGTCTACGACGATCTTGTGCGCGAAGATCCGGCCAACAGGGTGCTCGGCGAGAGCGCCGACTACTACCGCTGTTACGACCGCGGGCGCGTCGAGGCGCTCAGAGCGCTCCCTTCCCCGAAATATCCGGCGTCGATGGACGAGTGGATGATCCCCGTGGCAAAACATATCGACCTGGAGAAGGTGCAGTTCCCGCTGATCATGGTTCAGGAGTACGGGCTCAACATGTTCCGCCTCGCCTCGAGCGTGACCCTGGCCCTGCAGCAGAAAAACAACTGCCGCCTCCTGCTCAACCGGGAGGTGACAGGTCTGGAGCGGGGCAGGGACGCCTGTACGCTCCGCTACCGGCACGACGGCATGGAACACGAAGCGGCATTCGACTTTATCGTTAACGCGGCCGGCTTCAGAACGGGGGAGCTCGACGATATGCTCGGGTTCGCCCGCGAGCGCTTCGTGGAGTTCAAATCCGCCTACGTCACCCGCTGGGAGGGGTGCGAAGAGACCTGGCCGGAGGTGATCTTTTACGGCGAACGGGGCACCCCGAAGGGGATGGCGCAGTTTACCCCCTATCCCGGGGGCTTTTTTCAGCTGCACGGCATGACGAAGGCGATCACCCTTTTTGACGACGGTCTTGTCAAAAGCTCCGCCCAGAGTGCCCAGCCGCGGCTGAAGCCGAAGTTTCTCGAAAAGATCGAGAAGGGGTGGAGCCAGTCGGAAGTCGAGAAGCGTTCGCACTCGGCCATCCGCCACCTCTCGCAGTTCATCCCCGCTTTCGGCAGCGCGGAGGTCGCTTCCAAACCGCTCTACGGCGCCCAGCAGATCCCCGGACGCGATGCCACCCTGCGCGCGGCCGACGTCTCCTTCGAGGGGGAACGCTACGCCCGCTGCGAGATCGTTAAGGCCTCGTCGGTGCTGAGTGTGGCCGATGCCATCACCCGCCGCCTCATCGAGCTGGGGCTCGCCGACGAAAGCGCGTACGGCCGGCGCGACTTTGCGACGGTGCGCGCCCTGGACGACGAGGCGATCGGCCGCCAGGCGGCCACGCTGGGGCTCGAGCGCGACTATCCCGTCGCGCTGACGCGCCGCACGGTCGCGACGGCCTGAAGGCCCGGCTTTACTTTTTCTCCGCTTTCTCCGCGACCGGTTCGATCCTGACGTTGTCGATCGTCGCCTTCAGCTTCTTTGCCAGTGCCTCGAGCTCCTCTTTGGTATCGCGCACGGCGATACCCCGCGCGGAGCAGCCGTACATATCTTTGTTGTTGTAGGTCATTCGCCATTTCATACCGCGGTTATAGCATCTTTCGTTCGGGGTCTGCAAGGGTATCGCCGAGGTAAACAGCGCGCTTTAGATTCGGGCATGCTTCCCGGTGGTATGATGAAACCCTGATGCCGATGCGAAAGAGGAGGAAACAATGCGAGCAGTATGGATCGTAATGATGGCGGTGGCGGCTCTGCTGCCGCTGGGCGCGGAGGAACGGTTCGTCAGTTATGAGGCGGCCGGGACGCTCTGCGAAGGGTACATGACGGCGCCGACGCCGAACGCGCCCCTGGTGCTGCTGGTCCACGACTGGGACGGCCTGACCGGTTACGAGGTGAAGCGCTCCCGGATGCTGAGCGAGCTGGGGTATGCCGTCTTTGCCGTTGACCTCTTCGGAAAAGGGGTCCGTCCGACGACCCTGGAGGAGAAACGGCGCCTGACCCGCGATCTCTACAACGACCGCGAACGGATGCGCGCCCTGCTTCAGGGGGCGCTTAAGGCCGCCAAAGCGAAGGGGCTCAACGTTGACAATGCCGTCGCCGCCGGCTACTGCTTCGGCGGTGCCGCCGTCCTCGAGCTGGCCCGTTCGGGGAGCGATCTGAAGGGTTTTGTCACCTTCCACGGGGGATTGCAGACCCCCAAAGGGGAGGACTACTCTAAAACGAAAGGGCGGCTGCTCATCCTGCACGGCTCGGCCGACGCGAGCATCACGATGGAGGTGTTCGCCGCGCTTGCCGGCGAACTGGAAGCGGCCCGTATCCCGCACGAGATGATCACCTACGGTGGTGCACCCCACGCCTTTACCATCTTCGGTTCCGACCGTTACCGGGAGGATGCCGACCGCAAATCGTGGCGCCGCTTTACGGAGTTTCTGGAGGAGACGCTCCGCCGCCGATGAGGCGCTCGCGGCACCATCCATCATAAGAATTACAAATACTGCCATTGTGGATTTCCAGAAACTTTTCAGACGCGTTGAAGTACAATAGGGCAATCTGCCGTGAGAAGGGGAGTGACCCATGATCTCGATGTTTGACCCCAATCAGCTGCGCGCGGTCCTCTCCGCACTGCCCGACCCGCTCTTCGTACTGACGGAGAGCGGGCGCTATGCGGCGATGCTGGGGGGCGGGGACGAACGCTATTACCATGACGGTTCGGGGCTTGTCGGCAAAAACCTCCGTGACGTCCTCCCTCCGGAGAAGGCGGAGTGGGTCCTGAAGCAGATTGCGCAGGTGCTGAAAGAGGGCAATATTTCGACGGTGGAATACGGCCTCAGCGGGGCCGATGTCGAGGGGCTCGACGAACTGCAGGGACCCGGCGGCACGCTCTGGTTCGAAGGACGCATGCAGCCCCTGCCGTTTCTTGTCGAGGGGGAACGGGCCATCGTATGGGTGGCGCGGAACATCACCCGCAGCCACGAACTCGAGGAGGAGCTGCGCCGGCTCAGCGAGATCGACGAACTGACCGGGGCGATGAACCGGCGGAAGATGATCGAGGAGCTCGACGCGCGTTTTGCGGAGTTCCGCCGTTACGGGCTGCCGACGGCGCTACTCATCTTTGACGTCGACCATTTCAAGCATGTCAACGACCGTTTCGGCCATATCGCGGGCGACCAGGTGCTGCGGGAGACGTCGAAGCTCTGCATGGCGCAGCTGCGCAGCGTCGACCTTTTCTACCGTTTCGGCGGGGAGGAGTTCGTCGTTTTGCTGCCCAATACCGACGCGGAGCATGGGTGTGCGACGGCGGAACGGCTGCGCCAGGCGGTGGCCGACAACCGTGTCACCCTGGGCGATCACGCTACGGGGGTGACGATCAGCATCGGGGTCAGTGACTTCCGGGCGGAAGACGAAGGGGGCGAGGCGGTGATCCGGCGTGCCGACGACGCTCTTTACCGGGCGAAACGGGAGGGACGAAACCGCGTCGTCTGCTGAGCGAAACGGCGCTCTCTCCGGGCGCCCGTCATAGAAAAAGGGTGCCGATCATATAGGTGGCGGCAGTACCGCCGAGCTCCACCCGTTCGCCGTGGTCGCGGCAGGTGAGCGCTCCCCCCCGAAGGGAGAGCTGCCGCGCGGTGAGTTCGGGCTTTTTCAGCCGTTTGGCCCAGTAGGGGGTCAGCGTCGTGTGGGCGGAACCGGTGACGGCGTCTTCGGGGATGCCCGCCTGGGGGGCGAAAAAGCGGGAGACGAAATCGCTCTCCCGGCCGTGGGCGGTGACGATGACGCCCCGTGCGTCGAGTTGCGCGAGCAGGCGCATGTCGGGCTTCAGGGCGGCGATATCCGCCTCGTCGGCAAAGAGCGCCATATAGTCGTCGCGTCCGCGGTAGAGTTCCAGGGGTTTTTGACCCAGCGCTTCGGTGATCCGTTGATCCGATGGGACGCTGCGGAGGGTGTCGGCCGGCAGGTCGAGCCAGAGCAGGCCGTTGCTCTGACGGACGTGGAGCAGGCCGCTCTTCGAGTCGAAGGTGATACGCTTGAGGGCGTAGACGAGATGCTCGAAAAAGACATGGGCCGCCGCCAGGGTCGCATGGCCGCAGAGGCCGACTTCCGTCGTCGGCGTGAACCAGCGGATGCGGTACTCTTCGCCGTCGGTAAAGACAAAAGCGGTCTCGGCCAGGTTGTTCTCGGCGGCGACGGCCTGCATCAGCGACTCGGAAAGGGGTGCTTTGGTGACGACGACGGCGGCGGGGTTGCCGCCGAAGACGCGGTCGGAAAAGGCATCGACCTGGTAGATGGTGAGCTTCATAGGGGGCTCCTGGTTTGGGCATATAGGAAAATTGTAACGTGTATCGACGCCGGAGCGGGCGAGCGCCGCCGAAGTTACGAAAATCCGTTGTAAATTTCTGTTATACTGAAACGTAATATGCTGTGCCGGGGAGGGTGTTGTTCGTGCAATATCTTGTGAAATTGGTCAAAAACACCCCTGCGGTGATCCTGCTCTTTTGGCTCGTCTTTACGGGGACCCTGGTCTATGAAGCCCTGGCCGTGACGAAGAGTGTTCTCAATGCCGGCAGTCTGCAGGAGGTGATCGTACCGCATGTCGATGCGCTGATTCTCGTGGTATTGATGTTCTTCGTCATGCGCGAGCTCGGGCGCCGCCACCGGCATCTCGATACCTCGAAACGTTCGCTGCAGGCGATGATCGACAATATCCCCTATATCGTCTGGATGAAGGATGGCGAGGGGCGGTTCGTCAGTGTCAACGAAGGTTTTCTGAAGACGGTAGGGGAGGATTCCGCCGAGGCGGCGGTCGGTAAGAACGATTTCGACTTCTTTCCCGAAGAGATGGCCCGCAGCTACCTTCACGACGATGCGGAGGCGATCCGCTCCCGGCAGAAGAGAGAGCTCGAAGAGGAGACCCTGATCGACGGAAAGCACTACTGGGTGCACACCTACAAGACGCCGGTGTTCGATGCCGAAGGAGGGGTGATCGGCACGGTCGGGTTTGCCCGGGACGTGACCGTACAGAAAGAGGAGCAGTACAAACTGCAGCGCTTTATCGACCTGCAGCGCGATATCCTCATTCTGACCGACGGGAGGGAGCTGGACTTCGCCAACCGGGCGCTGCTCGACTTCTTCGGCTATGACTCCCTCGCGGCCTTCAAGAAGGATTACGACTGCATCTGCGACCGGTTCGTCGCCCATGACAATTTCTTCCATCTGGGAAAGGTGCGGCCCCAGGACGCCCACTGGATCGAAACGCTCTTAAGCATGAGGCCCGAAGCCCGGACCGTTTCAATGATTGACGCCGATAACGAGGCCCACGCCTTTACGGTCTCCATCAACAGTTTTGACGAGTCGGACCTCTACGTCGTCAGTTTCACCGATATCAGCAGCACGGTCATCGAAACGCTGGAGCTCAAAAGCCGCGTGCTGCACGACAACCTGACCGGGGCCTTCAACCGCGATTATTTCGAACACTATCATGCGCTGACGATCGAACATTTCGCATCGCAGCAAAAGCGGTGCGCGATCCTCTTTTTCGACATCGACCACTTCAAGCAGGTCAACGACACCTACGGGCACAATACCGGGGACCGGGTACTCAAGGAACTGGTCACCGTCGTCAAGCGTTTCAGCCGCCAGGGAGACGTCGTGATACGCTGGGGCGGCGAAGAGTTTCTGCTCCTGGTGCCGGCGGAGCGCCTGCATGACGCGGAAATCGTCGCCGAACATATCCGTGAAAAGGTCGAGACGCACTCTTTCCCCGGCGTACCGAACATCACCTGCAGTTTCGGCGTGACCCTCTACGAAAGCGGCGAAGAGATCCGTGAGAGTATCGAACGGGCGGACCGTGCGCTTTACGAAGCGAAGCGCCAGGGACGCAACCGGGTTATCGGCCTTTAACGGCGCGGTGACGCTCCCCGGCGTAGCAGCAGCCTGGGCATGGCGGCGAAAAGCAGAAGGGAGACGAGGTAGGCGCCCAGTGCGACGGGATCGCGGGAATCATAATAGTCGGCGATGGTCATGCCGCGCAGCGCCAGCACAAGAGTGAATTCGACGGCCAGCAGGAGGACGAAAGCGGTCAGGCCCGCAGCGACCGCGCCGGCCTTATCAAGTCCGGGATGGCGGCGGAGGATGAAACGCGCGGCGAAATAGATGACAACGAGCATCAGGGGCATCTCCAGCAGCTCCGCCGTACGTTCGTCCAGAAGCGGGAGCAGGAGCAGCACACGGATCGTGCCGAGCAGAAAGCCAGCGCCAAAGACGAGAAGGAAGTAGAGGATCCCGGCCCGAAGCGGTTGCGGCAGCCGCCGTTCAGTCGCACTCATGGAGCCGTTTCAGGGCGTCGAGGCTGGCGTAGTGGTGCTCGAAAAGGAGATGCAGCGACGCGGCGTCGGAACACTGCTGCTGCTTCGCGTCCTCCTCCACAATTTGGGCGTAGGAGACGACCTCGTCGATGTTCAGCAGTGCGGCGACGCCGACGATGGAGTGGGCGTAGAGGAGAATCTCCTTGCAGTCGCCGCGTCTGCGGGCATTGTCAAGGTTATCGAACATCACGGGAGTATCGCGGATATACTGACAGACGATATCACGCATCTCCGTATCATTGAAATTGATGCGCTTTTGGGCTTTTCGAAGGCGTTCACGCATGGAGGTGTCGTCGTAAAGGGCGGCGATTTCCCGGCGCTGGCGCCGCGAAGGGCGATCTGTTTCGAAAAGGCGCTTCAGAAGCGGCAGTCTGTTCCAATAGTGCGATAGCATCCGTCTTGACATCCCTCTGTGATAAAGCGAAATTATAGCGAAGTGCTTTAACCCGATGATTAACCGTCAGCCGATTCGGGTTTCTTTAAGAAGCTGTCGTTCCGCCCAGGTGCCCGGCCAGAAAACCGCTGGCGAAGGACCACTGCAGGTTGTAGCCGCCGCAGGGGCCGTCGAGGTCCATCACCTCGCCGCAGAAATAGAGTCCCGCCAAGAGGCGGCTCTCCATCGTCTCGGGGCGGATCTCCTTGAGGGAGACACCGCCGCGGGTGATCATCGCCATCTTGAAACCGTCGTGTCCCGTCACGGTGAGCGGAGTCCAGGCCAGGAGTTTGACGAGCTTCTCCCGGACGCTGCCCGGCAGGCGGTTGAAGCGGCTATCGGGATCGGCGCCGGCAAGGGTGCAGAGCTCCCGCGCGACCGAAGCGGGAAGCAGGGTCTCCGCCAGCTGCAGCGTCGTGCATTCGGGCCGGGCGGCCATGGTCTCCCTAAAATGCCGCAGGATGGCGTCTTCGTTCATGCCGCCGGTCATGTTGACCAGCAGCGGCACCTCGCCGTACTGGCGCAGCAGGGGCGTCACCTCCCGGGCGAAATCGAGGACGACGGGGCCGCGGATACCGCTCTTGGTGAAAATCATGTCCCCCGATGCCCGCAGCTTTTTCGCCTTTTTCAGGTCGACGCGCACTTCCGCCCTGGGGATCGTGTCGGCACGGCACGCTTCCACCCAGGTCTCTTTCGTATGCAGCGGCATCATCGCCGGTGCGAGTTCCGTGACGTTGTGGCCTGCGGCTTCGGCCATGCCGTATCCGTCCCCTTCGGCTCCCAGCTGCGGGTAGCCCAGGCCGCCCGTGGCGATGATGACGCGGGATGCGCGGTAGGTGGCGTCGGCGGTGGCGACCCCACTTACCCGGCTGCCGTCGTGTTCGAGGGTGAGGACCCGCTGCGAGCAGCGCACCTCGACGCCGGCTCGGGCCATCTCATCCTCCAGGGCGGCGATAATGCTCATGGCGTTGTGTCCGACGGGAAAGACGCGGTAGCCGTCGGGGGCGTGACTCTCGACGCCGATCTCGGCGAAGAAGGCCATCAGAGCCCTGTGGTCGAGGGCCGTGAGGGCAGGGGTCATGAAACGGCCATGGCGGCCGAAACGCTCCATAAAGGCGTCGTTGGGGAGGGTGTTGGTCAGGTTGCATCGGCCGCCCCCCGTCGCCTTGAGCTTGGCGCCCACCTTTGCGAGTTTTTCGAGGAGCAGGACGCGGTTGCCGCGGCGCGCGGCGGTGACGGCGGCCATCATGCCTGCCGCGCCGGCGCCGACGACGATAAGATCATAGGAGCTGTTTTGCATGCGGCATTATAGCGCGAAGGTCAGGGTGCCGGGTTTTCGGGCGTTTCGCGGGTCGTGTTATATAGAAAAATAAATACTTCCACGACGGCCTTGTAGAGGTTTTCTGGGATCTCGCGGTCGAGCTCAACCTGGGCCAGGAGTTCGACGAGGTCCGCGTCTTCACGGATCGGGAGGTGGTGGAGTTCGGCGATCCGGATGATCTTCTCCGCGACCGTTCCCTGCCCCTTGGCAGTCACCCGCGGCGCGGCGTCTTTTTCCCGTTCGTACCGCAGCGCAACGGCTTTTTTCATGTCCGCACCTCGAATCCCGTATCGCTGCGGCCGTCGCTTCCGTACCCTTCGGCGGAGCGCTTCGAACCGTCGCGGGCGGAGATCTCGATGGTGTCGGATACAAGGCCCGCGCGGCGCAGCGCGGCGCGCAGTGCGGGGAGCTGTCCGCGCAGCAGGCCGACCAGCGCTTCTGACTCCGCATGAGCCCGGACCGTAACGTGGGTGTCGTCGGCAAGGGAGATCAGCAACTGCAATACGCCGAACGCCTTCAGGCGCAGTTCGACGCGGCAGTGGTAGGTGCGTTCCTTGCCCCTGCGGAAGGCGAGCGACCCCTCTTCGAGAAGGTCCCAGGCGTAGGGGAAGTAGAGGACGGAGGCGTCGGAAAGGTAGGAGTAGAGCTGGTGGTAGTCGATCTGCAGCAGCAGCCGCTCCGCCTGACGGAGCATGTCGCTGCTGCCGGGGGTATCGGAGTGCTGCAGCGCCTGGCGAAGCTGCAGAAGCAGGGCCTTGACGTCGTCGGCGAAGGAGCTCTCCCCGATCCGGGCCGCCGCAAGGAGTTTTGATTCGAGGAAGACGCCCGAGTCGGAAAGCTGCCGTTTCAGCCCCGCGGCGGAGGTGATGCCGTGGTCAAGATAGGCCTGGAGCTTCGCATGAAGCTCCGAAAAAGCCGCTTCGGAACGGAGGTTCTGGAGAAGGCTTCCCAGGGTATCGGTGAAGCTCCCCAGCTGCCTGAAAGCGGGGCTGTTTCGCAGAAGGTCCAGCAGCAGGGTGTCGGACTGCCGGCTCTCGAGGGCTTTGCCCGTCAACAGGGCGAGGAGCTGATCGAGACCTTTGACGCTGTTGAGCAGTTCGAGTTGCTCGGGGGTGGCGTGGCGGAGCGCCTCCTGCAGGGCTCTGTTGCTGTGGGGAAAGAGGAGTTGGAGCCGCTGCTCGGAAGTTGGGGTGATCATCGTGCCGCCTGGTCCCGTTTTGGAATCCTATAGTGTAGCACATGCCGGGAGGTGCGTAATATATTGTTTAATATTAAGACACTGCTTCTTAAGCTGCGAATGCCTATAATAGGGGATATCAACCGGTGGGGGCGCAGAGAGCATGGTACAGGAAGGGATCACCTACGACGACGCGATTCTGGAGCGTTTTATCCCGGTCGACTACGACGAGCTGACGGAGGAGTTGGCGACGACGGGGGCGAATCCCGAGATGCTGGCGCGCTTTGCGGAGCTGCTGCGCGTGCATTACCATGAGCGGTTTCACCACCTCCTCGTCGGCCTCAAGCGGGCCTATCGTCCCTTCGACCCCGACAGTGAGTACGTCACGCTGCAGCGCTACTCGGACACGGAGTATCGGGAGATGGAGGAGCGCTTCCTTGCCGAGGCGGCGAAGCTGGCGAACCACGCCAATTTCGAGGCGCTGACCCAGGAGAGCCTCAACGCGGCGGTCAACGAGACTTCCCCCTACGGCGTGGAGGTCAGCGTCGACCTCGGGGCCTTCGGGGCGATGCAGCTCTTTTTCCGCGGCAGCTCCCTGCGGCGTGAGCAGAAGCGCACCGCTCGCAGCCTCTACCTGAAAAAGGAGCTGATCGCGACACCCGTCTATCGGCGCCTGTTGATGGTTTTCCGACTCGGGTCGGAGCGCCGCATCTACCTCAAGCTCTTCAAGGAGATCCCCGCCAGCGACCTGGAGATGCTCTTTCCCAACACGAAGGTCAAGATCGCCTTTATCGACAAGATCAAGCTCGCCGTCACCGGCGGGGGCGGCACGATCGGCGGGGCGATGACCCTGGTAGGGAAACTCGCCTCCTCCCTCGACCCTATGGCGCTGCTCGGGGCACTGGGGGCCTTTGCCGCGATCCTCTGGCGCCAGGTCAGCGCCGTCTTCAGCCACCGCGTCAAGTACATGGCGCGGCTGGCGCAGAACCTCTACTTCTACAACCTCGATAACAACGCGGGGGTCCTGTCGCATCTCGTCGCGATGGCCGAGGCCGAGGAGTGCAAGGAGGCGCTGCTTGCCTACGCCTTTTTGCTGCGCAGCGGGAGCGGCATGACGCTCGAAGCGCTCGACGGGGCGATCGAAGCGTATATCGGCAGCCGTTTCGACGTGGCGATCGACTTCGAGATCGCGGACGCGGCGGGCAAGCTTAAGGCACTGGGCCTCGTCACGGAGGAGGAAGGGCGTCTGCACGCAGTCGGCATGGACGCGGCGCTGGAGATCCTGCAACGCGGCGCGACGCCGCTGTCTGAATATGCTACAATCGGTGCAACCAACCGAAAAGGAGCGTGATGAAACGGCTGATAATCGTCACGGCACTCGTTGCTTCCCTCTACGCGGAGATGACTGAAACGCTGCGGGAAGCCTGCAAGAACGGAGAAGGTGCGGCGTGCAGCCGCCTGGGGATGATCCATGCCAAGGGAGAAGGGGTGCCGCGTGACTACCGGAAGGCCGTGGCAGCGTTTGAAACGGCGTGTCAGCTTAAAGAGGCGGATGCGTGCAACCGGGCAGGCATGCTTTATGCGGAGGGTCTCGTCGGCGAGAGGGACTATGGTGAGGCGGCGAAGTGGTACGAAAAGTCCTGCAGCCTCGGAAACGGGGAGGGGTGCGGAATGCTGGGGATTTTCCATGCCAACGGGCTTGGATTGGAGCGCAACGACGCCCTTGCCGTCGGCCGTTACGCGCAAAGCTGCGATCTCGGGTTCGCACCGGGGTGTGTCACCCTGGGCCTGCTCTATGCCAAGGGGATGGGAATCAAGAAGAGCCTTGCCAAAGCCGCCGGTTATTTTGTCCGGGGGTGTGAACTCGGCGATAAGGAAGGGTGCCTGACCGCCGGTGTGATGCATGAGAAGGGGATGGGGGTACGCCGGGACTATAGCCGCGCGGCAACTTACTACGACAAAGCGTGCGCTATGGGCTTCGAAAACGCCTGCGAAGCCTCCAGGAAGCTTCAGGCAATGAGCCGTTGAAACGCAACAAATGATGAAACGGTTTGGTCTGGCACTCATACTGCTGCTATGCGGCGCTGCTGCCGGGTTTGGGCAGGAACCCCGCTACGGCGTGGAGGATGAGATCGTTGCTACGGTCCTTGAAAGCAGCGCCAAAGAGGTCAGTAAGGCGATCACCCGCGTCGTCAACGTCACGCTGCGGGTCGCGGTGGAGGAGGTTCTTTTCACACAGCATGGCCTGGAACAGGGCACGGCGCTCTGCGTGATCTACACCCGGCACGGCTACGGCGACGAGCCTCCGGAACCGCCGCTCTACGTAAAGGGGCAGCGGCTGCGAATGCAGCTGCAGCCTTTTGAAAGCGGCCGCTGCTACCGTGCGGCCTTCGCCACGGGCAGTTTTGAGCTGCTCGAATCCCAACCTGACACAAGGAGTCGTACCGATGCAACCCAATGAAAACCCAAACGATCCCCGGGACGTTTCCGTCGCAACGCTGATCAAGAGCGTCGCCACGCTGGGCGGGGTGATCCTGCTCGGCCTTGTCGTCGTCAGCAAGTTTGAGAGTACATTCGCTTTTTCGGCGTCCCGGTGGACGGCGCTGGCGCTGCTCTTTTTCGGGGGAGTGCTCTGCGCCATCAAACTGGATGAGAAGCTTCTCTCCCGCGTGATCAAAAACGCCAAGCTCTCCGAAAACCTCTCGATCGGGCTCTGTATGCTTGCCGCCGCCGCGGTCCTCTACTTCGTCTGGGAGCTGCTGTAGGAGATTTTCAGAAGAGCGTTCCCCGGGAGGCCCGCGCTATCAGACCCGCATCGTCGTTCGCAGGGACATTGACCCGGCTCGACACGGGGTACGCCTCCATCCACTCGCTGCTGCGCGGATGCAGCAGACCACGCACCGCTTCGTATTCGTGAACCCCGCTGTCGAGCCATAACTTCCAGGACTCCCTGGGAATCATCACGGGCATACGGTTGTGGATCGTCTGCATCAGGTCGTTAGGCTCGGTGGTGATGATCGCCGAGGAGGTGACGATCTGCCCCGAATCGTTGTCGTACCACTCGTCCCAGACTGCCCCGAGGGCGAAGTAGCCCCCGTCGGCGGGATGGATCCAGTAGGGCTGCCGGTGCTTGCCGGAGCGCTGCCACTCGTAGAAGCCGTTGACGGGGACAAGGGCGCGCCGCCGTTCGAAGGAGGCACGGAACGTCGGTTTCTCGGCGACGCTCTCGGCCCTGGCATTGACGGGGCGCCGCCCGGCCTCCCTGGCCCAATGGGGAATAAGGCCGAAGGAGGTCATGGTATAGCGGCGGTCGTTCAGCAGGGCAGGCAGTTGCTGGGTGGGGGCGATGTTGTAGCGGGGCGTCAGGATGCCGATATCGTTGACGAAATCGCCGAGAAAATCCCCGATATCACCGATGAAAAGGCCATCGGAGAAGAGAGCGACCCGTGCGCACATCCGATCCCCCTTGTAGATAGAGTAGTATATTTTAGCGACTTAAGTCGGACCCAGAGTTTTGTGTACTATAGCGGGTTTTCGCGCTTTCGGCATCGGATATGGCGTTGTGCAATGAATTGATATTGATTAATAGAATCGCTTCATTTTAAATCAAAGAGAATGTTTGCGGGAGGACTTTACAGAGGGTGGTACCGCCGGCCGGACTTGAACCGGCACACCGAAGTAACGGATTTTGAATCCGTCGTGTCTACCATTCCACCACGGCGGCATGTGCGGTCGAAATGATAGTCATTCAATGCTTAAACTTCGTGTAACCGCAGTTTCTGGTACCGGGGGCGGTCCGGTTTGCCTAAAAAAAGTTTGCGGGCGTCCGATATAGAGAGTGGAACCTGTTTTGCTTATCAAAACGACAATGAGGTTTCAAAGAGAGGTGCCCCGTGAGAATCACGAACAGTATGTACTACAAAAATCTGTCCGCCAACAACAACCAGGTCAGTACGAAACTCTTCGACGTCAACAAGCAGATCGCTTCGGGTCAGAAGATCCGGTACGCCTTCGAGGACTCCGACACGTTCGTCAAAACGATGCGCCTCGACGACGAAATCACGACGCTGACGCAGGTACAGAAGAGCACGGAGAGCGGTCTGAAGTTCAGCACCAATACCGATACGACCCTCAACGAGTTTACCGATACCCTGACCTCCTTCAAAACCAAGCTGATCCAGGCCGCCAACAGCACCAACGGCCCCGTCTCCCTCGAAGCCCTGGCTCAGGACCTCGAGAGCATGCGCAACTATCTCGTCACCCTCTCCAACACCTCCATCAACGGCCAGTACCTCTTCGCCGGGACGGCGACTGACGCCATACCCGTCAACAGCGACGGCACCTACAACGGCAACGACGGCGACATGTCGGCGGTGCTGGGATCGGGCATCTTGCAGAAGTACAACATCAGCGGTGCGGAGCTCCTTTACGGAGAGGAGAGCCGAATTGCCCGAAAGATCTCCTCCAACGTGCCGAAACAGCATCAGGGGCTGCTCTATGGTGATGTCATGGGCTACCCTGAAGACCGTGTTGCAAACACGGGTTATATCACCGAAACGGATACGATCCGCGACATGGTCGGAGACAACGATATGGATGCTACAAACCAGTCTGACACGGTATTCTACATGCAGGGGACACGCAGCGACGGATCGGGTTTTAAAGTAAAGTTTTCCATGACAGCGACGCAGAGTGTCGGGGAGCTGCTTAAAAATATTGCCGACGCCTACAAAGTCTCTCCTTCGGATCCCGATACGGTAACGGTCACCTTGAACGATGCTGGGCAGATCGAGGTGACGGACAAGTTGAGCGGCTCAAGCAAGCTCGATTTCCACCTGGTAGCGGCGACAGACTTTACGGGCGGCACAGCAGCGGATGTGACAAACATCGGGCTCCTAGACTCTGGCACAACGGATCTTGGTAATATCATTAATGGTTCGAATTCACTGCTGGTCACTGAGTTCATGCACAGTGGTTTTACGGTGGCAGTGGCGTCGGGCACGATCGAGGGACTACGTAGCGACAAGACCTACTTTACGACGGAAAACGGTGCTTTAGTTTCTAACGTATCGCAGATTGCAAAAGGCGATAACCGTTATGCTACGCCGGAGACACGTCTGGTTGACGTCGCAACTGGAACAACGATGATCGGTACTTCCCTGGTGCTCAAAGGGATCGAAAACGACGGAGTAACGCCCTACAACGTGACGATTGACTTCCTGGCCACTGGGGTCGAAGTTAACGGTACAAGCGCCTTTACGGTATATGGAACAGGAGGCAATCCTAAGGCACCGATCGATGCATCAAATCCTCAGGAGCCGGTCGCGCCCGACGAAATGACCTACCGACAGCTGATGGACGTCATCAATATCGTTGTCAGCGGTAATGCCCCGGCTGCCGACAACCCGGCGGCAACAGGGGGCATCGCAGTCAACTACAACGCTGCTGTCGAAGCCGCGAACCAGAGGGGCGAGGTTGCTTTGGATTATCGGGGGAGACTGACGTACCGTTCCGGCGATTCCGGCACTATGGCTGCCACTTTGGCGCTTTACGATGCCATGTCTCATGACTTCAGCGCCGGGACGCCGGGCTCCTCCCTCGTCTTCAACGCCAACAACGCGATCACTATCCGCGACGCCAAGACCGACTTCTTCGCCTCCCTCGACGCCGCGATCGCCGCTGTACGCGACGGCCGCCTCTATGCCGACGGCGGCGAAGCGACCGACAAACGCAACGGCGGGATCGAAAACGCCATCCAGGCCCTGGACGACGTGATGGACCATATCGCCGGGGTGCATACGAAGGCGGGGTCGCAGTCCCTGGCCCTTCAGTACGCCACGGAACGGACCGAAACGCTGATCCTCAGCAGCACCACCCTGCGTTCGGAGGTGCTCGACACCGATATTGCCGAGGCGACGCTGCGGCTGCAACAGCTCTCTTTGAACATGCAGGCGATGATGTCCGCCATCTCCAAAGTCTCCCAGCTCTCCCTCGTCAACTACCTCTAAATAGGCCGCTCCGGCGGCGTCATAAAAGCAGCGTGTTGGCACGGAACATGCTATACTCCTGTAATTATTTGCCGCCGTTTCGGCACGTATCAAAGGATTCGGTATCTTACGGGACGCTCTTTTTATCTCACTTCTTGGTATTCTGGTCTACCTCGGCGTAGCCACGATCATCGGCGACGCGGGGATGATCGGCAGTTACGGTTCGATCTTCGCCCGGGAAAACAAGTTCTACTTCGGCTATCTCTCCTATGCCTACCTGCTGGTGCTGCTGGTACCGGTTTTCCACTGGTACCGCAACCCCGGTTTCTCCCAGCGCCGCGCGGAGCAGATCATCGCCTATGTGCTGCTCTTCTTCTCCCTGCAGATCCTGCAGGCCCTGCTGGTCAACGACACGCTCCGCGGCTCGCTCGGCGGCAGCTTCGTCGACTACCTCAAGCCCTATATCGGCCTACTGGGACTCTGGGTCTTCTGGGTCATGGCGACGACGGTGGCGGTCGTCATCATCCTGGACCGTTCCGTCGACGAACTGCTTGAACCGCTGGTTTTGCTCCTGCGCCGCATCCGCCTCCCCGAGCGCGCTCCCGCCACGGAGGAGCCGCTTCCGGACCGGACGATCGACGCCTACGACGCCCCCGCCTATGAGCGCCGCCATACGGAGCCGGCGGACGATGCGTTTCACGAGCTGCACGAAACGGCCGCTGCCGGACAAGAAGCCGCAGAACCGGCTGCGGAGCCCGAAGCCCCCAAGACCATCGTCGCCCTCGCGCGGAAGGTGAAGGAGCAGAAACACGCCGTGATCGTCGAGGAGCTCGAAGAGAACAAGAAACTGCTCGAACAGATCGAAAAGGGCAAGTCCGAGAAGCCGAAGAACTTCCGGCTCCCGGCCCTCGACTTCCTGCAGAAGCCGCCCAAAAGCAAGGGGGGCATCGACGAGTCGGAGCTTGACGACAAGATCCGCGACCTGATCGAAAAGCTGGCCCACTTCAAGATCGAGGGCGACGTCGTGCGCACCTACGCCGGTCCCGTCGTCTCCACCTTCGAGTTCAAGCCCGCGGCGAACATCAAGGTCTCCAAGATCATGAACCTCCAGGACGACCTGGCGATGGCGCTGCGTGCCGAGACGATCCGCATCCAGGCGCCGATTCCGGGCAAGGACGTCGTCGGCATCGAGATCCCCAACAAGAGTGTCGAGACAATCTACCTGCGGGAGATCTTCGAGAGCAAGCTCTTTCAGGAGGCTTCGTCGCCCCTGACGATCGCCCTGGGCAAGGATATCGTCGGCAAGCCCTTCATCACCGACCTCAAAAAGTTGCCCCACCTGCTTATCGCCGGTACGACGGGCAGCGGCAAGAGCGTCGGGATCAACGCGATGATTCTGAGTCTGCTCTACAAGAACTCCCCCGACCAGCTGAAGCTGATGATGATCGACCCGAAGATGCTGGAATTCTCCATCTACAACGACATCCCGCACCTGCTCACCCCCGTCATCACGAAGGCGAAACAGGCGATTGTCGCACTCGGCAACATGGTCAACGAGATGGAGCGGCGCTACCATGTCATGAGCGAAACCCGCACGAAGAATATCGAAAGCTACAACGAGAAGATGAAGAAAGAGGGGGGCAGGGCGCTCCCCTACATCGTCGTGATCATCGACGAGTTGGCGGACCTGATGATGACCAGCGGCAAGGACGTGGAGTACTCCATCGCCCGTCTTGCCCAGATGGCCCGCGCTTCGGGCATCCACCTGATCGTCGCGACCCAGCGCCCCTCCGTCGATGTCGTTACCGGCCTTATCAAGGCGAACCTGCCTTCGCGCATCAGCTACCGCGTCGGCCAGAAGGTCGACAGCAAGATCATCCTCGACGCCCAGGGAGCCGAGTCGCTGCTCGGCCGAGGCGACATGCTCTTCACGCCCCCTGGCACGACGGGCCTGATCCGCCTGCACGCCCCCTGGAGCAGCGAAGAGGAGATCGACAAGATCGTCGAGTTCATCAAAGCGCAGCGCGCGGCGGAGTACGACAAATCCTTCCTCGTCGACGAGAACAGCAGTGCAGCGCCGGGAGAAGAGGGGCTTCTCGAGGATGAGCTCGATCCCCTCTACGACGAGGCCAAAAGTATCGTCATGGCGGAGAAGAAAACCTCCATCAGCTACCTCCAGCGCAAACTCCAGATTGGCTACAACCGCTCTGCGCGCATCATCGAGCAGCTCGAGCAGCGCGGCGTCCTCACCGAGCCCAATGCGAAGGGCAACCGCGATATCGTAGGTGCGTGATGGCGCTCCCTCTGCTGCGCTTCATCGCTTATAGAGATTACTATATAGTCCGCGTCGAAAATCTCATCGCACTTACCGTCCCCCAGATCCGCCAGCTCGAGGCCTACGCCGGCGAACGGCGCAGCCAGCTCGACTTCAACACGGCCACGATGCGCATCTGGAAACGCATCGACTACGCCCACTTCAACAAAACTCTCGAAACGGCCGGGATCGCCGCCGATACGATCGAATCGGAGGTGGTGCGCCGTGACGCCGAAGTGCCGGCGCGGCTCCAGCCCGAGCCGGAAGCACGCGTCGGTTTCGGAAAGCACCGCGGCATGCGCTACTGCGACCTGCCGGAGAGTTACCTTTTGTGGCTCAAAAACAATTACAGCGGTCCGGAGCGGGGGCTGATCGAGGCGGAACTCTCAAGACGCCACCTATAGTGTTACCAATATACACATAAAATCCATCTTTACGTCACGATTTGTTTCGTATCGTGACATCCATCTTTACACGCCCATTCCTTAAGGCTATAATCCTTGTCAAATTTACTTTAGGAGTCACCATGGCCTTTATGGAAGAGTACAAAGCACACGTCGCAGAGCGCGAGGCACTCGGCGTTCCTCCGCTGCCGCTGAGCGCAGAGCAGACGGCCGAAGTTATCGAGATGATCAAAGCCGGTTGCACGGAAGAGCTTCTTGACCTCCTTGAAAACCGCGTATCTCCGGGCGTTGACGATGCGGCATACGTCAAAGCGGCGTTCCTGAACGACCTGATCCAGGGGAACGTTTCCGTAGCGGGCATCACTGCGGAAAAAGCGGTAGCGATGCTGGGCACGATGCTCGGCGGATACAACGTCAAACCGATGGTCGACGCGCTGAAGTCCGGCGACAGCACTGTTGTCGAGGCGGCGAAGGAAGCACTCAAGCACACGCTTCTTGTCTACGATGCCTACAATGACGTCGAAGAGCTTCACAAGGCCGGTAACGCGGCTGCGACGGAAGTCATGACTTCCTGGGCGAACGCGGAGTGGTTCACAGCGAAACCCGCGATCGCCGAAGAGATCACGGTGACGGTATTCAAGGTCCCGGGCGAAACAAACACGGACGACCTCTCCCCGGCATCCGAAGCCTTCACACGCTCCGACATCCCGCTCCACGCGAACTCCATGCTCCGCGCGAAGATGGAAAACCCGCTCGAGACGATCAAAGAGCTGAAGCAGAAGGGCCACCCGGTCGCCTACGTCGGCGACGTCGTTGGTACCGGTTCTTCCCGTAAATCCGGCGTCAACTCCGTCCAGTGGCACATGGGCGACGACATCCCGGGCGTTCCGAACAAGCGCACGGGCGGCGTCGTTATCGGCGGTATTATCGCCCCGATCTTCTTCGCGACCTGTGAAGACTCCGGTGCGCTTCCGCTCGAGATGGACGTCACGGCTATGGAAACCGGCGACGTCGTCACCATCTACCCCTACAAAGGCGAAGCGCACAAAAACGGTGCGTGCATCGCGACGTTCGGCCTGCGTCCGAACACGATCGTCGACGAAGTCCGCGCCGGCGGCCGTATCCCGCTGATCATCGGGCGCGGCCTGACAGCGAAAGCGCGCGCTTCCCTCGGTATGGCGCCCTCTGACCTCTTCATCGCACCGGAGCAGCCCTCCGATACGGGCAAAGGTTACACCCTGGCCCAGAAGATGGTCGGCCGCGCCTGCGGTATGGAAGGCGTTCGCCCGGGCATGTACGTCGAGCCGATGACTTCGACAGTCGGTTCCCAGGACACGACCGGTCCGATGACACGCGACGAGATCAAAGAGCTCGCGGCGCTGGGCTTCTCCGCAGACCTGGTCATGCAGTCCTTCTGTCACACGGCGGCGTACCCGAAACCGTCCGACGTCAAGCTGCACCACACGCTGCCGGACTTCATCGCGAACCGCTCCGGTGTCGCACTGCGCCCGGGCGACGGCGTCATCCACTCCTGGCTGAACCGCATGGTCCTTCCGGACACGGTTGGTACGGGCGGTGACTCCCATACGCGTTTCCCGATCGGCATCTCCTTTCCGGGCGGTTCCGGTATCGTTGCGTTCGCGGGTGTTACGGGCTCCATGCCGCTGACCATGCCGGAATCGGTCCTGGTCCGCTTCAAGGGTGAACTGCAGCCGGGCATCACCCTGCGTGACCTCGTGAATGCGATCCCGTTCTATGCGATCAAACAGGGCCTTCTGACGGTTGAGAAGAAGGGCAAGAAGAACATCTTCAACGGCCGCATCCTCGAGATCGAAGGCCTGCCGAACCTGAAAGCGGAGCAGGCGTTCGAGCTTTCCGACGCGTCTGCCGAGCGTTCTGCGGCAGCATGTACGGTCCTTCTGAACAAAGAGCCGGTCATCGAGTACCTGAAATCGAACATTACGCTGCTTGAGGCGATGGTCGCCGACGGCTACCAGGACGCACGTACGATCCAGCGCCGTGCCGACAAGATGAAAGAGTGGCTGAAAAACCCGGAACTGATGCAGCCGGACGCCGACGCGGAGTACGCGGCGGTCATCGAGATCGACCTGAACGAAGTGACGGAACCGATCGTCGCCTGCCCGAACGACCCGGACAACGTCAAACTGCTGAGCGAAGTCGCCGGCGACACGATCGACGAAGTATTCCTCGGTTCCTGTATGACGAACATCGGCCACTACCGTGCGGCGGGTGAAGTCATGCGCGGCGAAGGCAAAGTCGCCGTCGAGAAATTCTGGATCGTTCCGCCGACCCGCATGGATGAGCAGCAGCTGATCAACGAAGGCTACTACGACGTCTTCAAAGCGATTGAAGCGCAGACGGAAGTTCCGGGCTGTTCACTCTGTATGGGCAACCAGGCGCAGGCGCGCGAGAACGCGACGGTATTCTCTACGTCCACGCGTAACTTCGACAACCGCCTCGGCAAGAACACGCAGGTCTACCTCGGTTCCGCGGAACTGGCGTCGGTCTGTGCGAAACTCGGGCGCATCCCGACAGTTGAAGAGTACATGAGCATCGTTCCGGAAAAACTGGCCGGCAAACAAAACGATGTCTACAAGTACCTGAACTTCAACGAGATTGCGAACTACCATCTCGAACTGCGTGACGTCGCCGAAAACACGTACGGCGTTACCATCAAACCCGCATAACAGCGTTCCGGGCTTTTGCCCGGGCACTCCTCCGCCTTCTATCCCGCTCTTTTACGATCCACCGACAGCTCTGAGCATTGAAGTACAGCTTGTGACACTCTGTGCGCTTCCCGGACGGCTTCCGACCAAACAAAATCACCGTAAAAGCGACGGACGTTTCCACCTCTCTGAACGCCAACGAGCTATGCGGCCGATCTCCCGTCAGCCTGTTCCCGACAGAGCGCGCCAGTCGACGAAAAGCCCTCCGCAACCCTTTTACCCCCTTCTTCGTTTCATTTTTTAAAGGTATAATGGTCCAAAGCGATTACCAAAGGTTTGTCAATGGCCCAACTGCAGGATCTGCTGCCTTTTACCAAGAAACTTACGTTGCTGTACGTCGATCAGGACGGCGACGTCCGCAGCGCGATGTGTACGTCGCTGCGGAAGATCTTTGGGATGGTGGAGGAGGCGGGCAGCGGCTACGACGCGCTGAACCTCTACAAGATCAACAAATACGACATCGTTATCCTCGACAGCGAGATTCCCAATATGCCGGGACTCCAGCTGATCAAAAACATCAAATCGACCAAGCCGGGCCAGCAGATCATCTATACCGTCGCAAAGACGCCGGAGCCCGATGCGCTCTTCGAACTCCTCAACAGTGGCATCCAGGGCTGCCTGGTGAAACCCTGCGACATTGAAGCACTCCTTGAGGCCATGCAGGAGGCGGTGCAGGTCGGCTACCGCGAACTGCAGATGCGCGAACTCAACACCCGCCTCAAGACCCTTAAGGATCAGCACGAAAAGCTCCTCGAAGATGCCGGCACCCGGGAACAGAAGATCAAGGACGAGCTGATGTACGAGCGCAAAAGGCTCGGGAGACTGATGCAGTCACAGAAGGATATGGAGAAACAGCTCAAGGGGTACGAAACCCGCCTCAGCACGATACGGAGCGTCAACGAAGTGACGGGGGCCGCCAGCAAACACGCCCTGCAGGAGGCGCTCAAGGGCGACTCCTCCAAGGCGCTGCTCTACCTGAACATCGACAACTTCGACATGATCAACTCCATCTTCGGGATGGGGCAGGGGAACAAGGTCCTCAACGAGACGGCGCGGCGGCTGGAGTCCTTCCTGCCGGCCAATGCCGCGCTCTTCCACATCACGGCCGACGAGTTCGTCATTCTGCTCGATGATCCCGTCGCATCGCAGGAGACGCTGATCGCCGAACAGGTCCAAGCACTTTTCAAAGAAGCCTCCATCGAGATCGACGGCAACCGCTATGATATCCGCTTCTCCATCGGCGTTGACCGCGGAACGGGCATGAGCCTCTTCGCCCATGCCGTCGACGCCTCCAAGGAGGCGAAAGCCTTCGGCGGCAACCGCATCCGCCACTTCCACCCCGACTCGGACTACATCGTCAGCCAGCGCCATACGCTCTACTGGATCAATACCGTCAAGAAGGCGATCGAGGAGAACCGCCTCACGGCTTTCTACCAGCCCATTATCAGCAACCAGGACAACTCTGTCCAGCACTACGAGGTCCTCTGCCGCATCATCGACGAGAAGCAGCGCGTCATCGATGCCGAACACTTCATCAAGCCGGCCGTTATCGCCGGACTCAGCACCCAGATCTCGCGGATCGTCATCGACCAGGCCTTCAAATACTTCAGTACGAACCGCTTCCGCTTCTCGATCAACATCAACAAGAGCGATCTTGAAGAGGAGTACCTCGAGTCTTTCCTCACCTACAAGTGCGAGCGCTACGGAATCTCCCCCGAGCGTGTCTACCTGGAGCTCGTCGAGGAGGCGTCGATGGAGAGCTATCCCAACCTGATGCGCCAGATCTCCAGACTGCGCGAGGCCGGCTTCCACATTGCCGTGGACGACTTCGGCATCGAGCACTCGAAACTGAGCCGGATGCTGCAGTTCGAGGCGGATTTCATCAAGATCGACAGCACCTTTATCCGGGACCTCCCCCAGAACCGCTTTCACCGGCTGGTCGTCGAAAACATCGTCGAGTTCGCCAAACGCGCCGGCATCAAAACGGTGGCGGAGCACGTCGACAGCGAAGCGCTCTACCAGATCGTCCACGACCTCGGTGTCGACTACTCCCAGGGTTTCTACATCGGGAAACCCGCTTCTGCCTCAAATCCGCAGTAGCCTTCGGCTGAAAACCTCTTAACGGATAATGTCGTAATCGCCGGGGATCGTTGCCTCGAAGCGGGCGGGATCGATCGGTTCGTTCTGCTGCTGCGCGCTGAAGGTGATCGTCACGCGGTTGTCGAAACCGTCGCGGTAGTTGATAGTGTCGATGACGCCATTTTTGAGCTGGATGTCGAAGGTCTGCGTGCTGTAGCGGGCCTCGTAACGCTCCGGTCCCGTCTCCTTCGCACGGGCGAGAATGGCGAGGAGGTCGATATCTTCGTTCAGGGTACGGATCACCGCCTGCTCGAGATCCGGTTCGATGATGATCACCTCCCCGCGGCGGACGTAGATCCGCTTGTCGACGGGCTCCGTGTAGTGCCAGAGGGCCGCGTCGGGGCGCTGGGCCCAGAGGGTGCCGCGGTAGAGGATGCTTTTGCCTTTTTCGTCGACAATCCGCTGTTCGAAATCCGCCTGGAGACTCTCTATGGCGATCTCCAGGGCAAAAACCGGGGAGAGAAGAATGAAAAGCAGGGCAAGTAGACGCATGGGACCTCTTATGTTTTCGGTCATTATAACAAAGTTGCCGTAACACGCCGAAGGCACCTTCCGCTCCTTTAATAAAAAGGTTACCTTTGGTGTGTTAGAATCCCCCAACTTTAATCAACGGCGTTGTTGCGAGCGCCGTCACAAGGCTGCGGATGCTTCAGACACTAGTCGGAAAAATATTTGGAACTCGAAATGATCGCGAACTGAAAAAGTATCGCAAACGCGTCAAAAGAATCAATGCGCTCGAAGCGACCTACGAAGCGATGGATGATGAGGGGCTGAAGGAGTCTTTTGAAGCCCTCAAGACAGCGGTACGCAGCGGCGAAAAGTCACTGAATGACGTCCTCGAGGACTCTTTTGCGATCACCCGCGAGGCGAGCAAGCGCGTTCTGAATATGCGCCACTTCGATGTCCAGCTGATCGGCGGCATGGTCCTGCACGAGGGACGCATCGCCGAGATGAAGACGGGCGAGGGTAAAACCCTTGTCGCGACCCTGCCGGTCGCCCTCAACGCGATGACGGGCAAGGGCGTCCACGTCGTCACCGTCAACGACTACCTCGCCAAGCGTGACGGTACGGAGATGGGGGAGCTTTACGCCTTCCTCGGTTACGAGACGGGCATCGTCCTCGAATCGGAGTATGACCACGCCGTGAAACGTGTACAGTACGCCGCCGACATCACCTACGGCACCAACAACCAGTTCGGCTTCGACTACCTGCGTGACAACATGAGCTACTCCCGCGCCCAGATGGTCCAGCGCGGCCACCACTTCGTCATCGTCGACGAGGTGGACTCCATCCTGATCGACGAGGCGCGCACCCCGCTGATCATCTCCGGCCCGACCAACCGCACCCTGGAGAACTACCAGCGCGCCAACGATGTCGCCAAGCAGCTGGTCCGCGATAAGCACTTTACCGTCGACGAAAAAGACCGGATCGTCCTCATCACGGAGGAGGGGATCGCCGAAGCCGAGGGGCTTTTCGACGTCGACAACCTCTACAGCCTCGAAAACTCGGCGCTGTCGCACCATCTCGATCAGGCGCTCAAGGCGAACTACCTCTTCGAAGTCGACGTCGACTACGTCGTCCGCGACGGTGAAGTCGTCATCGTTGACGAGTTCACCGGCCGCCTCTCCGAAGGGCGCCGCTTTTCCGAAGGCCTGCACCAGGCCCTCGAGGCGAAGGAACGCGTCGAGATCAAGGAGGAGACCCAGACGCTGGCGGACATCACCTTCCAGAACTACTTCCGCATGTACGAGAAGCTCTCGGGCATGACCGGCACGGCCCAGACGGAGGCGACGGAGTTCGCCCAGATCTACAACCTCGACGTCATCTCCATCCCGACGAACGTCGCCGTCGTCCGCGCCGACCTGAACGACCTGATCTACAAAACGGAGAAGGAGAAGTTCGACGCCGTCATCGCCAAGATCAGGGAGCTCAATACGACGGGACAGCCGGTCCTCGTCGGTACGGCCTCCATCGAAAAGTCCGAGGCGCTGCACGCCCTGCTGAAGCAGGAGAAGATCGCCCATACCGTCCTCAACGCGAAGAATCATGCCCAGGAGGGCGAGATCATCAAGCATGCGGGCGAGAAGGGGGCAGTGACGATTGCGACCAACATGGCCGGCCGCGGGGTCGACATCAAGGTCAGCGACGAGATCAAGGCCCTCGGCGGTCTCTACATCGTCGGTACGGAGCGCCACGAAAACCGCCGGATCGACAACCAGCTCCGCGGCCGTTCCGGCCGTCAGGGCGACCCGGGGACGAGCCAGTTCTATCTGAGCCTCGAGGACAACCTCCTGCGCATCTTCGGTTCCGACAAGATCAAGTCGATCATGGAGCGCCTCGGCGTCGAGGACGGGGAGTACATCGAGTCCAAGATGGTCACCCGCGCCGTCGAGAAGGCCCAGAAAAAGGTGGAGAACCTCCACTTCGAAGGGCGTAAGCACATCGTTGAGTACGATGACGTCGCCAACGAGCAGCGCAAGATCGTCTACAAGTTCCGCAACGAACTGCTCAACCCCGAGTTCCCCATCGGCGAGAAGGTCGATACGATCCGCCACGAGTACGTCGTCCGCACGCTGATGTTCTGCGAGATCTTCGACGGCGTCGCCCGGGAGGATTTCGACCTCGACCGCCTCGTCACAAAGGTAAAAGAGGAGACGAACTTCGACCTTGGGCACGATACACTTGAGGGTCTCGATTACGACGCCCTGCTCGAAGCGGTCGAAGCGGCACTGAAAGGGGCGTACGACGCGAAGATGGCCGTCCTCGATGCGAAGATGCGCGGTGACATCGAGCGGGAGATCTACCTCAAGACCCTCGACAACGCATGGCGCGACCATCTCTACCAGATGGATACGATGAAGACCGGCATCCGCCTGCGCGCCTACAACCAGAAGGACCCCCTCGTCGAGTACAAGAAGGAGAGCTTCAACCTCTTCAGCGAACTGGTCGAAAACATCAAGTACGACACGATTCGCACCCTGCAGATCATCCAGTTCCGCATCGCCGAGGAGGAGGCAGAGGCCTTCGCCAGACAGATGGAGGAGCAGAAACGCCAGCAGGCGGCACAGATGCACTTCAACCATACCGACGCCGAACCCCTCGGTGAGAAGAAGGTCGCCCGCAATGACCCCTGTCCCTGCGGCAGCGGCAAGAAGTTCAAGCAGTGCTGCGGCAAAAGCGGTCCGAAAAAAGGGGCGTTCGCCTCGTGAGTGCCGTGATGCGCCCCGCCTCTCCCGCATTCTGCGCCGGTAGTGACGACGCAACTCCGCAACCGGGACGCCCTGCGTGAAAAGGGATATCGTCCCTTACCTGGTCCGTCGCTTCCTGCGCTTCGACCGGGATCAGCCCTTTATCTTCCTTTCGGCCCTTCTCGCCTTTATCGGCATCACCCTCGGCGTCATGGTGTTGATGATCGCCATGGCGCTGATGAACGGCTTCGACTACGAATTCAAGAAAAAACTGACGGTCATGAACTACCCCCTGACGATCCTGCCGCGCTTTTACGGCGGTGTCAACGAGGAGCTCCTGACGACCCTGACGACGGAGTTCCCCGACCTGAAGTTCAGCCCCTACGTTCTCTCGCCGGTCATTGCCCGTAACGGTTCCCAGCTGGAGGGGGGCTACCTTTTCGGCGTCAACTTCAAAGACGAGGCGTCGGTCAACGCCGTTCTGAAGGCGGCGCTGGAGAAGGCTGTCCCGGAACGTTTCGACGTCGTCGTCGGAAAGACGCTGATGGACAACTTCAATCTTGCAGAAGGGGAGCGCCTAACCTACATCTTTACCCAGATGGAGCCCGGCGGTCTCGGGGTCGCGCCGAAGATCAAGCGCTTCACGATCAGCGGGAGTTTCGACTCGGGGCTCACGGCCTACGACAAGGCCTACAGCTATACGACGCTGGAGTCACTGCAGAAGGTGATGCATCTTCCCGCGAACCAGTACGACGGTATCCACATCCACTCCGACGCACCCCACAGCGACATTCTGCGGTTGAAGGAGAAGCTCCCCTTTTCCGTCACGATCAAGGGGTGGTGGGAGGACAATGTCAACTTCTTCGCCGCCCTGGAGATGGAGAAGACCTCCCTCTTCATCGTCTTGATGCTGATCATCCTCATCGCGTCGGTCAACATCATCTCCTCGCTGCTGATGACGGTGATGAACCGTCGCAGTGAAATCGCTCTGCTCATCTCCCTGGGCGCCTCTCCCCGGGCCGTCAAGAAGGTTTTCCTCTACCTCGGTATCGTTATCGGCATCGGCGGAATCCTCGCCGGGTCGCTGCTCGGTTTCACCGGGATCTGGGTCCTGGGCACCTTCGAGATCATCACGCTGCCCGAACATGTCTACCCGACGTCGACGCTGCCAGTACGTTTCGAATGGGCCGACTACCTGATGACGGTCGCGGGAGGCCTGCTGATCGTGCTCCTCTCCTCCTGGTACCCCGCCAAAAAAGCGAGCGAGGTCGACGTCCTGACTGTTTTGCGCAACGAGTAGCGTCGCACAGCTTTCCCTGAATCACTTCCGATACAGCCGTCGCCTGTCCCGCGACGGCGCTCCCTCACGAATGATGCCAAGACGCCGCTGCCGTACAAAGAAGGATTACTTCTCTTGCTCCGGGGTTTCGGGGAATTCCAGGAGTTTGAAGGGGAGGGTGAGGGTGCGCATGATCATCTTGAAGGGGGAGACGACGATGTTCTCGGCAATGTCGTTGGTGACCTTCGGGTCGTTCAGGTCCCCCTCGATCTTCAGCGTCGTCGTCACGTCGCCGCGCTCGCCGACGAGGATGTAACCCACCAGCGGGATCTTGCTGACATTCTCCCCGACATCGGTAATGAGGTTGAGCCTCATATCGATCGTGTTATTGACGTAGTCGATCGTCCCGTTGCCGGTCATGTCGATCTCATGGGAGTCTACATTCAGGCCGTCGACGGTGACGAGCCCGTTGTCGTAGTGGAAACTGGCATAGGCATCGGAGATCTCCAGGCCCGTGTCGGAGTAGTGCGGCAGGGAGAAGGTCGCCAGGGCGGGGACAGTATTGATAAAAGCGAGGATATTGTTCAGTGCACGGTAGTCCCGTACGACCGTATCTTTGACGCGCGCAACGCCGTGGGCGTTGGTCGTCGTGCCGTTGACATGGAAGGAGAGGGAGCCGCCGCGGTACTCCGCCAGGGCGAGCAGGCGGCGCATGAAGCGGTCGCCGAAGCCGTCGCCGTGCAGGGAGAAGAGGTTCTCCTTGAACTCGAAGACCGCCGTTCCCTTCTCGTGAAGCAGTCGGGCATAGATGCCGTCGCCGCCTCCCGTGACATGGATCGCATCGGCAATGGCACGGCGCGTCGGCGTCAGGTAGACGAAACTCTTCTCGGCATCAAAGGTAAAGGCGGGGATGCTGCCGCTGCCGTGCTGTTTTGCCGAGATCGCTTTGATGTAGTCGATGAGGGCGACAAGGTTGACGCCGACCTCCTCCTGGGGCGTCACACGGATGACGTCGTCGATGGAGACCGCCACGGCGTCATTGATGTTCAGAAGCGTCCCGCCGGCGGTGACCCTGCCCTCGAAGCCGAAGGTACTTACCGGCAGTTCCTCCTGGATCAGCAGCGGGTACTCTGTCGCCACGCTGCCGCTGAAGCGGTAGTCGGAGGCATTCATATCATGACTGATCTTGACGGTACCCTTCTCCAGCTCGAAACGTTGCAGGATCGGCAGATGCGGGGAGAGGCTCGAGAGGTTGTTGAGATTGAGTTCCCAGTGCTGTGGGTCCATGATAAAGCCCAGCGAGAGGTCATCGCTGGAGGCGAAAAGGCCGCTGCCATCCCAGCGCAGTTCGGCGTCAAGGGGTTTGGCGTTGACAAAGTGTGCCCCGGTGGCGTTGTGTTCCAGGTCGAGGCGTTCGAAGGCGAGCGCCGCCTTGGAATCAGCCGTGTCGACGTCGAAACTAACAGCGGTACTGACGGCGCTGCCCAGACGTAGATCGAAACGAGAGCTGCGGGCCGTCGAGCCGTTGATGTCGGCAGTGAGGGGCCCGAGTTGCAGCCGGGTGCCGCCGAGATCGAATCCGGTCGGGTCGGGGTGGCTCAGGTGCAGGACGCCGTCGTAGCGCGCGTTCACCCGCATATGCGGCTGCGCAAGCCGAAGTTTCCTGTAGTGCAGTTCCCGGATGTCATAATCCAGCTCCGCCGTGGCGTTTTTGAAGTTGACGTTGCCCGAGACCGTCGCCGCAGCCGTCTTGTCAAGGCGGAGGGGGATCTCGTCGAGCAGCGCCGTACTGGAGGCGAAGTCGAAGGGGACCGTTGCCGCATCCATGGAGATCCCCAAATCGCCGCTGCGCCAGTGGGACGGTTCAAAGACGATCTTGTCCTGTGAGCGGCTGATGATGTAGTCAAGGTGGAGGGGTTCCTTCTGATCCAGGACGACGGAAGTGGCCCCTTCACCGAAACGGGCCTCACGGGCGATGATCTGCAGGTGGCCGTACTTTTTGGCAGGGTTCAAGTGCCCCTTGACGTCGGCCAGGAGCTGTGTGCCGTACCGGACGCGCAGTGTGTCGATGGTGACGTCGGCCCCGACCAGCCCGATCTCGGCATCGTTGACATCGAGGTCAAGGCCAAGGTAGCGAAAGCGCCCCGAGTCCACATGGAAACTCCCCTCAGCCGTGGTTTTACCTGTCGCCAGGGTGACGGCCAGCGCCAGGTCGGCGCGGGTGAGCCCCTGGAGCTGACGGAAGGGGAGGTCGATGTGGTAGACGTGCAGCAGATTGAGCAGGTTTGCGTCCAGACGGGCCTCAGTGCGGATAAAGGCGTTGAGGGTGATCTTCGGTGCAGTGAAGTCGATATTGAGCCAGCTCCGACCGCCGTCATGACCATAGAAACGTCCCTGGCTGGGGAGAATGTTCAAGATGCCGTTCTCAAAGATGAGTTCCGTGCTTTGCGTGTGGATCGGTTCGAGTTGCGGGTGGAACCGGTAGGAGAGGGCGTCGACGGTTGCCCTGGCATGAAGGGTACGCAGCGCGGCGCCGGGGTCGTCGTAGGGGAGGGTGCCGTAGAGGGTATGTAGGGTAGCCTTGTTGCCTGCGGCGTAGTCGACGATCCAGCGGGAGATCTTCTCCGGCAGGGCGAAGGCATCGGTAATGGGACGCAGGTCGGTGAGCGGTTCGGACGCCTTGGCGCTGAATGCGAGGGCATCGCGGCCGGCGTGGGCGAAGAGGCGGAGCCCTTCGATCGTGCCGACGGTGAGGTTCAGGTCGGCGTAGATATCCGACGCGCGCAGGTCGGTGACAACACTGCCGTGCAGCGACACGGAACGGTTCAGGTCGGCAAACTCCTTCAGGTCAAGGCGGAAGTACTCCCCGCTGAAGTCGATGCCGGCGCGGAAGCGGAACCTTTCGGAGGTCAGGACGAGGTCGTTGGCGGCGCCGGAGTTATAGGCGATGGAGCCGACGGCGTCGTTGTAATGGAGTTCGCCGACGGCGATGGAGCCGACATAGGCGTTGAAGGAGCGGACCAGCCGCAGGCTCCTGGCGATGGCACTGTAGTCGAGAGGTTCGGAATGGCCCGAAGCGGCCTGCGAAAGATAGGCGCGGGATGCCTCGATTTTGAGCTTTTCATCCCACTTGATGTATAATTTCTCGACTTTCAGACCGGGAAGGTCGAGATGGTCCAGGTAGAGACCATCGTGAAGCAGGAAATAGAGCGAGGAGCTGACCAGAAAGATGAATATCGCCAAACTGACAATCGCGCGATGGATAGCGGAGATTGCACTGATTATCATGTTGTCGTTCATCTATTATCTAGCCCTGCCTGTTTCAACCTCCAAGGTTCTCTATATCCCTCACGGTTCAATCACGAAAATTATATCATACCTGCAGTACAAAAACCTCGATGTTTGCCCGCTGGACGGCTATATCGTGCGGTTGATCGGCATGCCTCAGCAGGGGTGGATCGCCATGGATGAGACCCGGCTCAGCCGCGGTGATTTTCTGCACCGGCTGACCACGGCCAAAGCGGCCATGCGCGACGTCACCCTGATCCCCGGCGAGACGACCTACTTCTTCCTCGACCAGCTGGCCGAGACGATGGAGCTCGACCGCGTTCAGTTGCAGTACCATTACGACCGGCTTGCCCCGATACCCGAGGGGGCCTTCGTCCCCGAGACCTACAAGCTACCCCTCGGCATCACCGAGAAGGATGCGGTCCTGCTGCTGCTCAACCGTTCCATCAGCCAGATGCGCCAGTGGTCGGAGAAGATCTTCGGCGCCTATAACGAGAAGAAGTGGTTTCAATACGTAACAATGGCCTCCGTCATCCAGAAGGAGGCCTCCGACACGGCGGATATGCCCCTGGTCAGTTCCGTCATCTACAACCGCCTTGCGCAGGGTATGAAACTGCAGATGGACGGCACGCTGAACTACGGTCCCTACTCCCATACGAAAATCACTGCCAAGCGGATTAAAAGTGATACCACCCCCTACAATACCTATATATATGCCGGTCTTCCAAAGGACCCGGTCTGCAATGTCAGCTTCGATGCGATCAAGGCAGCGATTTTCCCCGCAGACACGCAATACCTGTACTTTGTGAAGGGTAAAGACGGGAAACACAAATATACACGTTACTATTCTACACACGTAAAAAACATAGGAAATGTTACGAAGTGAAACATTAAAAAAACTTTCCTTTGCCTTCAATCTGACTTATAGCTAATTCGGGAACGGAAGTGTTATGATGCTCCCATAACAATATGACAGGAGAAAACCGATGTCTAAAATCATCTGGTCTAAAATCGACGAAGCCCCGGCTCTTGCAACCTACTCATTCTTCCCGATTGCAGCGAAATTCTGTGCTGCAGGCGGCGTTGAACTGGAACAACGTGACATTTCACTGGCAGGTCGCGTTCTTGCAGCGATGGGCAAAGCCGAGGACGAACTGGCCAAGCTGGGTGAAGAGGTGCTCAAACCCGAGGGCAACATCATCAAGCTGCCGAACATCTCGGCATCCGTCGGTCAGCTGAAAGATTGTATCGCAGAGCTTCAGGCACAGGGCTACGATATTCCGAACTACCCTGAAAATCCGGCGAACGATGAAGAGAAAGCGATTCAGACTAAATACAGCGCATGTCTGGGTTCCGCGGTTAACCCGGTCCTTCGCGAAGGCAACTCCGACCGTCGTGCGGCAAAAGCCGTTAAAAACTACGCTCAGAAAAACCCGCACAAGCTGAGAGCCTACTCTGAAAACTCCAAAGCGTATGTCGCACACATGGGCGGCAAAGGCGACTTCTACGGCAACGAGAAGTCCGTGACGATGGAAAAAGGCCAGAAAGTAACGATCGCGCTCAACGGCAACGAGCTGACAACGATCAAAGCCGTTGACGGTGAAGTCCTTGACGGTACCTTCATGTCCGTAAAAGCACTCCGCGCCTTCTACAAGCAGACAATCGAAGACGCAAAAGCCAAAGGCGTCATCTGGTCGGTGCACCTCAAAGCGACGATGATGAAAATCTCCGACCCGATCATGTTCGGTCACGGTTTTGAAATCTTCTTCGAAGACGTGTTCGCCAAATACGCGGATGTCTTTAAAGAAGTCGGTGTCAACCCGAACCTCGGTATGTCTGACCTTGAGAAGAAGATCAAGGGTCATGCACAAGAAGCCGAGATCAAAGCGGCCTTCCAGGCAGTTGTTGAATCCGACAGCCCGAAGATCGCCATGGTCGATTCCGACAAAGGAACGACAAACTTCAACGCGCCGAACGACATCATCATCGACGCTTCCATGCCGGTCGTTGTACGCGAAGGCGGCAAGCAGTGGGACAGAACGGGTGCCGCTCTCGAGTGTGTTGCCGTTATTCCTGACAGCACTTACGGCATGTTCCACCAAGAGATGGTCGCCGATTGTGTAAAAAACGGCCAGTACGACGTAACGACTATGGGTACAATGCAAAACGTCGGCCTGATGGCGCAGAAAGCGGAAGAGTACGGCTCCCACCCGACGACTTTCGAACTGAAAGAGTCCGGTAAAGTGACCGTAACCGCGGAAGACGGCACGGAGCTGATGAGCTTCGATTGTGAAGCGGGTGACATCTGGCGTATGTCCCGTGCCAAAGACATCCCGATCAAAGACTGGATCCGTTTGGCATTCGAGCGCGGTCAGATCGAACAGATCCCGGTCGTATTCTGGCTGGACGAAAACCGTGCCCACGACGCACAGATGATCGCGAAAGTCAAAAAATACATGCCGGAATTCAACACCGAAGGTCTTGAAATCCACATTATGGACATCGCTGCGGCGACACGTTTCACGAACGAGCGCATCCGTGCCGGTAAAGACACGATCGCGGTAACGGGTAACGTCCTCCGCGACCACCTGACGGACATGTACCCGATCCTCGAGCTCGGCACATCTGCTAAAATGCTCTCTATCGTTCCGCTTCTTGCAGGCGGCGGCCTGTTCGAAACGGGTGCGGGCGGTTCCGCACCGAAGCACGTTGACCAGTTCCTTGCAGAGGGTCACCTGCGCTGGGACTCCCTGGGCGAGTTCCTGGCTCTTGCGGAATCCCTGCGCTACATTGAACAGAAGCACCCGAGTGCCAACCTCAAAGCGGTTACCGAAGCGCTTGACGTTGCAAACCAGGGCTACCTCGACAACAACAAAGCACCGGGCCGTAAAGCGGGCGAGCCGGATAACAAAGCGTCTCACTTCTATGTGGCGCAGTACTGGGCGAATGCCCTTGCCAACAGCGGCGACGCGGCACTTGCTGCCAAATTCGCCCCGGTTGCCAAAGAGCTGACGGAAAAAGAAGATCAGATCATGGCGGAACTGATGGCTGTTGAAGGCAAAGCCCAGGATATCGGCGGTTACTACCACCCGGACGACGCAAAAGCCGAAAAAGCGATGCGTCCTTCCGCAACACTCAACGCAATCATCGACGCCATCTAAGGCGCAGGCGGGCAGGGTACCGGCTTTTGGGCCGGCGCCTCCCGGCGTTCCCCTTTTTTATAGCACCCTCGGGTCCCATAAAAAAGGCGAATAGCCTTTCATTCACCGGTATGCCGAGCCTCTTATACTTAAACGGTATGTGTTCGCACATAGTACTTAAGTGTATCCGGCAGAGGCAGTACCGAAACCTATTTGACCAAGAGGAGCACATATGAACAAAGGTAAAAGAGTCGGCATTGTAGGTGCGGGCAACGTTGGTTCAACCGTTGCCTACTCCCTCGCGATGCTCGGCAGCTGTCACGAGATCATCCTCCGCGATAACAAGATCGAAATCGCCAAAGGCAAAGCCCTTGATATGTCCCAGGCCGCTTCCGCGATCCGCAGCCACTCCGTCGTCAGCGTTGCGGAGTCCATGGAGGAGCTCGTTGACTGCGACGTCGTCGTCGTTACGGCGGGAAGTCCCCGCCTTCCGGGCATGAGCCGCGACGACCTGCTGATGACCAACGCGAATATCACCAAAGAGGTGATCCAGGGAATCGCCAAGTACTCCCCCAACGCGATCGTCATCATGGTCTCCAACCCGCTTGACGCGATGACCTACGTCGCGCTCCGCGAAAGCGGTTTTGACCGCAGCCGCGTCATCGGTATGGCGGGGATCCTTGACAGCGCCCGCATGGCCTCCTTTATCCAGGAGAAGCTCGGCTACGGCGGCGGCCAGATTCGTGCCTCCGTCATGGGCGGCCATGGCGACGACATGGTACCGCTCCCGCGCTACTCGACGGTCGCGGGCGTGCCGCTTTCGGACCTGCTCACGCAGGATGAGATCGACGAGGTCGTCCACCGTACCCGCCACGGCGGCGCGGAGATCGTTTCCTTCCTGAAAACCGGTTCCGCCTACTACGCGCCGGGCAAATCGACGGCCATCATGGTCGAGGCGATCCTGAAGGACACCAAGCAAATCCATCCCTGCGCCGTATGCCTTGACGGCGAATACGGCTACCACGACGTCGTCTCCGGCGTCCCGGTCATGCTCGGCGCCAACGGCGCCGAAAAGATCATCGAAGTGACCCTGAACGAGCAGGAGAAGCAGATGTTTGCCAACTCCTGCAACTCCGTTCAGACACTGATCGACACCCTGAATGCCAACAACTTTTTCCAAGGAGCATAACACGATGGAATACCGTATCGAAAAAGATACCATGGGGGAAATCCAGGTCCCCGCAGAGAAGTACTGGGGTGCCCAGACTCAGCGTTCGGTGGAGAATTTCAAGATCGGCGAAGAGACGATGCCGTACGAAATCACCCGCGCTTTCTCCTACCTGAAAAAAGCGGTTGCCATGGTCAACAAGGATCTCGGCAAGCTTGACGCGAAAAAAGCCGACGCGATCGCCCAGGCGGCCGACGAGATGCTTGCGGGCAAACTTGACGGCAACTACCCCCTCGTCGTGTGGCAGACCGGTTCGGGGACGCAGTCGAACATGAACAACAACGAGGTCCTTGCCAACCGTGCGACGGAGATCCTCGGCGGCGACTTCACCAAAGAGAAGCTCGTCCACCCCAACGACGACGTCAACAAGTCCCAGAGCTCCAACGACACCTACCCGACGGCACTGCACGTCGCGTCGGTCATTGCCGTCGAAGAGCGCCTGCTGCCGGCGATCGCGCTGCTCAAGGCGACGCTCCAGGCGAAGAGCGATGCCTTTATGGATATCGTCAAGATCGGCCGTACGCACCTCCAGGACGCGACGCCCCTGACCCTCGGCCAGGAAATCAGCGGCTGGGTGGAGATGCTCGCCAAGTGTGAAAAGATGGCGAAAGATTCCCTCTCACCGGTCCGCGAACTCGCTCTGGGCGGCACGGCGGTCGGTACCGGCCTCAACGCCCACCCGGAACTGGGTGCGCGCGTCGCCGCGAAACTAACGGAGCTGACGGGTCACGACTTTGTGACGGCGCCGAACAAGTTCCACGCCCTGACGTCCCATGACGCCCTCGTCTACGCCCACGGCGCCCTCAAGGCGCTGGCGGCGGATATGATGAAGATCGCCAACGACGTCCGCTGGCTCGCCTCCGGTCCGCGCTGCGGCATCGGCGAGATCACTATCCCGGAAAACGAGCCGGGCTCTTCGATCATGCCGGGCAAGGTCAACCCGACACAGAGCGAAGCGGTGACCATGGTCGCCTGCCAGGTGATGGGCAATGACGCGGCGATCGGTTTCGCGGCGTCCCAGGGGAACTTCGAGCTGAACGTCTTCAAGCCGGTGATCGCCTACAACTTCCTGCAGTCGGTACGCCTGTTGGCAGACTCCATCGTCTCCTTCAACGACAACTGCGCCGTGGGCATCGAGCCCAACCGCACGACGATCGCGCACAACCTGCAGAATTCGCTGATGCTCGTCACGGCGCTCAACCCCTACATCGGGTATGAAAACGCGGCGAAAATCGCCAAGACGGCACACAAGAACAACTCCACCCTCAAAGCGACCGCTGTTGAACTCGGTCTGCTGACGGAGGAGGAGTTCGATCGCTACGTCGTGCCCGAAGACATGACAGCGCCCAAAGCTTAAATCTTTAACAAGGAGAGAAGATGAATATTCACGAATATCAAGCGAAAGAACTATTCAAAAAGTACAACGTTCCCACACCGCGCGGGCATGTTGCATTCACCCCAGAAGAGGCGGTCAGAGCCGCTCAGGAGCTCGGCGGGGACATCTGGGTCGTCAAGGCACAGATCCATGCCGGCGGACGCGGCCTCGGCGGCGGCGTCAAGCTTGCACGCTCGACGGATGAAGTTCGTGAACTCGCCAAGCAGATCATCGGTATGCAGCTTGTGACGCACCAGACCGGTCCGGAAGGCAAGCTGGTTCAGAAGGTCTACATCGAAGAGGGTGCGGACATCCAGAAAGAGTACTACCTCGGTATGGTCCTTGACCGCGCATCCGAAATGCCGGTCATGATGGCTTCCACCGAAGGTGGTATGGAGATCGAAGAGGTGGCACACAAGTCACCGGAGAAGATCATCAAGGTCGCCATCGACCCCGTCACCGGTTTCCAGGGCTTCCACGGTCGCAAACTCGCATTCGCCCTCGGTCTGCCGAAAGAGGAGGTCAACAGCTTCATCAAGTTCGCCGCGGCGCTCTACAACGTTTATATGGACCACGACGCGGAGATGATCGAGATCAACCCGCTGATCAAAACGGGCAAAGGCGAGTTCCTCGCTCTCGACGCGAAGATGGGCTTTGACAACAACGCACTCTACCGCCAGAACACTGTCGCCGAGATGCGCGACCTGAGCGAAGAGGAGCCGACGGAGATCGAAGCGGGCAAATACGGCCTGAGCTACGTCAAACTCGACGGCAACGTCGGCTGTATGGTCAACGGCGCCGGCCTCGCGATGGGTACGATGGATACCATCAACTACGAAGGCGGCGAACCTGCCAACTTCCTCGACGTGGGCGGCGGGGCGAACCCGGAGACTGTTGCGAAAGGCTTCGAGATCATTCTCGCGGACCCGAACGTCAAGGCGATCTTCGTCAACATCTTCGGCGGCATCGTCCGCTGTGACCGCGTCGCCAACGGTATTCTCGAAGCGACCAAACTGACGAAAGTCGACGTTCCGGTCATCGTCCGCCTCGACGGCACCAACGCCGCAGAAGCGGCCGAAATCCTCAACAACGCGGGCATCGAGAACATCATCGCGGCAACCGACCTCGAAGATGGCGCGAAAAAAGCCGTAGCGGCAGCGAAAGGAGCATAATTTATGAGTATTCTGGTTAATAAAGACACCAAGGTCATCGTCCAGGGCTTTACCGGTAAAGAGGGCACGTTCCATGCCGAGCAGTGTATCGATTACGGTACGCAGATCGTCGGCGGCGTCACGCCGGGCAAAGGGGGCCAGGAGCACCTCGGCAAACCGGTATTCAACACGGTCAGCGAAGCGGTCGACGCCACCGGTGCTACCGTCTCCATGATCTTCGTTCCGCCGGCTTTCGTCTCCGACGCGGTCATGGAAGCGGCTGATGCGGGCATCGAACTTGCGGTCATCATCACGGAAGGTGCACCGGTCAAGGACATGATGTACGCCAAGGCCTACGCGACGAAAAAGAACATGATGACGATCGGACCGAACTGTCCGGGTATCATCACGGCCGAAGAGTGCAAGATCGGTATCATGCCGGGCTTCATCTTCAAAAAAGGCAACGTCGGCCTGATCTCCAAATCCGGCACCCTGACGTACGAAGCCTCCAACCAGGTCGTCAAAGAGGGCTTCGGCATCACGACGGCTGTCGGTATCGGCGGCGACCCGATCATCGGTCTGAGCTACAAACAGCTGCTGCCGATGTTCGAAGCGGATCCGGAGACGGAAGCGATCGTCATGATCGGTGAGATCGGCGGTGACCTGGAGATCCAGGCGGCGGCGTTCATCAAAGAAAACATCAGCAAGCCGGTCGTCGCCTTCATCGCGGGCCAGACGGCGCCGAAGGGCAAACGCATGGGTCATGCCGGTGCGATCATCTCCGGCAGTGCCGGTACGGCACAGGAGAAGATGGCGGCACTCGAAGCTGCAGGCGTCAAGGTCGTCGTCTCTCCGGCCGACATCGGCAAAGCTGTTGCAGAGGTCATGAAAAAGTAATCATGCTGCTGACATATGAGGTAGCCAACGTGCGTTGCGGCGGGTGTGCCGCAACGATCAAAAAAGCGCTCGGCGAAGCGGGATTTTCCTCCGTGGAGGTGGATCTCGCGTGCGAGCCTCGAAAAGTAACAGTTGATGTAACCGACGAGGCGCAAACAGCACAATTTAGGGCGATATTACGCACTCTTGGTTATCCTCTATGGGATGAAAAGATTAGCATGATTGACTCAGCTGGTCTTAAGGCGAAGAGTTTTATCTCTTGTGCTGTCGGCAAATTCAGTACCGGAGAAGGTACGAGCGAATCTTAAACTTTGTAACGAGGAGAACAGATGTTTAAAACGGAAAACCCTGGCAACGTGCCAGTATGGGTGAACAAGGACAACTGTAAAGCGTGTGATATCTGTGTATCGGTATGTCCGTCAGGCGTACTCGGTATGCGCTACGACCACACGTCGACACTGGGTGCGATGATCTCTATCGATCATCCCGAATCCTGTATCGGTTGTAACGAATGCGAGCTCTCTTGCCCGGATTTCGCGATCTACGTCGCGGATAAAAAAGAGTTCAAATTTGCGAAACTGACTGACGAAGCGAAAGCGCGCCAGGCGGCTGTTATCGCAAACAACTACATGTCACTTGACCAACAAGGAGTTAAATAATGGCAAGAGAAGTTATTTCTACCGGTAACGAACTCGCTTCCAGAGCTGCCGTTGACGCCGGAGCACGCTTTTTCGGCGGCTACCCGATTACTCCGTCTTCCGAGGTAATGCACGAAGCATCCGACCTGCTTCCGAAAGTCGGTGGCAAGTTCATCCAGATGGAAGACGAAATCGGCGGTATTTCCGTTGCACTGGGCGCTTCCATGACCGGTGTCAAGTCCTACACGGCGACATCCGGCCCGGGTATCTCCCTGAAAGCGGAGCAAATCGGTTTGGGCTTCATCGCCGAGATCCCGCTCGTTATCATCAACGTTATGCGCGGCGGTCCGTCCACCGGTCTGCCGACACGCGTATCCCAGGCGGATATCGGCCAGGCGCAGTACCCGACACACGGTGACTACGCTTCCATTACCCTCTGTGCCGGTTCTCTGACAGAGTGCTACACGCAGACGGTTCGTGCCTTCAACCTTGCCGAGAAGTACATGACTCCGGTCTTCATGCTCCTCGACGAGACCATCGGCCACATGCACGGCAAAGCGGTACTTCCTGACCTCGCAGAGGTAGAGGCGAGCATCGTTGACCGTAAGTCCATCGACTGCGATCCGGCGGATTACAAGCCGTACGACGTCGCTATGAACGAGCCGGCGATCATCAACCCGATGTTCAAAGGGTACCGTTTCCACATCACAGGTCTGCACCACGGTCCGACCGGCTTCCCGACGGAAGATGCGGCACAGTGTGATTTCAACATCAAGCGCCTTGTCGGCAAGATCAATACGGTCGCTGCAGAGCAGGACGGCCTTGACGACCTTCCGGATTACGAAGAGGTCCAGATGGAAGACGCCGAAGTGTGTGTCATCGCTTACGGTTCTATCGCCCTGGGCGCTTTCGAAGCGGTTCAGAAGCTCCGTGCAGAGGGGATCAAAGCAGGTCTCTTCCGCCCGATCATGCTCTGGCCGAGCCCGGCGAAGAAGCTCAAAGAGATCGGCGAGCGCTTCAAAGACAAGATCTTTATCACTGAGCTCAACATGGGTCAGTACGCGAAAGAGATCGAGCGCGTTATCAAACGTGACGACTTTACCTGCCTGCACAAGGCAAACGGCCGCCCGATTGCACCGGCCGAGATGGTTGAAAAAGTGAAGGAGATGTTCTAATGGCTTTTAACTATGATCAATATTTGCGTGTAGACAAGATGCCCACACTCTGGTGTTGGGGCTGTGGCGACGGTGTTATCCTTAAAGCGACGATCCGCGCCATCGAAAAGATGGGCTGGAATATGGACGATGTCTGTGTCGTCTCCGGTATCGGTTGTTCCGGTCGTTTCTCGTCCTACATCAACTGTAATACCATCCACACGACACACGGCCGTACGGTAGCGTACGCGACGGGTGTCAAGCTTGCCAACCCTGACAAGCACGTGATCGTCGTCGCCGGTGACGGTGACGGTCTGGCTATCGGTGGTAACCACACGATCCACGGATGCCGTCGTAATATCGACCTGAACTTCATCCTGATCAACAACTTTATCTACGGTCTGACAAACTCCCAGATTTCGCCGACGACGCCGCAGGGTATGTGGTGTGTCTCCGCGAAACGCGGTAACATCGACCCGACGTTCGACGCCTGTGAACTGGCGAAGGGTGCCGGTGCGACATTCGTTGCCCGCGAGTCCATGCTTGACCCGAAAAAACTGGAAAAAGTCCTCGTTAAAGCGTTCTCCCACAAAGGGTTCTCTTTTATCGATGTCCTTTCCAACTGTCACATCAACCTCGGCCGTAAGAACAAGATGCAGTCCGCCATGGAGAACCTCCAGTGGATCGACAGTATCACGACACCGCTGAAGAAGTGGGAAGCACTCCCGGAAGAGGAGAAACTGAACAAGTTCCCGACGGGTATCCTTCGCGAAATCCAGCGTCCGGAATACTGCGAAATGTACGATGAAGTCATCGCTGTAGCCCAGGGCAAGCGTGGTGTTATCACTCAAGACGACTTTGAGAAAAAGATCTAAGGAGCAGCGATGAGAAATACATTACGTTTTACAGGTGTAGGCGGGCAGGGGGTTCTGCTCGCCGGTGAAATCATGGCGGCATGTAAGATCAAGAACGGCGGACAGGGCCTGAAAACGGCAACCTACACGTCCCAGGTACGCGGCGGCCCGACGGTCGTCGATATCACACTTGACGACGGGGAGATCCGCTACCCCTACGCGAACGAAGGCGAGATCGATTTCATGCTCTCGGTTGCGCAGGTTAGCTACAACCAGTTCAAAAACGGCGTCAAGCCGGGCGGCACCATTGTCGTCGACCCGAACCTGGTGCACCCGACCGATGAGGACCGCCAGAAATGGACGATCCACGAGATCCCCATTATTACGATTGCCAAAGAAGAAGTCGGCAACGTTATTACGCAGTCCGTCGTTGCGATGAGCATCACGAACACGATGACAGGTGTACTCCCGGAGGAGTCCCTGATCGAAGTTATGCTTTCAAAGGTCCCTGCAAAGGTTCACGAAGCGAACAAAAAAGCCTACGCACTCGGTAAAAAATACGCACAGGAGGCAATGGCGTAAGCCATTCGCCCCACGTGCGGCGGCTCCGGCCGCTTTTTTTTGATTTGCTACAATATATTATATAATATCATTCTCATTTAATTGTATTTTCCACCCCTTTCAACTATCATTACGGCGGTACACAGGCGATAGCTTGGCAGCAATGCCAAGAGGAAAGTCCGGGCTGCCGTAAGACAGGGTTCCATCTAACGGATGGCCGGCGCAAGTCGAGGGACAGTGCAACAGAAAGTAAACCGCCACCGCTAGAACGATGTCGGATGACGGCTGTTGGATTTTTGATGAAAAGACCAGCAGGCGTCATCCCCGAAACATCGACGCAGGGCAGGGCATGGAAGCATGACGCCGGAGCCGAAAGCTCCGGTGTGCTTCAGTGGCCACGCGCAGCGGAGGGGGTAGGGGCTTGGCTCCTGCCCCCGTTCAAAAGGTGGTAAGGGTGAAACGGCGGGGTAAGAGCCCACCAGTGCTTTGAGTAATCATCGCAGCTATGTAAACCCAACCCGGCAGCAAGAAACAGATGGTTAGCGTCTTACACAGCTATTGTTTCGCTAGAACTATATAGTAATATATAGAGTAGATTAATTGTCGCTCAAACAGAACCCGGCTTACGTGTACCGCTTTTTACCCGCTCCTCTACCTACAAACGCGATACGACGCGATTTCTCCCCCGATGTTTTGCCACATAGAGTGCTTTGTCGACCCTTTCGATAGCCGTATTGGTCGTATCGGACGTTTTCAGCAGCGTTACGCCGTAACTGCAGGTGAGGGTAAAGCCGTCGAGCGCAAAGTCATGGTTTTCGACGACCATGCGGAGCTCCTCCGCCATGTCCCGGACGCAGGAGAAGTGACAGTCGTCGAGGATCAGGGCAAACTCCTCGCCGCCCCAGCGCGCAAAAATGTCACTTTTCCGGATGTGGTTTTTGATCAGCGCCGCCAGTTCCGTCAAAACCCGGTCGCCGACCTGGTGTCCAAAGGTATCGTTGACATCCTTAAAGCGGTCGATGTCAAAAAGCACCAGGCCGATCCCCTCCTTGCTGCGGGAGGTCTCCGCAATCTTCTGCGAAAGCAGAATGTTAAAGCGCATGCGGTTGTTGATCTGTGTCAGGGAATCGGTCGAGGCGAGGTGGGCCAGTTTATCGATGGCGGAGGTCAGTTCGACCGTGCGTTCCTGAACCTTCATCTCAAGGGTACGGTTCATCTCCAGCAGCGCTTTATCCTTCTCCTTGATCTTCAGGATCGCCTCGTTGTATTTGGCATGAACGCTGCGCTCCTGCTGAAGTGCCTCTTCAAGGAGTTTGATCTTTCGTTGAAGGCGCCGGTTTTCCTGGATCAGGTCCGCTTCGCGTTCCATGCTCATCTCTTTATGACAACTCGCTGTAAATCAGATCGGTACCGCACTGCAGGTTTTCGAGATACTCCAGTGCCAAGGGCACTTCCGGGGCATCGATGATGGAACCGTGTTGTGGCAGTATGGCAACGATACTCAGGTCCTTGATGCGGCTGACATAACCCCGCGCTGCAATATTGGACGCCATGTAATCGGCATGGAAGAGGTTCATGTTCATGCGATGGCGTTCGAAGTCATCGACGACCAGTTCCCAATCCGTATCCAGTGCGGCGAAGATATCCCCGGAGAAGAGAAATCGCGACACCGGATCGTAGGTGGTAAATGCCCCCGGCGAGTGAAGAAAGGGGGCTTCGATGAAGCGCAGCGTGTGGCCGCTGTCGAAAGTCATCTCGCCATTTAGAGCAATATCCTGGAAACGGTAACCGCTTTTGCCGTAATGGGGCAGCAGCACCTGCGTCCTTGCCGAACTGTAGATCGTCATATCGGGATTGAGTTCCAGCCAATCGACCATGGAGGCGGCGACGTCGGGGTCCTGGTGGCAGAGAATAAGCCCCTCTACATTCCCGGGATCGGTGATCTGCCCGACGCGCTGCTTGATCTCCTGAAAATGGGAACGGCTGCCGGGGTCTACAAGGAGAAACTCCTCCCCGTCCTGGATCAGGTAGACATTGCAACGAAATGCCGTCTCTTCCTCGATTCCAAGCCAGTAGACCTTGTGCGGCCCCTCTTCAAATAGGGGAGTCACTGCATCCATATCCAGCGGTTTCCCGCGGTAACGGTTGATATGATTCATCGCCGTCCCCTTATGTATGTAATTTTCCCATTGTAACCCATGACCTTTAAACCGGAAGCAAACGACGCGAACCTTTCGTCTGGGCCGTTTCCAAGGGGTGGGAAATGCGTCTATGTTATCTTCATAATATTATCTGATTTTTGTCATTTTCCGTGTACAATAGGCCCATTGACCCATCCCGATAAGGAGTCTTATGAGCGGAAATGACGGGCTGAACCGGATCGCTTTCTTTCTGAAGCGCCACGAAGAGAAAATCGTCCTGCTCTGGCTGCACGAACCCTCTTTGGTGGAGATTTTCAAAACCCATCACATCAGCAGACAAAAGTTCAAACCGAAATTCGGTCTGGGCATTATCGGGTACTTTATCGACGTTTTGCAGGGGACTCAGAAAGTGGGAGAGTGTCCGATGATGAACCGTTTCATTGACTATATGCTGCATAAGCAGATCACTGTCAGCGAAGTGTTCCTTATCTGCGTTGCATTGCACCGTACGCTTCAGCGCTATCTTTACAGCAGCGGCATTGTGAATGTTGACCATCCGGAGGGGATCGCCCTCTCGGGTGTTTTCGACCAAAATCTCAGCGGCGTACTCTCCTACTTCATCCGGAAAAGCGGCGGTGTACCCTCGCAGGGCGAACAGCTCAGCGACACCCTCAAAAGCCTGCAGATTCTGGCCAACCAGCAGGAGTCACTCATCGTCACGCTGAAAGACGGTGCACTCTTTCTGGCCAACACCGCTTTTTTACGTTTCGCCGGTGTTGCAGGGGTGGGTGAACTCTCCGAAAGGCACCGGACACTCTGGGAGATTGTCGCGAGTGTCACGCAGGAGCCGGAGCTGTTCAACGCGAAAGATTATGAAGGATGGATTACGCAGGTCACCGACAGAGACCACGCGAGCATCTATGCTTTCCTGATCGCCCCCGACAGCGGGGAGAGCCTGCGCTACAGGGTACGCGTCAATACGATGCCCTGTGCCGTCGACGACGGCTCCCGCTACCATGTCATTACCCTGACCCGTGAAGCCCTGACCTTCGATGCTTTGGATTACCAGGATTACGACCTGCTGACCCGGGTCTACACCCGCGAACGCTTTGACCGGTTCCTCTCGGAGTATACGCATAAACACCCGGGAACCTTCTGTGTGCTCGCTGCCAGGATCCAGGATCTCGAACAGATCTGCGGGCTTTACGGGGCTGAGATGGGTGATGTCGTTTTGCAGGAGTTCGCGGCACAGACCCAGCACGATTTCGGCGACAGCGGCCACGTCGCACGATTTGCCGACAACACTTTCACGATTATCTTCCCGGGAACGACGCCGGCGCAGGCCCACTCCTATGCCGAAAAGGCTTTGGAGATCGCCTCGAAAATTGTCTACGACGAGACGATAGGGCGCTATCCCGTTTTGAAAATCGCCATCGGCAACAGCCATCCCGGCGATACCGAGGCGACTCTGGTGGCACGGCTTGAAACGCTTCTGGAAGAGCTCGAAGCGGAAAAAATGCAGGTCATGGACGATGCCACCCTCTTTAAAAACGAGCAGAAGCGCCAGGAGGCGGAAGCGGCGTTTTTCGAAAGGGCGCTAGAATGGAAAGCGCTGGGGAGCAGGGTGCCCGTTATTGTCTACTACAAAGAGGTGCCTGTCGAATCCGACTCACAGGTCCTGTCGGTCTCAAAAGACGCCATCGTCCTCTCCGTACGACGCGTCGCTGCCTATGCGGCCGGAGTCTACCGCACGGCCTTTATCCGGCTGAGCAACGATGAGCAGAACATCGCCGCCACGGTCCGGGAGACCGATCCCCACAGACAGACGATAGAACTGACACGTATCACGCCGGTCGCCACCTCTCCGATGGACCGCCAGAGCGTCAACGTGATGCTTAAAACGCCGTTGCCTGCCAAGCTCTTTTACGTGAACGCCATCTTGCGGGGGGAACTCCACAGCATGTCCATCAACACGACGCATCTGGAGCTGCAAAACATCGATGGTCTCGCGCCGGGGAGTCGCGTCACCCTGGAAACCGAACTGCCGATGGAGCAGGGTGCCCAACGTTTCAGGACCGAAAGCGATATTCTGAAGATCCGGCACCGCGGGCACCATCGGTATGAGCTCGTGCTCCGTTTTGCCAAGCAGGACGAGGAGCTGATCCGCGCCTTCGTCTCCCATCGGCAGCTCGAAATCGTCAAGGAGCTTCAGACCCTCTCCCACGGTTGATCAGGCTGCGATCCGCTCCCAGAAAAAGTCAACATGCTTCTCAAACTGCGTGGAAAGCGTCGTTGTCGGATGGCCGTCGATACGCAGCAGGGTCACTTGCAGCCGCAGGTAGAATAGGGGGGCGAGGAACTCCTGGGCCATCAGCATCGGATCGGAAAAGCCGATCAACCCCTCCTGCATCATCACGAAAAAGGCTTCCGAAAGCAGCTTGACGTTGCGCTCGTGGTATTCGGCCATGAAGTTCTCACGCAACTGCTTGTTCTGCAGCAGTTCGATCATCAGAATCCGGAAAAGCCGCTCCTTGTTTTTGTCAAAGGTCACGAGCTTGTACTGTACGATGAAGTTCGAGAGAAACCGTTTGCCGCCCTTCGCGCGTTCGGCCACGGTCGTCTTCTCATCGGCAGAGAAGGGCGTGGAAAAAATCGTCGATGCCACGCTGTAGAAGATCTCCTCCTTGTTGGCAAAATGGTTGTACAACGCACTCTCTCTGATGCCGACTTTTCCCGCAATTTTACGTACCGAAGCCCCCTTGTAGCCCAGTTCCGAAAAAAGCTCGGTCGCGGCTTTCGTTATCAGCTCCTTGGTTTTTGCACCCTGCGTCAACTCCCTGTTTTCAGGCATTTGCACCCCTTTATGAACAACTGTTAATGATTGGAATAACTATATATGAACACCTGTTAATATTGGCTTAAATACATATGAACAGATGTTCATCTTGATAAGCCAACAAAAGAACAGTTGTTCATATTCCTGAGACGCTCCGTTTCATGCCGGAATAAGTAGGGGAACTGCACCAGAGAGGGGATTAAATCGCCATGGCTATGTGGCAAAAAAATTTCGCCATTGGTGCTGCATGGATCGTGATTTGCTGCGGGAAAAGATGCTTTCAACGTCGAATTCATAGTTCATAATATAAAACTAATGGGTGTTCATACGGAAAGCATCGGCCGTCGTTATCGCGCAAAAGGAGCATGATTTCAGTTTGGAGGCATCCTGGGCCGTTCGCGGATGCAATGGTCATCCGCCGTTATTTGACACGCATCAGCCATAATAGGGGATCTCGTAAGCAAGTTATTATTTTAAATAGAATCTACATTATGTTAACCATAATATTATTCAAGCCCTTATCACTCCCTTTCGCAGTACCAGAGCTTCTGCGCCAGGTCCCGTGCCGCCAGGAGCGCACCCTCGAGATAGCCGCCTTCAATATGCGACGCTTCTGTGGAGATGAAATGAAGCCTGCCGTCATACGCCTCTGTATCGTGACCGTACTCCGGGTGCGTCATCAACGCGGCGTCCTCCGGCGCACTGGCGAGCGGATCACGCCGCCAATGTCCGTCATAAATCTTTCGATAGTGCCGTGCCTCTTCGCCGAAGAGCCTGACCAGCTGGGCAATGACCGCTTCTTCGATCTCCTGCGTGTCGACGCCCTGACGTACAAAACCGAAGAGGGCCCCCTCCTCTTCCGTCGAAACGTCGTGGATCTCCGCCAGCGGCCCGCTGTGACTGAAGACGAATCCGCTGAGCCCTTTTGCTCTCCAGAAGGGCTCAGCATAGGCGACGACATATTTTCGTGCATGGCCCATCCATGTCGGAACGGCGTTAAGGGCGCCTTCGGTCATTGGAGCCAGCGGCGGCGTGTAGCCGATACGCGTCGCGACCCTCGGTGCCGCGGCGACGATGACACGGTCGGCGCGGTAAGTACCCCGCCCCGTCACGGCGCTGACACCTTCGCTCCCCTGTATGATCTGCGTCACCTTCTCTTCGTAGCGCAGCTCCACATCATGAAGCCGGCTCAACAGTGCATCGACGAGGCTCCCTACCCCTCCTTTGATCCGTGCCGTAGGCATCGACGGCGGCGGTAGAAAGCGTTGAACCCCCTGCGGCGTTTCGTAGAGGGCCTCTCCCTGGCTGTATTGGGGAATGATCTCCAGGCCTGACGCACGCACCAGGGCAAGCATGTTGCGGTGGTGGGGCCAGACCCATGAAGGTCCGAGATCGTGCCCGTTTCGGCTCAAGATGCGTCCGCCCGCACGCTCACGGGCTTCCAGAAGGGTGATTCGGTACTTTTCACGAAGCAGGTAAGCGGCGTAGAGACCGCACAACCCTGCGCCGACAATAACGATATGGCGTTGCATGGCGAATATTGTAGATGATGGAGTTGAAAGAGGGCTTTAAAACCTCAGGCGCTGGCGCCGCCGGTTCTCTGGTTAAGCGCTGTGGCGGCCTGGGCGTAGCTGTCAAGCCCTTTGAGACGGTCTTGGAGCTCTCGCATTTTTTCCAGCCGGGCCCCCTGCTCCATCATAATGGCCATGGCCGCGACTTTATAATCCTGCGGGCTTGGGTCGGCGGGAGCGAGCGCCGCAGCCCGGATCCGCTGCGCCTTCTGGATCGTCGCATCGGGGTCGGACTCTTCAGAGGCGTCGATCGGCACCTCCCCGCCCGTGGCGTACATTTTACCGTCGGGACCGCGGGTGTAGCTGAACGACGCCCCGCCTGTCACCACGCCGCCTCCTGCAGCAAGATGGGCCGATTCGTGGGCTCGTACCTCGCGGTCCGCCGCGGCAAGCTCCTGGACCACCTGGCTCTTCAGGAGATCCGCTTCACCACCTCCTTGGCGTTGCGACGCGCCCTTTTCCGTACCCCTAGTCGTGCTCTCTTTTGCGCTGTTACCGTAGTATGGGGAAGAGGTAATGGTTGAAGCAGTGATCGGTTGCATAATAATCATTATAAACACGCAGAACTTGGGAGTCAATAAAAAAGGGCAACTACCCTGTCCCGGTACGACTGTTTCACCCCTTCCCAATCGATTAACTTGCCGGCGCACCGCTGCGATTTTAGGAACGCTTAACCCGCGCTGCTATACACTTGATTCATATTATCTTTATCAATTAGACTGAAGGAAAATCGGATGGATACCGTTACACTCACCGACAATCGGACCGGGAAATCCTATGAGTTCACTATTTTAAAACCGACGGTAGGCCAGGATGTCATCGATATCCGGTCGCTTTACAGCCAGACCGGCATGTTTACCTACGATCCCGGATTCACTTCGACGGCCAGCTGCAGCTCCGACATCACCTATATCAACGGCGAAAAGGGAGAGCTGCGTTACCGCGGTTACGACATCAGCGACCTGGCAAACAAAAAGAGCTACCTGGACACCTGCTACCTGCTGCTGACCGGTGAACTCCCCTCTGCCGAAGAGCTTGATGCCTTTGATCTGGAGCTGCGCAAACGCAGCTATGTTCACGAGGGGATCAAAGATCTTTACAGCGCTTTTCCCTGCAAGGCCCACCCTATGGCGATGATGGCTTCGGCAGTATCCGCCCTTTCGACCTTCTATTTCGAGCATCTCAGTATTGATGACGAGGCGGAGTACCAGGAGATGGCACGGCGCATTATCGCGAAAATGCCGACCCTTGCCGCCTTTACCTACCGCCATGCCCTGGGCATCCCCTTTATCTACCCGGACCTGGAGCGCCCCTTCACGGAAAATTTCCTCTACATGATGCGCGCCTACCCCGGCGAAAAGCTCACGATTCCCGAAGTGGAAGTACGCGCGCTCGACACGATCTTCACCCTCCACGCCGACCACGAGCAGAACGCATCGACCTCGACGGTGCGCAGCGTCGCCTCCACCGGCGCGCACCCCTACGCGGCGATCAGCGCCGGTATCAACGCCCTCTGGGGACGGGCCCACGGCGGTGCCAACGAATCGGTCGTCGCGCAGCTGCAGTATATCGGCAGTGTCGAGAATGTTGACGAATTCATCAAGCGTACCAAGGACCCCAACGACGACTTCAAGCTGATGGGCTTCGGCCACCGCGTTTACAAGAACTTCGATCCGCGGGCGCGCATTCTCAAGAAGCTGCTCGATGAGCTCAAAGACGAGCTCGGGGTCAACTCCGAGCTCCTGAAAATCGCGGAGCGCATCGAAGAGATTGCCCTCGAGGATGAGTACTTCATACAGCGCAAACTCTACCCGAACATCGATTTCTATTCGGGGCTGATCCTGACGGCGCTGAATATCCCCAAGCAGATGTTCACGATCATCTTCGTGCTTGGCCGTACCGTCGGCTGGATCACACAGTGGCACGAGCTCAAACAGGACAAGGAGATGAAGATCGCACGGCCGCGGCAGCGCTATATCGGACCGGCATCGAAATCCCTCTAGAAGGCCGCCCCTTCGCGGCGCTCCCCAAACACCCCTTCCCGGCTGACACGCCTTTTACCGCTTCCGCCCTCTTTTTTGGTACCATTGCACCATGGAAGAACATAAACGTCAGCTTATCCAGGACATCGAATCGTTGCTCAACAGCTATGAGGGCGGCTCCGTCACCCACATCAACCCAGAGATGCTCGCTTTTATGGACGAATCAACCCTCAAGGGGATCATCGACGCCCTCCTCCGACAGAAGGAGCAGACCGTCGCCTCGAACCACGAATGGCTCGAGCAGTTCAAAAAATATTGAGTTCCGAACCTTCGATAATGGAAGCCCAAACAAAAACCAACAACTTATTAAGCCTACTATAATAATCGCCCATCTATAATTCCAACATTATCTAACACTCTGGCCGAACGGCGACGACAGGCCCGTTACCGCTCGTTTGCTCCAGACCTGTTAAAATACATTTAAATGTGCAGAGCAACAAGACTCTGACTTTACGACACAAAGGAAAACAATGTCATCGAACATCGATTTGGTCCAATTGACGGAGCAGACAAAAAAACTCACGGCCATGGTCGTAGAAGATGAAGGCGTTGCGAACGAACTCCTCAGTTCCACATTCAGCAACTTCTTCAGTGAAGTCACCTCTGCATTCAATGGGGAAGAGGCACTGAAGCTGTACGAGCAGAAAAAACCGGACATCGTATTCGTCGACATCATTATGCCGATGATGGACGGTATCGAGCTCTCACGCCGCATCCGCGAGATCAATCCGAACCAGATCATCATCGTCATCTCGGCGAGCAATGATATCCAGAAGATTTCGGAATCGATCGAAATCGGCGTCAACAGCTTTATCCAGAAACCGATTGATACGAAAAAGATCATTGAGCTGCTGACCAACGTCACTGCCATGATTTCCAAGAAGAAGAAGGTCGAAACGAAAACCTTCTCCATCTCTCTGCCGCTCGACCTGTACGAACTGGTGGATGAGAACGCCAAAGCGGAGAGTATCTCCAAGAATGCCGTAATCATCCGCGCCCTGCGCGATTTCTACGGAGAATAACCGACCGGT
>QKCD01000072.1 GCA_003245815.1 Sulfuricurvum sp.
GGGGGACGGCGACGGCATCGCCAAACTGATCTACCGCAACTACGAGCACACCTACTACAAGCACCTCTTCTACGAACCCCACAGAGTCCGCGAGGCCAACCGCAGCGGCCTCGTCCACTCCGTCGTCGCCATCTACGACGGCCTCGTCATCGGCCACTTCGCCCTGGTGAAAAACCACTACTCCGACAGTGCCGAGATCGCCGTCGCAACGGTAGACCCGCGCTACAAGCAGATGGGGATCATGAACGCCATGTTCGACACCCTCATTGACAGGGCCAAGGAACTCGGCTACCGCGCCATCTACGGCGAGGCACTGATGCTGCACCCCTACAGCCAGAAAGCCAACCTCCGCCACGGCCTGACCGAGTGCGCCATCGTACTGGGCGAAGTCCCGCCAAGGATGACCATCGAACGGCGCGAACGCACCCCCCTGCGCAGCGCCGCTTTGATCAGCTACCTGCTCTTCGACACGACACCCCGCCATATCGTACCGCCGGCCCGCTACCGCGACGCGGTTCTCGACGTCTACCGCCATGCCGGCGTTTCCCTGACACCGGTACCGCCCCCGTCCGAGCCGCGCGACCCGATTGAACACCGCTGCAACCCGCAGCTCAACGTCGGCTACATCCGTTTCGAGGCTCCCGTCGGCGACAAACTGCTGACCGACGCTCTCAACGCCCTATTCGAAGAGCACTGCGACATGATCTACGCCGACATCAACCTGCACCGCATCGAAGCGATCGATCCCCTCATCGAGCGATTGAACGCCGCCCATTTTTTCTACAGCGGCGTCCTCTTCGCCTACTACGACGGCGAGGACTACCTGCGGCTGCAGCGCAAGAACAGCAAGCTGATCGACGACGAACAGCTGGTCTGCTACTCCCGTAACGCCAGAGAGCTTTTGGAGCTGATACGCCGCGACGCGCTGCGGGTTCAGGGGTAGGCCCTCCCCCTTTGGCGGGTCATATCAATCCTGAGTGGATTAAGCGGTTTGAATTGTTTGTTACGCGATAATTGGCACCAAAGGTGTAATACCAACCGCAGTTAACCATGTATACGTAAGCACCATAAGCTTCAAGTCTATCGAGGCGTCGCGAAGAGGCGTAGCCAAAGCTACGGCGACGAGTGACAACGAAGAGAGACGCAGAAGATCATGGTGCCCTACGGGAGCGAAAAAGAGCATTCATCTGCTGCGTCACCGCTGTTCGACTTGCAACAAGCAAGCCTTCACAGCGCTTCCTTGCAGCTAAACGCTCTTTTTCACTCTTGCGTATACATGGTTAACTGCGGTTGGTATAAGGAATATCCAATGAAAACGATCTTGCGGTGGGACCTTTCCATCATTCTGGTCCTCTTCGGCTTCTTCGCCTACCACCTCTATCTCGACGAGCGGGAGAAAGAGCAGAGCTACCACTTTGAACGCGTGCAGAAGCTCCAACTGCAGTATGACACCATCGTCAATGCCCAAAATGCCCTCGCCGACCTCATCTTCAACAGCTGGATCAACCGGGAGCCGGTCCTCGCACTGATGGCCGAGGCAAAACAGGGCGCCCCGGAGGTCCGGGAACAGGCGCGGCAGAAGCTCTACGAGACCCTGCATCCCCTCTACCTGAACCTGCAGCGCAACAACATCGGGCAGCTCCATTTCCATACCCCCGACAGCCGCAGCTTCCTGCGGTTTCACAGACCCGAACGCTACGGTGACGACCTGAGCAGTGTCCGATTCTCCGTCGCAAAGGTCAACCGGGAGCTTACTCCCGTCCGCGGCTTCGAGGAGGGGCGGACTTTCACCGGCTTCCGCTACCTCTATCCCCTGCATTACAGGGGGGAACATGTCGGCAGTGTCGAAATGGGCTTCACCTTCGAAGCCATCCGCAACTACCTCTACGACGGGAACCCCGTCATCTACCACTTTATCGTCAGCAAGGCCGTCGTAGCCGACAGACTCTTTCCCGAGGAGCGCAGGCGCTACATTCCCTGCGACCTCTGTTCCGCCTACCTCTACGACAAGGGTGTCGCCGCAAGCAACCCCGACGACGTGCTGAGCGCCGAGCAGCGGCTTCAGCTCAAAGATCTCGTCGACAGCCGCTTCGCCGCCGATCCCGGAGGAGCATCCTTCTCCTTCAGCCCCAAGCTGGGGGAGGAGCGCTTTTCCGCCACCTTCCTCTCCGTTGAGAACCTGCAGGGGCAGCATGTCGCCTATATCGTCTCCATCCATCAAGACCCGATGATGGAGGAGCTGACCCTCTCTTTCAAAAAGAGTCTGCTGCTGGTCGTGCTGTTCGCCCTCTTTTTCCTGGTCGTCGTCTATTTCCTCTATCTCAAGAAACGCGAGCAGGACGCCTACCAGCGCGCCAATATCGACTACCTGACCCGCTCCTACAACCGCCGCAACTGCCATGAACGGATCGTCGAACTGATTCAGAGTCACCAGGTCGAACACAAACCCTGCGCGATGCTGCTCGTGGATATCGACCACTTCAAAAACATCAACGAGCGCAACGGCGAACCATCCGGGGACCGGGTCCTCGTCACCCTGGCCGGATTGCTGCGGCAAACGGTCCGCAGCAGCGATATCGTCTGCCGCTGGGGCGCCGACGAGTTTGTCGTCATCATCAACACCGACCTGCCGACCGCCGAACGTGTCGCCGAAAAGATCCGTAAAAGCGTCGAGGAGACTTCTTTCGAGGAGTCGGGGGAGATAACCGTCAGTATCGGTATTACCCGGATCGAACCGGGAGATACGGACGAAAACTGTTTCAAGCGGGCGGATATGGCACTCTACGAAGCAAAGGAACAGGGACGCAACCGCTGCGTCTCCTACCTGTAGAGGGCGTTTGAATCAGAAGGTGCGGATCACTTCGGAGAAGACTTCGTAAAGCTTCTCCACCTCGGCGACCGAAGTCCGCTCGTTGGGGGCATGGATCGTGTCGTTGCGGACACCGAATTCGATAACGTTGACGCCGTATTCGGCGATGAACCGAGCATCGGAGGTACCGCCCGCCGTCGAGTGTTTCGGGCGGATGCCGGTGACCGTTTCGATCGCCGCATCGAGGCAGCGGACGATCGTCGTATCCGCGTCGGTCACGAAGGGTTTGGCCGACTGGTCGAGGGTGAGGGTGTAGTTCATCTCCTTGAAATAGCGGTGGACGAAGTGTTCGATATCCTCCTTCGTCGTCTTCGTGGAGTTGCGGACATTGAACATCATCTTCAGTTTCCCCGGGGTGACGTTGGTCACCTCCATGCCGGCACGGATGTCGGTGACGACGAACTTGCTCGGCGCGAAGTAGTCGTCCCCCTCGTCAAGGTCGACACCGGCCATATGGTGCAGTACCTGCGCCACCTTGTGGATCGGGTTGGTCGCCTTTTCCGGGTAAGCTGCATGCCCCTGCTTGCCGATCTTCTCGATGACGCCGTTGATGGAGCCGCGGCGCCCCACCTTGATGGCGTCTCCGAACAGCACTTCACAGGTCGGTTCCGCGACGATACAGGCATCGGGCAGCAGATTCTGCCCTTCGAGCCACTTCAGGAGTTCCACGGTACCATATTTTGCCGGCCCCTCCTCGTCGGAGGTAAGCAGCAGCGAGAGGGTCCCGTTGAACCCCTCCGCCTCCTTCACCGCCTGGGTGAAAGCCGCCACACCGCTTTTCATATCCTGCGCCCCCCGCGCGTAGATGTAACCCTCTTCGAGCTTCACCTTGTAGGGATCGCTCTTCCAGCCGTCGCCGGCGGGGACCACATCGACATGCCCGGCAAAACAGAGGTGCGGCCCCTCGCCGAACTTTTTGTAGATAAAGAGGTTCTTCACCCCTTCACGGTCGATGCGGACGCTCTCGAAACCGTCGAGGTAGCCGCTGATGAAATCGAGGATCCCCCCATCATCGGGCGTTTCGCTTTTGCGTTCCAGAATCGCGATAAAGAGGTCTATGACGCGCATTGCTGTCCTTGATCAAGCCGGGCGGCTCATTCAGAAATTTGGCGGATTATAGTTGAAGCCGTCTCAAAAACCCCTGACATGACAATGCTAGATGATTTTATAATCACTCCGTTAACCACGTTACGTTTATCTTCTGGTAAGATTCTCAGAGTAGAATTACAATTTTAAACAAATACCAACATGATAGAGCCCTGCGATGCCCCTTACTGAAATGCTGATCCTTTTTTTGACCGCCGCCATCCTCATCTGGCTTATCATCCGCAACGCCCCGAAACTGGGCCTGATCGATGTGCCCAACGGGCGCAGTATCCACAAACACGCCACCCCCCGGGGTGCCGGGATCGGCATCTACCTGGCCGTTGCGCTGCTCTTTCCCTTTTTTCATTTCGAACTTTTCAGCAGCTATTTCTGGAGCCTGACGGCGATCTTCCTCGTCTTCGTCGTCGGTGTCCTGGATGACCACCGCGATACGGCGCCGCGTACCAAGTTCGTGGTCATCACGATCGCTACCATTATCGTCTACTTCGACGGCCTCACCTTCACCTCGCTGAAAACCTTTTTCGGCGTGGAGATCCCTCTGGGGATCCTGTCCCTGCCCTTCACCCTCTTCGCTACCGTCGGTTTCACCAACGCCTTTAACCTGATCGACGGCCTCGACGGCCTTGCAGGCACCATCGGCCTGGTGATCCTTGCTACCCTGTACTACCTTGGATACCACTACGCCGACCCCTTCGTCATGACCATATCCGGCAGCTTTATCATCGCCCTGCTCGCCTTTTTGATATTTAACTGGAACCCGGCGCGG
>QKCD01000130.1 GCA_003245815.1 Sulfuricurvum sp.
AGCAGCTCCGCATCGCTGACGGTGAAACCGAGCGCCTCCGCGACGATGTCGCAGTTGCGGCGGATAATGTTGGCCTCGTAGGGGATACGGCTTTTGGTGCGGTAGAAGAGCGCGGCCGCGCCCTCCCGGGCCGATGCGGCATCAAAGCCGTGGACGTTCGGGCCGAGCAGTCGGGCGACGAGGGCCGATTTGAGCAGCCCCTGCATGTCGATAATGACGTCATAGGGGCCGAGGGCGCGCAGATCGCGGACCGTGTCGCGCAGCAGGCCGAAGCGTTTTTCGCGTTTGAGCTGCTTGAGGGGGATGCCGTGGACGGTAGCGAGTTCGGGATGCCCCTGCAGCATGGGGGTGAACTGGGCCTCCGTGATCCAGTCGATGCGGGCTTCGGGATGGTGCCGGCGGATGAACTGCAGGACGACGGCACTGTTGATGATGTCACCCAGGGCACTGAGGCGGACGATGGCGATGCGCGCTATATTCATGGCGCTATTATAGCGACAAACCCTTGAGGCGCCGCGGCTGCTTTAGCGCTTTGCCATCGGGGGTGAGGTATAATCCCATACTACTAAAATGAGGACGGGACTGCCATGGTCGCACGCGACATACAGAACTTTTCCGAGATCCGCACGAAAGCGCGGGCCTACTTTTGCTACCTCTTCTCCAAGAACCTGCCCAACCGCCTGCCGTCGATCACGCCTGAAGCGATCATGGCGCGCATGCAGAAGATCATGGGCGATCTGCGGGATGCGGAGGGAATCTACCTGCTGGACCAGAAGGGGGTGCAGGTCACCCCGACCTTCCTGCCGGGCAACAAACAGCTCGACGAGGATTACGGGCGTATCCGCTCCGACCGCGCCTACTACTACCGGGCGGCGCGGGAGAAGCGCTGTACCATCACCGACCCGTACCCTTCGCTGATCACGCAGGACCTTACCATCACGGCATCGCAGCCGATCTTTGATGAAAAGGGGGAGATGCTCTACGTCGCCTGCCTCGACATGCCGATGGACGCAGTGCTGCAGATCGCGCACCCGATGGCGCTGCACTCCTTCTACGGGCGCATTTTCCGTTACGGCTACGCGGCGTTTACCGTGATGCTGGCCATGGTGGCGCTGTTGCTCTTTATCAAGGGGGTAACGACCTTCCTGCACTTTGGACTGGATGTGCGCAACATCGAGATCAAAGAGGTCTTCGAGTCGACGATCCTCCTGACGCTGGCCCTGGCCATTTTCGACCTTGTCAAGACCCTCTTCGAGGAGGAAGTCCTTGGGCGACACAGGCAGGACAGCGGAGCATCGGACCCGCATAAAACGATGGTGCGTTTCCTGGGATCCATCATCATCGCCCTCTCCATTGAGGCATTGATGCTCGTCTTCAAGTTCGCGATGACAGAGCCTGCCATGCTGGTTAATGCCATCTATATTATCGGCGGGGTCTCGATCCTGCTGGTGGCACTGGCACTCTATATCAAATTTACGAAAAGAGCGGTTGAAGAATGATAGGAATCTGTGACTACAACATGGGGAACCTGGCCAGCGTGAAAAATGCTTTCACGCTGCTGGGGGAGACGGTTGCCGTTGAAAGCGACCCGGAGAAACTTGCCGGGTACGACCGACTGATCCTCCCGGGGGTCGGCGCGTTCGGGGATGCGATGGAGCACCTGCGCGAACGGGGCATGGACGAGGCGCTGAAAGCCTATGCACGCAGCGGCAAGCCGATGCTCGGCATCTGCTTGGGCATGCAGCTGCTGTTTGAGAGCAGCGAGGAGTTCGGACCGAACCCGGGCCTGGGGCTGATCAGCGGGAAGGTCGTCGCGTTCGACACGGCGAAGTTCGACCACCCGCTGAAGGTGCCGCATATGGGGTGGAACCGCATGTTTACCCGTGAACACCCCCTTTTCGCGGGCCTGGACGAGGCGCACTACCTCTATTTCGTCCACTCCTTCCACGCGGTGGCAGGCGAAGATGCGGACATTATCGGGGAGACGGAGTACGGCTACCGCTTCACCAGCGCCGTGGCGCATGAGAACGTGATGGGCATCCAGCCCCACCCGGAGAAGAGCCACAAGAACGGGCTGCAGATCCTGAAAAACTTTATCAACCTGTGAGGAAGCATAGTATGACGATTTTACCCGCAATTGACCTGAAAGACGGCGAGGCGGTCCGCCTCACCAAGGGGCTGATGGAGAGTGCGAAAGTGTACTCCTCCCAGCCCTGGGAGCTTGTCAAGCGTTTCGAGGAACTGGGGGCCGAATGGGTCCACCTCGTCGACCTCAACGGTGCCTTCGCCGGGGAACCGAAGAACCTCGAACAGATCGAGAAGATACGCCAGAACTGCAGCGTCAAGCTGGAACTGGGCGGCGGGATCCGTGACGAGGCGACGATCAAACGTTACCTCGACCTGGGCATCGACCGCGTCATCCTCGGTTCCATCGCCGTCAAGGACCCGGCATTCGTCAAGGCGATGGCGGCCAAATACCCCGTCGTCGTCGGGATCGACGCCATTGACGGCTACGTCGCCGTCGAAGGGTGGGGCGAAGTGAGCGAGATGAAAGCGACGGACCTGGCCAAGGCCTTCGCCGATGCGGGTGTCGAAGCGATCATCTGTACCGACGTCGGCCGCGACGGGACGCTCAGCGGCGTCAATGTCGACTTTACCCTCGATATCGCCCGCGCTTCGGGCATCCCGACGATCGCCAGCGGCGGGGTCCGCGACGACAGCGACCTGGCGGCGCTGGCCGTGACGGACGAAGTCGCCGGCGTCATTATCGGAAAGGCCTTCTACGAAGGGACGATCGACCTCGAAGAGGTACTCAAGGTGTACGGAAATGGATGAGATCTACTACGAACTGACCGTCAACCCCTCGTCTCACCGCGAACTCTTCGCCGATTTCCTGGCCGATACCCTGCCGGTCGGTTTCGAAGAGACCGACGCGGGCTTTGTCGTCCGCAGCGAGGATGACCTCTCCACCATGCAGTGGGGGCTGGAGCAGTTTGCCGAAGCGCTTCAGAAGGCGCTGGGAAGCAGCATCGACCTTGAGATGACCCTGGAGAAGAAACGGACCGAGGACTGGGTGCGCGCCTACCAGGAGAGCGTCACCCCGGTCGACGTGGAGCCTTTTTACGTCCACCCGACCTGGAGCGATCCGAACCCCGAGCGTATTAACATCGCCATTGACCCGGCCCTGGCGTTCGGCACGGGGCACCACCCCACCACGGCGACCTGCCTTGAAGCGGTAGGCCGCTTCGTCGAGCCGGGCGACGACGTCGTCGATGTCGGCTGCGGCAGCGGCATCCTCTCCATCGCCGCCTGTAAACTCGGCGCCACGGTCGACGCCTGCGACACCGACCCGGTTTCGGTCGCCAACACCCTGGAGAACTGCGAGCTCAACGATGTCGACCTTCGGCATATCTGGGAGGGCTCCGCGGCCCAGGCAACGGCGACGTACGACGTCGTCATCGCCAATATCGTCGCGGACGTCCTGGTCTTTATCGCCGACGAGCTGAAAAAGCTGTTGCGGCCGGGCGGCAGGCTGATTCTTTCAGGCATATTGGATAAATATGAAGCTAAAATTGTGGAGGCTTACGCGGATATGGATGTCGCGGAGCGAATCGCAAAAGAGGAATGGGTCACCCTGGTCGTGACACCAAAAGGACAATGATTTTATGGCGCAACAAGACAATAATCAAGAGAACAATAACAAGAACTTTTTTAACCAGAACCCGCTGATCACCTTCGCGATCTTCTCGGTCGTCGTTATCCTGATCTTCAAAGCCCTCATCGGCGAGCAGGGCGGCAACGGTGTGATGGGCCAGAGCGTCAGCAAGACGCAGGAGGTCAGCTACTCCGAGCTCAAAGGCCTTATCGAGAGCCACAGCATCTCCAAAGTGGCAATCGGCCAGTCCTATATCCGGGCGCTGGGCGAGCAGAACGGCCAGAAGATCACCTATACGGCACGCAAGGTCGCCAACGACGATACCCTCGTACCGCTGCTGGACAAAGAGAAGATCGACTACAGCGGCTTCTCCGAGTCCAACTGGTTCACGGAGATGTTCGGCTGGCTGCTGCCGTTCCTGATCATTATCGCCATCTGGATGTTCATGGCGGGCCGCATGCAAAAAAACATGGGCGGCGGCATCCTCGGTATGGGGAACGCCAAGAAGCTTGTCAATTCCGAAAAGCCGAAGACGAAGTTTGACGACGTCGCCGGGGCGGAAGAGGCCAAAGAGGAGGTCCACGAGATCGTCGACTTCCTCCGCTACCCGGAGCGCTACGTCGAACTGGGCGCCAAGATCCCCAAAGGGGTCCTGCTGGTCGGCAGCCCGGGTACAGGTAAAACCCTTCTGGCCAAGGCGGTTGCGGGCGAAGCGGACGTTCCGTTCTTCTCCGTCTCAGGCTCAAGCTTTATCGAGATGTTCGTCGGGGTCGGGGCCGCGCGTGTTCGTGACCTTTTCGAACAGGCGAAGAAGGATGCCCCTTCCATCATCTTTATCGACGAGATCGACGCCATCGGTAAGAGCCGTGCCGCCGGCGGCATGATGGGCGGCAACGACGAACGGGAACAGACCCTCAACCAGCTGCTGGCCGAGATGGACGGGTTCAGCACCGATACGCCTATTATCATCCTGGCCGCGACGAACCGCCCGGAGATCCTCGACCCGGCATTGCTGCGCCCGGGCCGTTTCGACCGCCAGGTGCTTG
>QKCD01000047.1 GCA_003245815.1 Sulfuricurvum sp.
AAAACGGCCCGCGTCGAACCCGGCGTCAGCGGTTTTGTCGTCCGCCACTTCACGCCGGAGCACAGCGCGATCATCGCCAATGCCGTTGCCGAAGCGTATGACGAGACGGCAGGAGTGCTGACCGTCGCCTTTTCCGAATACAGCGGCCTGCAGCAGAACTCCCTGCCCCTAGGCGAGTGGCAGCCCAAGGCGGGGGCCGAGGTCATCCTTGCCTTTGCCTATACCCGCGGCATCCTGATCGCGCCGACGCGCACCATCTACCTGAAACTGACGGAGCAGCTGAAAAGTGTCGACTGGATGCACCCCGACACCCTGGCGACCTACCTCTCCTACCGCGGGCACCCGACGCCGCTCAAAGAGGATCTCTCCGGCTTCTGTACCGTCGCGACGACCGGACTGCTCTTTCTCTACCTCGACGACAGCCTCTTTACCGTGGACTGCCAGAGCCTGAGCCTGCTGCAGCTCACCACGGCCGGACTGGCTTACGAAGCGCCGCAGCTCCCCTTTTACACCCGTGTCGAAGAGATCGACGCCAACTGGTTCGGCAGCGGCAGCGGCAGGCTCGACGCCTATGAACCCTACTACCTTGAACTGCTCGTTGAAAACAACCCGCATTCGCGCAAACTATACGACTTTATTCAGTCGCATCCAAGCGCCGATAAGCAATTATTAGACGAATTTGACCTGAAGGGCCAGCCATGATCGATCCCAAGCACCTGCAGCACTTTGCCGCCGTCGTCGGCGACGACAATATCTACAGCGACAAAGCGCACCTCCTCGCCTACTCCTACGATGCGACCCGCGAACGGTTCGAACCCGACGCCGTCCTCTTCCCGCGCCATGAGCAGGACGTCAGCGATATCCTGCGCTACTGCAACGAGCACGGCATCGTCATCGTGCCGCGCGGTGCGGGCAGCGGCTTTACCGGCGGAGCGCTCCCGAGCCACGGCGGGATCGTCCTCGCGTTTGAAAAGCACATGAACAAGATCCTCGAGATCGACATGCAGAACATGGTCGCCGTCGTACAGCCGGGGGTGATCAACATGGACCTGCAGCGCGCCGTCGAAGCGGTCGGGCTCTTCTATCCGCCGGACCCGGCCAGCCAGGACTACTCCACCATCGGCGGCAACGTCTCCGAGAACGCCGGCGGGATGCGCGCGGCCAAATACGGCATCACCAAGGACTATGTCATGGCCATCAGGGCCGTACTCCCCAACGGTGATGTCATCAAGGCTGGCAAACGGACCATCAAGGATGTCGCGGGCTACAACATCGCGGGGATTCTGATCGCCTCCGAGGGGACCCTCGCCGTCACGACGGAGGTCACCCTCAAGCTGATCGCCAAACCGAAAATGACGAAGACGGCGATGGGGGTTTTCCCCTCCGTCACCGAAGCGATGGAAGCGGTCTACAAAACGATGGCTTCGGGGGTCACCCCGGTTGCGATGGAGTTCCTCGACAACCTCACCATCCGTGCCGTCGAACAGACCTTTAACAAGGGCCTGCCCGTCGATGCGGGCGCCATCCTGGTCACTGACGTCGACGGCAATCTCGAGCCCGACCTCGACTTCCAGCTCGCCCAGATCGAGAAGGTCTTCCGCGAGAACGGCTGTTCGGACTTCGTCATCGCCAAAGACAAGGCCGAAGCGGCCGACCTCTGGTTCGCACGCCGTAACGCCAGCCAGTCCCTCGCCGTGTACGGCAGCAAGAAGCTCAACGAGGACGTGACCGTCCCCCGTTCCGCCCTGCCGGGACTGCTCGAGAAGTTCTACGCCATCGCCGACAAGTACAACATCAACATCCCCTGCTTCGGCCACACGGGCGACGGGAACGTTCACACCAACGTCATGGTCGACGGCAAGGACCCCGAACAGGTCAAAATCGCCTACAAGGCGATCGAGGAGGTCTTCCAGGCGACCATCGACATGGGCGGGACGCTGAGCGGCGAGCACGGCATCGGCCTGGCGAAGGCCCCCTATATGGGCATGGCCTTCACCGACGAGGAGATGAACCTCTTTAAGGCGATCAAGAAAGCCTTCGACCCCAATAACATCCTCAACCCGAACAAGATGGGACTCGACTAAACCGCCTCTCCCGGTGCCCCCCGTGCACCGCTTCCGTAAAGCGCTTTGTGCTACAATCTTCGTATGCAAGAGAACATCCACCGCTACTCCTGGAAACGCTTTAAGCGGCACGCCCGCTACTATTGGAACCAGCTCCTTGACTCGGAGCTGACCTACTATGCTTCGAGCCTCAGTTTCTATACGATCTTCACCGTCATCCCGCTGCTGATGATCATCCTCTCCATCGCGGTCACCATGCCGAGTTTCCAGGAGTATTACGCGGATCTGAAGACCTTTCTCATCGAGAACCTTCTGCCCGTGCAGTCCGAACAGATCTCCCAGTATATCGACGAGTTTCTCAGCAACGCCGTCAAGCTCAGCGTCGTCGGTTCCCTGATGATCGTCGTTGCCTCCATGCTCTTTTTCGAAAACTACGAGTACATCGTCAACAAGATCTTCCATACCAAGCGCCGTACCATCTGGCAGTCCATTACGACCTACTGGACCCTGGTGACGCTCAGCCCGATCGCCTTCGGCCTCTCCATCTACCTCTCGACCCGGGCCGCTGCCGTGCTCGGAGAATACGGGGCGACGGCATGGTTCAACCTGGTGAGTATCTTCCCCTACTTTATCATCTGGATGCTCTTCTTCATCATCTACAAGATCTCGCCCAACACCAATGTCGACACCAAGGCCGTCTTTATCACCTCCTTTATCATCGCCGCCGTCTGGACGCTGGCCAAGAACGGCTTCGTCTACTACATCTTCTACAACAAGACCTATTCGACCGTCTACGGCTCCTTCTCGATCGTCCTCTTCACCTTCATCTGGATCTACACCTCGTGGATCATCTTCGTCTACGGTCTCAAACTATGCTACCTGATAGACCGCGCCTACAAATACCGCCGCGGCCAGAAAGGGCAGGAGCATTTTGACCGTCTTGAATGGAAGCGCAAGCAGGCTTAGCCCTGCCCAGGCAGCCAAAAACCACCCTCCGGCCTCTATGCGGACCGGCGTCGCCGGAAGCTCCAGGATCCAGACGACAAGGGTGTCGAGGATACCCCCCGCTCCGACAGCGTGCAGCAGCAGCCCAAGCGGATAAAAGAGAATGAACACCATCGTCCAAAGCACGGAGAGCGGGTGCAGTATCGAAAAAGTCCCGAAAAGAGCCAGCGCAATCGGCAGCATCATCGCATAGACCCACAAATGAATGCCCACAAAAGTGAAAAGCCGTCCCCGGTCGGCGAAACGCTGCAGAAAAAGGAAAATATAGAAGACACCTGCGACCGAGAGCCAGAAGCCGGCGGAAAAGAGCAGGCGCGGCCAGAAAGCAATCAACAGAACAACCGCGATGCCGAGGGTCTGAAAGGAGAGAAGCCGGAGGCCGCGGTCATAGAGGATAAACCCGACGAGCATCATCGCGAATGCACGCAGTACCGACGGGGGATAATGCAAAAACAGGGCATACCCCCAGAGTACGGCGGCAGCGGCATAAAAGAGGTCCCGGCGGGCATTACGCCAGGGGAACAGGTGCGTCTGAAGATAGCGGTAGGGCAAACGCAGCAGCGCAAACAGAAAGATGCTGAGCAGCCCCAGATGGAAACCGCTGATCGCCAGCAAGTGGCTGATCCCCAGACCCGCCAGCGCTTTGCGCAGATCCGGCGGCAGCGGCGTCGCCGTAAAGAGGGCGGCGAAGAGTGCACCGCTCCGTGGCTCGGTATGCTGATCCGCAATCCACTCCCCCGCCCGGAACTTCCACTGCCGCTGCGGCATTACCGCGTCGATGGCCCCGTAGGCGAAAAAACCGCCCAGATAGTGCCAAAAATCCAACCGGTCCGTTTTGAGCCAGACACGGACCTCGTACCCCTGCAGGTCCCGCAGGGCCGTCGGTACCGTGATAAAAAAGGGGGCGCCCGCCTCGCTGCGCAGTTTCAGGACCTGGTAGGCACTCCCCTGCTTGCGTTTTTCATACTGCTGCTCAACGGTTGCCGAAATTACCGCATCGTCATAACGGGTCAGTTTCCGGTACGAGTGGTACTCTCCCCATAGGGAAATAATAAAAAGAAGGAATACGAGGCCAAGAAACACTAGGACTTCCTGTCTAGAAGCCAGCAGATGCGGCGGTTCAAGTTTCATATAGAATAACTATTTTGGTTTATAGTTATTCTATCAAATCTTTTTGAAGGGAAAGGGGTGGTTTCAGTGGATCAGATCGTCGGCATCGAAACAGTGCCGACGTCCATCTGGGCGCTCGACGTATCGACATTCTCATACACGATCTCCGTCGCGTTGTAGGTCGGCATGTCGATAAAGCGCGTCAGCCGCTTCTGGAAGAGCAGCTTGACGTGCCCGGTCGGGCCGTTACGCTGCTTGCCGATGATGATCTCGGCCTCTTCCTCCTCCTTCTCGACGTAGGTGGGTGTAAACTCCTTGCCCTCCGCCTTCGCCGCCTTTTCACGCTCTTTCTCCTCCTTGTAGAGGTAGACGTCGTCGCGGTAGACGAAGAGGATGATGTCGGCATCCTGCTCGATGGAGCCTGATTCCCGGATATCGCTGAGCATCGGGCGCTTGTCGTTGCGCGATTCCAGGCCGCGGTTGAGCTGGGAAAGT
>QKCD01000002.1 GCA_003245815.1 Sulfuricurvum sp.
GAACGTTGTCGTTCAGGCGTATGAGTCTCATCCGGTGTCCGGTAACCTGCTGCACGTTGACCTGATGGTCGCACAGCCGGGTGTCGTTACCCACGACCACGTTCCGGTCAAGACGGAAGGTTCCCCGGTCGGTCTGAAAAACAAAGGTATGCTGTATGTCGCGAAGAAACGTCTGCGCGTCAAGGGTGCCATCGATCAGATCCCGGATACGATTACTGTCAACGTCGCTCCGCTCGACCTCGGTGACTCCATCCTGATCCGCGACCTGGAGAAATCCGAAGCGTTTACATTCACCGACGCTGACCGCGTTTCCGTTCTCTCCATCATCAAAGCGAAGTAATTTTGCTGATCGTCGGACTGGGTAACCCGGGTTCGGCGTATGAGAAGACCCGACACAACGTCGGGTTCATGGTCATTGATGCGCTCTTAAAGCGCCATCAGTGCGATGCCGTCAAAAAAGCCGTTTTTGAAGGCGACCTCTATAAATTTTCCACCCATTTTTTCCTCAAACCGCTCACCTTTATGAACCTCTCGGGCCGTTCCATCGCCAATGTCAAACGCTTTTACAAGATCGATGAAGTGATCGTGATCCACGACGACCTTGATCTGCCGTTCGGGACGCTGCGTTTCAAGCGCGGGGGAGGACACGGGGGGCATAACGGCCTCAAATCGACCGATACGGCGATCTCCCCCGATTATATCCGCGTGCGCATGGGCATCGGTCATCCGGGAGACCGCAACCGGGTGGCGGATTATGTGCTGAGCGCCTTCACACCGGCAGAACGGGAGCACCTTCCCGCCTGGATCGACCGGACTGCGGACGCGGTCGAGGCGCTGATGCGGATGAGCATGGACGAGGTCGCCTCTAAGTACACCGTCAAAAAAACTCCGTTACAATAACCGATATTCTTCAGGGGCCTGCGATGTTGATGTTCCGCTATATTGCCTACCATTATCTCAAATACATCGCCGTCATCCTCTTTGCCCTCGTCTTTTTCATGGTCGGTTTTGACTATATGGAGAGTGCGGACAAGCTGCAGTCGGCCAACCTTATCGTCATCTACCTCACTTACAAAACCTTTTTTGCCGTCGACATGCTGCTGCCGCTCTCCCTGGTCTTTGCGATGATCGCGACGAAGATCTTCCTGATCCGTTCCAACGCCCTGGTGGCGATCTATGCGCTGGGCTACAACAAAACGGACGTGATCAAGCCCTTCGTCGGGGTGGCAGTCGTGATCATGACCCTCTACATCGCCCTGCATGCGACCTCGTTCGCCCGTGCGGACGAGTATGCGAACAATATCCGGCGCTCCGCCCAGTACCTGCAGCCCACCTCCAACCTCTTTTTCACGTTCAAGGACCGCTACGTCTATTTCGGGAAACTCTACCCGCTGCAGGAGCGGGCCGAAGATATCCGTATCTTCACCCATGAGAACGGACAGCTCCAGCAGGTGCTCTCCGCCGAGGGGGCCTACTATACCGACGAACACTGGCACCTGAGCCACGCCGTATCGCTGCGCAAACCCGACACACTGAGCCTGGAGGGTGAAGGGATCACCGTGACACAGCTGCAGGATCTGATGATGCTCGAGGGGTTCCGTCCGAAGATCCTCGACCAGGTCTACGAAGGGAAGGTGAACTACACCATCCTCGATGCGATCGATGCCCTGCTGCTGCTGGGAAGTGAAAACCTCAATATCGACAAGATCAAAAGTGCGCTCTACCGCATTTTCATCACGCCGCTGTTCGTGCCGAGTCTGATCATCCTGATCTTCTTTTTCGTCCCGATCAGCCCCCGTTTCCTCAATATCACGCTGTTCAGTTTCATTGCGATCCTGGCGACGATGATGACCTGGTCATTCCTCTTTATGCTCACCGAGCTCTCCAACAACAAGACCATTCCCAGTGAAGTGGGCATCGTGATGCCGGTGCTCGCGCTTTTCGCGGCGGCCCTGATCCTCTGGTACCGTAACCACGGGCACGGCGTCGACGCACACTCCTAACGCCCCCTTTAGCCCTTTTTCGCTATTATCGCGCAACAATTTTCCCGGGCACGGTGCTGCTGCAGGCGTCACCCCGGCCCCGAAAGAAGGAAGCATGTCAATGGACTTCAATGCCCTGGCAGACACATACGGTACACCGCTCTACGTGTACGATTTCGATGCGATGCGCGCGCAGTACGAGGAGCTCAAAGAGGCGTTCCGCGGGCGTAAATCCCTTATCTCCTACGCTGTCAAGGCCAACTCGAATCTCAGCGTCGTCAAACAGTTCGCCGACCTCGGTGCGGGCGCGGACTGCGTCTCCATCGGCGAGGTGCGCCGCGCGATGATGGCGGGCGTGCCCAAATACAAGGTCATCTTCAGCGGCGTCGGCAAGCGTGACGACGAGATCCGCGAGGCGATCGAACGGGACATCCTCTACATCAACCTCGAGAGCGAGGCGGAACTGGGGCGCGTCGAGATGATCGCACAGGAGCTGGGGCAGGTCGCGCGGATCAGTATCCGTGTCAACCCCAATATCGACCCCAAAACCCACCCCTATATCTCCACGGGACTGCACGACAACAAGTTCGGTGTCGAGATCGATGCGGCCAAGCGGATGTATATCCGCGCCAACGCGTCACAGTGGATTGAGCCCGTCGGGATACACTTCCACATCGGCAGCCAGCTCACCGAGCTCGACCCGATCCGCGAAGCGAGCGAGATCGTCGCCGACCTCGTGCGCTCCCTCAAAGCGGCCATCGGCATCGAGCTGAAGTTCTTCGACATCGGCGGGGGGCTCGGCATCCGCTACAAGGACGAAACGACGATCACGCCGTACGACTACGCCCAGGCGGTCCTCTCCACCCTGACGGGGATGGACATCACCGTCGTCTGCGAACCGGGCCGTTTCATGACGGCGAACGCCGGCTATTTCCTGACACGGGTACTTTACGAGAAACAAAACGGCGCGAAGCGTTTTGTCGTGGTCGACGGGGCAATGAACGACCTGATCCGCCCGAGCCTCTACCGTGCCTACCACCGCATTAGCCCGGCCTCGGCCCATGAAGGCGAAGAGACGCCGGCGGACATCGTCGGTCCCGTCTGCGAGAGCGGGGACTTCCTGGCCAAGGATTACCCGCTGCCGCCGATGGCACATAACGACCTGCTCGTCGTCCACAGTGCGGGGGCCTACGGTTTCGGCATGGGCAGCAACTACAACACCCGCGGACGTGCCGCGGAAGTCGCGGTCGAAGCGGGAGCGGACCGCCTGATCCGGGACCGGGAGTCTTTCGAGGACCTGGTCGCACCGGAGCTCAAATACCTCGGCTGATCCCATGTACTTCGTCGACGTTCAGGGCACCCTGATCGATGACCGGGCCCAGGCGCCCATCCCCGGGGCGGTCGACTTCATCGACGCCCTCAACCGCAACCATACCCCCTACCTTGTCGTCACCAATAACACGAAACGCGCCAGTAGCGAGTTTCTGGCTTACCTTCAATCGCTCGGTTTTGCCATCCCCCAGAACCGCTACCTTGATGCGCTGATGCTTCTGGAACGCGAGGTCCCGAAGAAGGGGGTAGCCGCCTACGGCAGCGAGACTTTCCTGGCACAGCTTGATGCCATGGGGTACGTACGCGATTACAGCGCGCCGCAAACGCTCCTGCTCTCCGTCCGGGCCGATTACGGTGCGGATGATTTCGCGCAGATGATCACCTTCCTGATGAACGGTGTACGCCTGGTCGGCATGCACGACACGACGCTCTATGCGACGCAGGAACAGCGCTTCCCCGGCGTGGGGGCGCTGCTGCGGATGCTCTCCTATGCCGCGGCCGTCCCGTTTACGGTCGTGGGCAAACCTTCCGAAGCATTCTACGGCGAGGCGCTGCGCCTGCTGCGTACCCAGTGTTCGGATGCCGCCTATGAAGGGGTGACGATGATCAGCGACGATTACGCCGGCGATCTGACCGGTGCGGCGGCACTGGGGATGCGGACGGCCCTGGTCCTCAGCGGAAAAGTGCGCCCCGAAGACGCGCTTACAGCGCGGCTGCGAAGGGAAGAATCGGGGACGGTGGTGTATAATGACGTCACTGACATACCGTCCGGAAAGAGTGTGAAGTGAAAAGCGAAGCGATACAAGCGTTGGACACCCTCGAGGCGTGCCGCGATGCCATTGATGCGATTGATACGGAGCTGCTGGCCCTGATCAACGAGCGGATGGCCGTGGTGGAGCGCGTGGGGGAGATCAAGAACGAAAGCGGGGCGCCGATCTACCGCCCCGAACGCGAACGGGCGATCCTGAAGCGGCTTGAGACGCTCAACATCGAGCAGAAGGGACTGCTCAATGCCGGGGCGATCGAAGCGATCTTCCTCGAGATCTTCGCCGTCGCACGCAACCTCGAACTCCCCGAACGCATCGCCTACCTCGGGCCGGAAGGCACCTTTACCCACCAGGCGGCGGAGAGCCGTTTCGGCGCGATGAGCGAATACCTCCCGATGGGCACGATCAGCGGCGTTTTCAAGGCCCTGGAGAGCGGGCGCGCGAAGTTCGGGGTCGTACCGATCGAGAGCCGGCGCGACGGCGTCGTCGGCGAG
>QKCD01000104.1 GCA_003245815.1 Sulfuricurvum sp.
CGGGCCATATCGAGACGGCTTTCAAGTTCATCGAGACCCTGCCGACGCCGGTCGTCGTCCAAGCCGACGGCCTCTGCGCGGGCAAGGGCGTCATCATCGCAGCGACCCACGACGAGGCGAAAAAAGCGGCCTCGGAGATGCTCAGCGGAAAGGCCTTCGGCGACGCGGGGAAGAAGGTCGTTATCGAGGAGTTCCTCGACGGCTACGAACTCTCCATGTTTGCCATCTGTGACGGGGAGGACTTCATCCTCCTGCAGGCGGCGCAGGACCACAAGCGTCTCCTTGACGGCGACCAGGGGCCGAACACGGGCGGGATGGGTGCCTACGCGCCGACCCCGCTCGTCAACGACGAAATCTATGAGAAGGTCAAGGAACGCATCGTCCGCCCGACGCTCGACGGGATGCAAGCGGAGGGGGCGCCCTTCGAGGGGGTCCTCTTCATCGGCCTGATGATCGTGAACGGCGAACCGATCACCCTGGAGTTCAACGTCCGTTTCGGCGACCCGGAGTGCGAGATCCTGATGCCGCTGCTGAGCTCCCCGGCAAGCGAACTCTTCTACAAAGCCGCGACGAAGCAGCTCGATACCCTGGATGTGAAGTTCAAGAACGAATACGCCGTCGGCGTCGTCATGGCGAGCCGCGACTACCCCTACAGCAGCAGTGAACCGGCGGAGATCGTCGTCGACGAGATCGTGCATACGGAGCTGGCAGAGCATTCGCACATCGCCTATGCCGGTGTCAGCGAAGAGGACGGCAAGCTCTTTGCGACAGGCGGGCGCGTCCTCGTCTGTGTCGGGACGGGGGCAAGCATCCGCGAGGCCCGCGACCGCGCCTACCTGCTCTGCGGCCAGGTCCACTTCGCCGGCAAAAAACTGCGCACCGATATCGCATACCAGGCCCTCTAACCCGTGAACGAGACGATCGAAACGCTGCTGCACCGGTACGAACTGCACCTGGCTTCCATCCCGAAGCGTGCCGTGGCGTTTCTGATCGACGAGCTCCTGCTGAGCCTGCTGTTCACGATCATGCTCTGGGGTCCGATCTCCAAGGCGGAAGATATGGAGACGTTCCTGTTTGTCACCAACGCCTACGCCCTGGAGTACCTGGGGATGAAGGTCTTCTACCAGACGCTCTTCGTCGCCCTTTACGGGGCGACGCTGGGGAAGATGGCGATGCGCATCCGTGTCGTGGCCGTGGAGGACGGCGGGGTCCCGGGCTGGCTGCCGGCATTCAACCGCGCCGTCTTCCGCATCCTGAGTGAAATCATCTTCTACCTCGGCTTTATCTGGGCGATGTTCGACCCCAACAACCAGGCGTGGCATGATCGCACCGCCCGCACCGTCGTTGTCGATGCTTAGGCTCTTTCTCCTTCTTACGCTTGTGTTGACCGCGCTGCGGGCGGAAAACCAGATTGAATTTTTTGCAACCCGGCTCGATTCGAACCAGAGCGTCGTCCATGCCAGCGGGGATGTGCTTGTCCTCTACAAAAGCTACTACCTCAGTGCCAACGAGGCCTACTTCGACCGCAACAGCAGCACGCTGGAACTCTTCGGCAATATCGTTGCGATGCAGGGGTCGGACTATTTCGCGATGGGGGACTACGCCAAGCTCGATGTCGCCACGAAGAGCCGGGAGTTCTCCCCGTTTTTTATGCTCGACCGCCATACGAATGTCTGGATGAGCTCCTCGCGTTCGGGCGCGGAAGACAAGGACTTCACGGTAGAGAAGGGGATGGTGTCGGGGTGCGACCCCAACGACCCGTTCTGGGTGCTTTACTTCTCCAGCGCCGATTTCGACAGCGAATCGCGCTGGATGAACGTCTATAACGCCTACCTGAAGATCTACGGCATCCCCGTCTTCTACTTTCCCTATTTCGGCTACTCGCTGGACAACCGTCGGCGCAGCGGTCTGCTGGTCCCGTCTTTCGGGGTCTCCAGTACGGAAGGTTTCTTCGTCGAACAGCCCGTCTACATCGCGATCGACCCCTCCTGGGACGTGGAACTGCGGCCGCAGATCCGCACGGAGCGGGGCGAGGGGCTTTACGGGAAGTTCCGTTTTGTCGATTCGAACGTCTCCAAGGGGTCGTTAAACGCGGGCTACTTCCAGGAGAAATCCTCCTATGTCGATACCTACGACCTGGCCAACTCGAACCATTACGGTTTCGACTTTTTCTATACCAACACGGCGGTGCTGCAGCGCTGGCTCGGCCTGGACCTTCACGGACAGTCGGGGCTCTATGCCGATATCAAGTGGATGAACGATATCGACTATATCAACCTCTCCTCCAACGATACCGTCAACTACGCGACGTCAAACCAGGTGCTTTCCCGGGTTAACCTCTTCTACAACGAGGAGAATGCCTACTACGGTATGAACCTGCGCTACTACCTCGACCTGAACAAAAAGAGCAACGCCGACACGCCGCAGAACCTGCCGATCCTGCGCTACCACCGCTATATCGACACCTTCCTGGACGAACACGTTTACTACACCTTCAATCTCCGCGGGAACAATATTTTCCGCGAAACGGGGATGCGTGCGGTCGAGGGGGAAGTGGACCTTCCGGTCACGCTGCAGACCTCCGCGCTGGAGGATTACCTGCTGCTCTCCTACAGTGCCCGTCTCAACGGGAAATACATCACCTTCGGGAATGAACCGACGAGCGTATCGGCGATCCCGACGGGCGGGATGTACGAAACGGGGCTCTTCGGCCGGATCTACCACGTCTTCGATGCGGGCACGCAGGTGACGAAGGCGTTCGACGGATTCAGCCACACCGCGGGGCTGGACCTTGCCTATACCAAGGCCGGCGTCGATGACGCGGCGGGCTATTACGAGACCCAGCAGTCGCTCTGCACCGGGAGTGATGCAGCGCTCTACCCCGAGTGCGATTTCTACGCCGTCAACGAGATCGAAGAGGCGCTGGACCTCAAATTCAGCCAGTTCTTCGTCAATGACGAGGGGGAGCAGGTTCTCTACCACCGCATCTCGCAGCGCTTCTCCTTTGACCGTTACCAGGATCAGCTCAGTGAGCTGGAGAACGAGCTGGACTGGCAGCTGACGCCGGAACTCTCGCTCTACTCCGATGTTTTTTACAACTATGATTACCACCGCGTCTCCAAGACGCTCAACGGCATCCGCTACAGCGATGATGCGTTCAACGTCGGTGTGACGGACCTCTATGAAGACCAGCCCGATGCTAACGGCACCAGCCGGGTCAATTACCTGACGTTTGATGCCGTCTACCGCTATAATGACCACTACCGCTATTTCGGGCGCTATGCTTATGATCTGGAGACGAATACGAAGAAGCTCTCCGAGATCGGCTTTGACTATACGAAGCGCTGCTGGAAGTTCGGGATGCGCTACGTCGAGAACAACCGGCCGATCCTGACCAATGCCCAGACCGATTCGGTGCTCGAGAAGTATGTCTATTTTACCGTTGAGCTCCGTCCGATCGGCGGCACGGAGGTGAACTATAAACTCAGCGATGTACTGGATGGTTCGTAATGATACTGTTTGAAGATAGAAAAGCGGCCGCTTCGGCGCTCAAGGAGCTGCTGCCGCAGGCGCAGATGCAGCGCGAATCGTGGATACTCATTGCCGTTTCCGAAGGGGGCGTCGCGCTCTGCCAGGAACTCAACGGACGGATGAAGCTCAAGATCGACTGGCTGATGGGCGAATCGATCATGGCGCCCCACAACCCGCAGTGCGAACTGGGGCGGGTGAGCGAAATGGAGGAGATCGTCATCAACGACGACCTCGTCAAAGCGTTCGGCGTGCAGTACGACTACGTCTACGGCGAGGCGCGCCGCAAGCATGAGGAGAAGATCCTCTCGAAGATCTACCACTACCGCAAAGGGCGCCCCCTCACGAGTCTTCGGGGCAAAAACGTCCTGCTGGTCGACCAGGGATCGGAGAGCGGGCTGAAACTGATCTGTGCGATCAAAACGGTGCTTTCGCGTTCGCCCGATGCCCTCTTTGCCTGCGCGCCGGTACTGCCAAAAGAGGTCTATGCGGCCATCGAACCGCTCTGCGACGCGCTCTTCTGCCCGCACGTGCTGGAGGATTATATAGAAACATCATGTTATTATTCACAATTAGAAGATGTTTCGGATGAAATGATTATCAAGATACTAGGGGACTAAATGGATTATGATGTACTGGTAGCCGTCGAGAACAGAACGGAAGAGTATGCGCTTACAAGCGTGGCCCGTCAGGCAAACGGAAGCGCATGGCTCAAGGCCGGCAATACGGTTGTCCTGGCCACCGTCGTCATCGACGAGACTGAATTCGTCGAAGAGGGCTTCCTGCCGCTGACGGTGCAGTACATCGAGAAGTCGTATGCTGCGGGCAAGATCCCGGGCGGGTTTATCAAACGTGAGAGCAAACCGAGCGATTTCGAAACGCTGACCTCGCGCATTATCGACCGTTCCCTGCGCCCACTCTTTCCCAAAGGCTTCGCCAACCCCGTCCAGATCACGGTGATGGTCCTCAGCGCGGATGAAGATGCCGACCTTCAGGTGCTCGGCCTCAACGCCGCTTCGGCGGCCCTCTATGTCTCCGAT